>JAZDIV010000141.1:0-32571 GCA_043804695.1 PVC group bacterium | reverse complement strand
CGGTGGTACGGGGTGATCTTCGCGCTCGCCTTCTTCCTGGGATACCTGATCGTTCAGAGAATCTTTTGGCGGGAGAACAAGCCCGAGAAAGACCTGGGGGCGCTCCTCGGATACGTTCTGGGAGGGACGCTGATCGGCGCCCGGCTGGGGCACTGCTTCTTTTATGAACCGGGTTATTACCTGAGCCGGCCGGCGGAGATCATCCGGATCTGGGAGGGGGGCCTGGCCAGTCACGGCGCCGCCGCCGGCATTCTGGTCGCGCTCTACTTTTATACCAGGCACCGGCCCGGGCAACCGTATCTGTGGATCCTTGACCGGCTCGCGATCCCGGCCGCCCTCGGGGGAGCCCTGATCCGCCTGGGGAATCTCTTCAATTCGGAGATACTCGGCACGCCCAGCCGCTTGCCCTGGGCGTTCGAATTCCCGCGGGCGGCGGCCGGCATCCCCCTCCCCCGCCACCCGGCGATGCTTTACGAGGCCGGGGCCTATCTGCTGATCTTTTTGTTCCTCCTGGCCGTCTACCGGAAACAGGGGGGCCTGACACCGCCGGGGGAACTGATCGGACTTTTTCTGATCACGGTCTTCTGCTCGCGCTTGTTGATTGAATTCGCCAAGGAGAGGCAGGAATCCTATCGGCTTCCCCTCCCCCTGAACGTGGGCCAGCTTCTCAGCATCCCGGTCATCATCGCCGGGGCTGTTCTGCTGATCAGAAGCCAGACGAAAAAGACGCCTTTATTGAACCGCAGAGGCGCCAAGAACGCGAAGACTGCCAGCACCCGGTAAAGTTCTCCTTGGAGCTCTTTGCGTCCCGGCGGATTATGAATACGTCCTCATGAACTCCGCCCCGATTATCAGCGATTATCATTCGCCGGCAAGAAAGATCGGCCGGGCCGCCCGGGCGGCCCCGGAGGCGTTTTTCTACCTGAAACTGCTGAAGATCGTCTTGTCGGCCGGACGCACAGCCCGGCGGGGAGAATACACCGGCGAGCAGTGGATCCAGTCCAGCCGGCTGACGCTGGCCGCGCTGGAGTCGGTCGGCATCACGGTGAGCATCGAAAACACCGCCTCTTTCATCAACCTCCCTTCACCGTGCGTCCTGGCGGGCAACCACATGAGCATCCTGGAGACGTTTCTCCTCCCCGGGATCATCCAGCCGCACCGGGATGTCACGTTTGTCGTCAAGGAGAGCCTGCTCGCCTACCCCTTCTTCGGCTGCGTTCTGTCCAGCCGGAATCCGATCGTCGTCTCCCGGAGAAACCCCCGGCAGGATCTGGAGATCGTACTCCGGGAAGGAGAGAAACGCCTGCGCCGCGGGACATCGATCATCCTCTTCCCCCAGACCACCCGGTCCCCCGTATTCTCTCCCGGAGAGTTTAATTCCCTGGGGGTGAAACTGGCCCGTCGAGCCGGAGCTCCGGTGATCCCCATCGCCATCAAAACCGACGCCTGGGGGACGGGGAAGTGGGTGAAGGACCTGGGGAAAATTTCCCCCCGGATCCCGGTTCACATAACCTTCGGGGACCCGATACCCGTGACCGGCAGCGGGCGGGGGGCACAGGAACGGATCATCCGGTTCATCTCCGGACGGCTGGGGGAATGGGAAAAATTAAACGGTGAGGATTCAACGTTGAACGTTCAACGTTGAACGTTCAATCAAAAACCGGCCGGAGCACTGGTTTCCCCGGGTGTCTCTCCCGCCGCTGCCGGTGCTTCCCCGGTCTCTCCTTCACCGGCCGGAACGGCTTCCGGGAAGGCGGGCATCTCCAGGCCCACCGCTTCGATCTCCCTGGTCAGCGAAGATGTTTTCCGGGCGGAGAGAACGGCGAGCACCAGAGAAAAAACCATGAAACAGACCGCCAGGACGGTCGTGGATTTGGTCAGGACATCGCCGGTCCGGGCCCCGAAGATGGTCTGGCCGCCGCCGCCGGAGCCGAAGATGCCGGCCAGGCCGCTGCCCCGGCCGGATTGCAGAAGAACAATCACAATCAGCGCGATGCAGATGACAACATAGAGGACGATTAAAATGATGAATAGCATTAATCACATCTCCTTATAAATTAGCTCGCTGCGCTCGCAAATTTATATGAATTACATGAAGTTACTTTAAAATATCCCTGCAATATCGGGTCATTGCTTGCCCATTCTTATTTTTCCGAAGGAAAAATAAGATCACATTGTGCTGCAGCGGGCAATGGCGACGAAGGCAGCGGCATCCAGGCTGGCGCCGCCAACCAGGAAGCCGTCCACGTCCGCCTCGGCGATCAGAACCCGGGCGTTATCCGGCTTGACGCTTCCCCCGTAAAGAATCCGGATGTTGTTCGCGATCGAATCGTTGTAATGTTCGGCGAAGAGTTCCCGGATGAAACGGTGGGTTTCCCCGGCCTGCCGGGGGGTGGCCGTCATCCCGGTCCCGATCGCCCAGATCGGCTCATAGGCAACGATTATCCGGGCTATCCACTCCGGGCCGATCCCCCGGATATCCAGCCCCAGCTGCTTGCGTAAAAACTCCTTGGTCACTTTCTGCTCCCGCTTCTCCAGCGACTCCCCCACGCAGAGGATCGGGGTGAGAGCGGAGGTGATCGCCGCCCTGATTTTTTTATTCACGATCTGATCGGTGTCTCCGAAATGCTCTCTCCTTTCCGAATGGCCGATGATGACGTGGCTGCATCCCGCCGACCTGAGCATCGGCCCGGAAATCGCCCCCGTGAAGGCACCGGCGTCTTCCCAGAAAAGGTCCTGGCCGCCAAGGGCGATGGAGCTTCCCTGAAGCAGGTCGGCGACCGGCTTCAGGTCGACGAAAGGCGGGCAGACGAGCAGGTCGGCGCCGGTACAGGCGGCGAGGTCCCGTTTCAACGCCCCGGCCAGTTCCAGCGCCTCGGGGATGGTCTTGTGAAGTTTCCAGTTGCCGGCGATTAAAGGCTTGGTGTCGCGTCTTGACATTGGACATTATCCTTATAGGTGTCGCGTCTTGACATTGGACATTATCATAAAAACAGAAAACTGCTAATACACTATTTTTCTAACCTGGCGCAAATTAGATAACATGCCTGCAAAAAATGATAATGTCCAATGTCAAGACGCGACACCATCAGTCAGGGCGGCGATGCCGGGGAGGACTTTCCCTTCCAGGAACTCCAGCGAGGCCCCGCCCCCGGTCGAGATGTGGGTGATCCGGCCGGCCAGGCCGCTCCGGTTGACGGCGGCCACGGAATCGCCCCCGCCGATGATCGAGAGGGCGGAGGATTCGGCCAGGGCCCGGGCAACGGCCAGCGTTCCCGCGGCAAAGGGCTTCATCTCGAACACCCCCATCGGGCCGTTCCAGACGACGGTCCCGGCCTTCCCGATCTTATCGCCGTACAGCCGGCCGGTCCTGGGGCCGATGTCCATTCCCATCCAGCCGGCGGCGATCCCGTCCCGGGGGACGACCCTGACCGCGGCGTCTTCAGAAAACCGATCCGCCACGACATGGTCGATGGGAAGAAGGACCTCGACCCCGCGGGCGGCGGCTTTTTCCAGGATGCCCCGGACCAGTCCGGCGACATCAATGGCCATTCCTTTCTTGTCCTCGATGATCTCCTCGACCCGGGAGGCCCCGACCGGAACCCCGATCGCCTTCATGAACGTGTAGGCCATGGCGCCCCCGATCAGGATCGAATCGACGCTGCGGACCAGGTTCTCGATCACCTTGATCTTGTCGGAGACCTTGGCTCCGCCGAGGATGGCGATGAAGGGCCGCTCCGGATCCGCGAGAGCTTTTCCCAGGTAGTCGATCTCTTTCTGAAGGAGGAAACCGGCGGCGCTGCGGTCGAGGTAGGCGGTCACCCCGACCATGGAGGCGTGGGCGCGGTGGGCGGTGCCGAAGGCGTCGTCGATGTAGAGATCGGCCAGAGCGGCCAGCTCGCGCGCAAAGGCGTCGTCTCCCGCCTCCTCGCCGGGATGAAACCGGAGGTTCTCGAGGAGGACGACGTCCCCGTCCTTCATCTTCTTCACCGCCTCTTTCGCCCCGGGCCCGATGCAGTCATCGACGAAGACCACCCGTTGATCAAGCAGTTCGAAGAGACGGACCGCGACCGGGCCCAGACTGTACGCCGGATCCCTCTTCCCTTTCGGACGGCCGAGGTGAGAGACGAGAATCGCCTTCCCGCCATGCTCGATCACGTACCTGATCGTGGGGAGGGCGGCCCGGATCCGGGTGTCGTCGGTAATCCGGCGGTCCCCATCGAGCGGGACATTGAAGTCAACCCTGACCAGGACCCGCTTTCCCTTCAGATCGAGATCTTCTATCCCCAGTTTAGCCATTATAAATTAGCGCCTCCGGCGCTAATTTAGTAAATTGGAGTTAATTGAACCTTTAAAAGTTGTACCAGACTGATGATGCCCCAGGAATTAGTTGGTATGCACCTACTTAATAAGCAACAGTAACCCATTTTATCATAATCCAAAAATGGCTTAATCTCATCTTGATTGCTTTTTCGTCTGTTTCGGGAGTTCAATAATCGGATTTTTCCGATTATTGAAATTCCGAAACAGTGTTATTTGGTGCTTGTGATTTGTTATTTATCTGCTGTCAGAACCCCCATATGAGATTTTCAGAATCGGCATCCCTGTAACACCGGCTTTTATTTTGCCATCAACCTGAGCAGGTCGACGCAGCGGTTGGAATATCCCCATTCGTTGTCGTACCAGGCGAGAACCTTGATCATCCTCTTCCCGACCTCCATCGTCGCCAGGGAGTCGAATACGGACGAGGCGGGGTTCCCGACGACATCGATCGAGACGATGGGATCCCGCTCGTACTCCAGAATCCCCTTCATCTCCCCGGATGCCGCTTTCTCGATGGCGGCATTGACCTCGTCAACCGTGGCGTCCCTTGACAGCTCTACGGTCAGGTCGACCAGGGAGCCGTCCGGGGTCGGGACCCGGAGGGCGTAACCGTCCAGCCTGCCTTTCAGCTCGGGGAGCACCTTGCCGACCGCCTTGGCGGCGCCGGTGGTGGTGGGGATCATGCTGACGGCCGCCGCCCGGGCGCGGCGGAGGTCCGAGTGGGGGAGATCCAGTATCCTCTGATCGTTGGTGTAGGAATGGACCGTCGTCATCAGCCCTCTCTCGATCCCGAAGCTGTCGTTAAGAACCTTGGCAATCGGAGCCAGGCAGTTGGTGGTGCAGCTGGCGTTGGATATAAACCGCATCGCCGGGGTTAGTTTCCTGTCGTTGACACCGATCACGATCAGCTCGACCTCGCCGTCCGGATCTTTCTTGGGGGGGACCGTCAGGAGAACTTTTTTGGCGCCGGCCTCGATATGCTTTTTCAGGTCGGTGACATTCCTGAAAACGCCGGTCGCCTCGACCACGATATCCACCCCCTCTTCTTTCCAGGGCAGTTCGGCCGGATCTTTAACGGAGAGAACCTTTGTCTCCTTCCCGTTGACCACCAGGCTGCCGCCGGAGACCTTGATCGTCCCCGGGAATTTCCCGTGGACGGAATCGTACTTGAGCAGATGGGCCAGGGTGGAGGCATCGGTCAGGTCGTTGATGGCGGCCACCTCGAAAGCGGGATCCGCGTTGAGAATTCTGAAAATCTGGCGGCCGATCCGCCCGAACCCGTTGATTCCGATCTTTACACTCATGATATCCTCCGGTTAATTCGTGTGCCCGGTGGGGCGCGGTTCCTGATTGGGGCGAATTCTACTATGCTGAGATGCTCAGTCAAGAATTTTAACCGATTTCCACCTGCCGGCAGGCGGAAATCGGCTGATTGTGCATACGTCCCGCATCAAGAAGGAATGCGGCGGCGGCAATCGGCGGGCAGGAATGCCCGGAACGGGAAGGGCTTCTATTCCTGCGAGCGCACGCGCCGAACCAGCTCGAGAGGGACGGCCCATTTATTGAGGGGGCTGATGATATAAAGCCCGTCGATCTTCGGCCTGATCTCATCGATCAGACCGGCGGCGAGCTCCAGGCCGGCCCGGCGCTGGGCGGGGCCGTCCCCGGCGCCGGCGATCCTCTCTTTCACCGCCCGGGGGATGGCGATCCCGGGGACCTCGTTCTCCATGAACTCGGCGTTCCGGAGCGAGAGGAGGGGATAGATCCCGACGAAGATCTTGATGTCGATGCCGGAACAGGCCGCCAGGACTTTCCGGACCAGATCGGCGGTAAAGACGGGCTGGGTCAGCGCAAAGCGGGCGCCGCTGTCGACCTTCCTGCGGAGCTTGAGCACTTCCGCCTCCAGGTTGGGGGCGTTGGCGTTAAAGGCGACCCCGATCGAGAGGCTGGTCGGATGGGCGATTGTTTTGCCCGAGAGCATGTGGCCCCGGTTCAGCTGATCGATCAAGCCCACCAGGTGGATGCTGTTGATGGTGAATATCCCCCGGTTCCCGGGCTGGTCGCTCTTCCCGGCCGGATCGCCGGTAACGGCCAGGACGGCCTCCAGTCCCTCCACCTGGGCCCCCAGGAGGATGGACTGGAGGCCGAGGATATTATGATCCCGGGTGGTCAGGTGGGGGATGACCTGGATGCCCGCTCGGCGCCGGACAACCCCCCCGGCGCAGATCGAGCTGACCCTGAGGGCGGCCAGAGGATTGTCCGCCATCGAGACCGCGTCGGCGCCGGCGTTTTTGACCGCCAGGGCGCCCTGGACCACCCTCTCCAGGTCGGGGGAAGCGGGGGGGTCGATCTCGACAATGATCGGGAGCCGGTCCCGCCGGAGGCTGGAGAGAAAACCTCCCTCCACGGACTTTTCCGATCGGGGAACGACGGCAATCCGGGGCGGCGGGGCAACCCGGCGGGCCGCCGGTTCGGCGGAGAGCCGGCCCAGCGCCTGGCGGAGAGCACGGATGTGCCGGGGGGTGGTCCCGCAGCAGCCGCCGATCAGACGGACGCCGAGCGGGAGAAGCTCCAGACATTTTTCGGCGAAATACTCCGGAGCAGCCGGATAAATGATCCTTCCCTGGATCATCTGCGGGATACCGGCGTTGGGGAAAGCGGACAGCAGAGCTCCTTCAACGCCCGCCGCGCCTTTCAGGACCTCCCGGACCGAGGAAAAGCCCCCGCCGCAGTTGCTCCCGAAGACAGACGCCCCGGCAGCGAGCGCCTGCCGGCAGTAGATCTCCGCGATGCGGCCGAAGATGCAGAGGCCGCGGTTGGATAAGGCCATCTGGGCGATGACGGGGAGATCGGTAACCTCCCGGGCGGCCCGGATGGCGAGATCGAGATTCTCCCACTCTTCAAATGTCTCCAGGAGGATGAGGTCGACGCCGCCTCCGGCGAGAGCCGCGATCTGCTCCCGATAGGCCTCGAAGAGTTCCCCTCCCTCGGAAGGCCGCTGACCGGCCGCCTCGCGGTCCGGCGTGGGGATCATTCCCACCGCTCCAGCCACGAAAACAGCATCACCGGCGGCGTCCCGGGCCAGGGCCGCGGCCGCCTGATTGATCCGCGCCGCCTGCCGTTCATACCCCGCGGGTCGCAGACGGAATCGGTTGGCCCCGAAGGTGTTGGTCTCAATCAGGTCGGCCCCGGCGGCGATATACTCCTGATGGACCGCTTTTATCTCCGCCGGCTCGGTCAGGCAGAGGGATTCGAAACTCTGCTGGGGGCGTATCCCCTTAGAGAGGAGCAGCGTCCCCATGGCGCCGTCGCCGATCAGGATCCGCTCTTTGATTGCCTCGATAAAAGCCATCATGGCAGCAGCCGCAAAAAAGCGCAAAATACGCAAGAGTTCCCTCTACCTCGCCCCCTCTTTGAACCACGGAGAACACAGAGAAAGAAAATTAGTCCCGCGCCCCGGTGACGTTCGATGTTCGACGTTGAACGTTCGGCGTTGGACGTTCAGTTTTTTCTCCCTACCTCGCCCCCTTTAATAGCCGTAAAACGTATAGTCCCGAGGAGACCGGAAACAAGCCCGGGCAGCAACCTTTTCGCTGAAGTTCAGCCCCTATTCCCCGGTCTTGCCTGCCATTCCGGCGGGCGATTGCTCGCTGACAATCAGTATGTCCACTTCATCCTCTTCCTTTTCAATAAACACATAGTCCGAGCGGGAAATCTCATCGTTCAGCCTTTTTACCGGCACGGAAAAATCCTGAAGGAGATCGGTGTACGGAAAGAGAATCGCCTTCTGTTCCAATCCGTCGCCCAGGGCCACGACCAGGTAGGGAGCATCCGCACGGAGCGGGAAGAGGGCGACATAGACATTTCCCCCTTTAAGCCTGCCCTTGCTGACGAGATAGGGGTTGTTCTGCGAGGAACTGAAATAGGCCGTGGTCTGGGTGCCCAGCCACCGTCGGGAATCATCATAATACCGGAGGCTCCACCCCGCCGGGATCCATCGTTCAGAGCGAAGCGTGAAGGTGACCTCCAGCGCCTCGTCTCCCGGAAAAACACCGATCACCGGGTTGGGTATGGTCCGGACTCGCAGGATGTTAAAGAGATCTCTCCCCCGGGCGGGAACAGCCAGAATGAAGACAACCCCCAGGAAAAGCACCGCGCCGGCCGTCACTTTTTTCTTCATGGCGATTCTGTCTCCTCCGATTGATATTTTTTTCCAAGAACTGCTTAATGGTATGATACCCGACCGGCCGGGAAAATTTCAAGACTTTACTTCACCGGGCATTCTCCTCCCGCCCGGCACCCCTTCTGCCCGGTATCCCCGGCCGGCGGGCGCCCGGAAGGAGAGATATTCCGCTCTTCGGGGGGACTGTTCAAAGACGGCAACCGGGAAGGCGCTTTTGCTCACCTTCCGGCAACGAGGGCGGCTACTTTATCCCGGCAGGCGCGGTAGTTCTCCTCGCAGATCCCGGGGCCGGCCGTCCAGAGATACCGGTAGTCGAGACACGCTTTTTCCCAGAGGCGGGAGAAGTATGTCCCGGAGGAGAGACGGGGCGTGACGAAGATAATCAGCGATGCCAGGACCACCACATTCACGAGATATATAAAAGGGAAGGAAAAAATCCGGCCGGCGGCCCAAACATCCGGCTGTCCCTGAATGAGCACGTACAGGGTCAAGGTGAAGTGAAACGCCCAGGTAAAACCAAGCAGGTAACTGAGAATCCGCATCGCGACCGGCGGCAGCTGGAAAAAAACGGTCAGGAGACCGTAGCCGGCGATGGCCAGCGCGCTGTAGAGGGGGAAAAAATACGGGGCCAGAAAGATGAGAAAATTCGATTTGGACGTGCGGACTTCCCCGCCCGTTGCCGCCGCCCGGAAGCCCTTGACCCGTCCGCCGAAGAGCCAGACCCAGAGAACGTGGGTCAGTTCGTGCCCGAAAATATAGGTCCGGATCGGCTGCTGGAAAACGGCCAGCAGCAGCAGGTAACTGAAGAGCCCGGCGAAGAACCAGATCTCGGTCTTCAGGGACGGGAAGATCTCCCGGCCGAAGACCACCGTGGCCGACACGCAGGCGGGGATGAGGAAGAGCCCCAGCAGTAACTTGGCGATCCTGATGAAAAAAATCATAAATTAGCGCCTCCGGCGCTAATTTAGAAAAATTTCATTTTTTAGAATATAAAATTGATTGATAACAACCATAGGATCAGTTCACGTCCAACTGATCAGTCCGTAACGGTAAGCCCTTACTATAATAAAGCCAGAGCTAATATTTTTTTACTTTAGTTGCTTTTTCTCCTATTTCGGAATGTCAATAATCGGATTTCCCGATTATTGACATTCCGAAATAGGAAATTATTCCAGCTCGACCCCTTTCCTGACGAATGTCGGGATGTCCAGGTCCTCCCCGTCGAGAAGCGTGGGGCCGGTGTCGGCAAACACCCCCCGGGTCAGCTTCTTGAAGTCGATCTCCGTCTGAACAGCCGGGCGGACGTCGGTCGTCATGGTGACCGGGATCGCGGACGCGATCTTCTCCCCTCCCCTCTCCGGAATCCCGAAGGCGATGATGCGGACGATGATCTTGTCCCCCGCTTCCTTTTTTCGGGTGACGGCGTAGAGGAGGTCCGCGTCCTCGGCCAGCCGCCCGGAGACCGCTCCGACCGCCTGCTCGACATGGCGGAAGGGAATCGGCCCGGCAGCCTCAATCTGAATCAAGAATCCCCGCGCCCGGCCCAGTTCGGCGGGTCGGAGAGAAAGCGCCGAGAACGCGCCCTTCGCCGCCGCCACCAGATTCTCCGGCTTCGCCGTCTCATACGCGCCCATCACGGTTTCTCCGGGCGCGGTCAAAATATTTTCCAGCGCGGCGCCGTCGCATCCCGACCCGGGGGATGGCGACAGGCAGTCGATCACGCACTCGACCGCTTCCTGCAATATCCGGTCGCAGCGTTGGAAAACCTCGTCGTGAGGGGTATCGTCTTCAGCCTTGCCGACCAGGCGATCCAGGGAAAAACAGGCCAGGCCCGCCCCGCTTTTTTCAATCCCCTCCCGCGCCCGCTGGAAGAGCAGGTTCTTCTTTTTCCCCTCAAAGGCAAACGGGCGCGTCACCAGGGCCAGGGTCAGAATCTTCAAACCGCGCGCGGTGCCGCAGAGCGCCGGGATCAGGCTGCTCCCCGTTCCCCCTCCCAGTCCGCCGACGATCAGGGCCACCCGGCAATCAGCCAGTTTCTCCTTGATGGCCGACGCACTCTCCCGGAATGCTTCTTCGCCCTTGCCGCCATCACCGCCGGCGGACCGCCCGGCGGCTTCCTCCCATCCGAGGGTTAGCTTGTCAGCGACCGGCGAACAGATCAGGGACTGGACATCCGAATCGACCGCCACGATTTTCAGCCGGCGACGATACTCATCCGGCATCGACCCGGCCACCCGCACGCCCCAGTGGCCGACCCCCCAGAGGGAAATTTTCTTTTCAGTTTTTCCCTTGCTCATGTGTCTTCTCCGCCAATTTTTCCTGAGGAAAAATATGATAAATTAGCGCCTTCGGCGCACCTTTCCGCCATCAAGACACCAAGGCACTAAGGAAAATCGAATAAGGTGAATATTTTACCCTTTTTTTTCTTGGTGTCTTTGTGTCTTGGTGGCTAATAATTATTGAAATTCCAACGCAGTAGATTAAAAATACCGTCCCAGCCAGCGTTTCAATCCGCCGATGAACTTCACCGGAGAGGCGTCCCCGGCCGGCCGGGGACGCTCCGGCCGGAAGCCGTATTTGATCAGCCCGACGGCGGTGGAATAGACCGGGCTGTCGATCACTTCCCGCAGGCCCGAGACGCCGGCCGGGGTACCGATCCTGACCGGCAAACCGGTTTCCCGCTCGGCCAGGTCGGCGATATTCTTCAGCAGGGCACTCCCCCCGGTCAGCACCAGACCCGAACCGATGGACTGAAAATGACCTGCTTTTTCCAGATCCCGGCGGATCAACCGGAAAAGCTCAACCAGCCGCAGCTCGATGATCTGGCAGAGCTTCCTGCGGGAAAGGCCGTCAACGGACCGGACCAGGGCCTCCGGCAGGAAGAGACCGGCGTCATCTTTCACCCGATCGTGAAGGGCGGAACCGTATTTCTTTTTCAGTTCCTCGGCCTGGCGGAGGAGAAGCTTCATCCCCAGGCTGATATCATTGGTGACGTGATCGCCGCCCACGGACAAGACCCCCGTGTGCCAGACAGTCTCATCCCGGAGAAAAACATAATCCGTGGTCCCGCCGCCGATGTCGACCAGCACCACCCCGGACTGCTGTTCCTCCTTCCTCACCACCGCCAGGCTGGAGGCCAGATGCTGGAGGACGACTTCAGCGACGGCGAGACCGGCCTGGTTGATGCAGTTTGCGATGTCCCGGATCGCGGCCGTCCGGCCGGTCACCAGGTGGACCCGGGCCTCCAGCCGGGTCCCCTGCATCCCTTCGGGGTCGGCGATCCCCTCCCGGTCATCAACCGAGAACTCCTGCGGGATGGTATGCAAAATCTCGCATTCCCGGGGGAGCGCGACGGAGCGGGCGGCCTCGATCGCGTTGAGCATGTCTTTTTCCGTCACTCCGACCGCCGGGTTGGCGACCGGCAAAACCGCCCGGCTGTTGTAACTCTGGATATGGCTTCCCGTAATTCCGGCGAAGACGGAACTGATCTCGACCTCGCAGATGTTCTCCACCTGGGAAAAGGTCTTCTCGATCGAGTCCACGGTCTGGGCAACATTGATCACCTCGCCCTTGCGCAAACCGCGGGACGGCTGGGTTCCCGCGCTCAGAATGCGAATATCTCCGTTTTCGACCCGCTCGGCCACCAGAAGGCAGATCTTGGTCGTTCCCACATCGAGGGCGGCGATGATGTCGCGGTGCTTACTCATTCTTATAAATTAACGCCCTACGGTCGTTAATTTAATTAATTCACTCTTATTTTTCCGGAGGAAAAATAAGATTTCAATCATCGAAGACCACCGGGATCCGGGAGTATCGGAGATCCACCTCCCGGGCCCGGTCCAGATCCGATCCCAGCTTGTTGAGCACCGTCTTCAGACGCATCAGCTGCTCGCCGTAATCCTCCTGGCCGAGGGTGATCTCCATCTCCCCTTCCGTTTTCATCTCGATCAGGTCAGAGGAGAAGATCCTGATTTCATCGATCCTGACCAAAGACCCGATGCCCTGCTCCTCCAGTTCTCGCAGGAGGCGCAGACAGGCGTCCTTCTTGTCGGGCGGGGACAGATCCCGGCTGTTATTGACCACCTTCAGCCCGCGGATGATCGGGAGCCGGGCCTCCGGAGCCGATTTGCGGGGGCCGAGAACAACCCCCCTGTCGTCGATCGTATAGAGCTGCCCGAAATGCACCCGGGCGCGGGGCTCGCGCTCCACGACATCGACCTGGACCAGGTCCGGGAAAATGCGTTCCACGCGGGCGTCGCGGAAATCACTATTATGAAGGAGGTTGTCCCGGGCGGCGGCGGGATCCAGGGAAAAAATGTTTCCCCCCGTCTCCAGACCGGTCATCTCCATTATCTCTTGCTCGGTATAGGCATGGTTGTTGCGGATCCGGATCTCCCTGACGATAAACATTTTCGAGCTCCGCATCAGCCACCACCCTCCCCCGCCCAGGGCGGCGAGAAAGAGGATGAACAGGATGACACTCCCCGCCCTCCGCCCCCCGCCGGGCCGGGAACCGGCGGGAGCGGAGTTTTTCTTTTTCCGCCGCTTGACCGCCGCGTTCATCTTCACATTCGAGCGGGGGCGGCTGAGCTTGCTGCTCAATGAAAGCCATTTCATGAAACTCCTCCTTTTGTTGATCCCGATCTCCGATAGTTCTTCCGGGTCAGGGCCAGGTCCAGGAGACGGCGGCAAAGCGCCGCGAAGTCCATCCCGGCCGAGGCCGCGGCCTGGGGCAGAAGGCTGGTGGCGGTGAATCCCGGTATGGAATTGATTTCTAAAATATACGGTGTCCCATCCCGGCCGAGTATGACATCGGCCCGGGAACAGGCATAACACCCCAGAGCCCGATGGGCCGTCAGGCCGACCCGCTGAATGTCCCGGCAGACGGGAGCCGGAAGGACCGCGGGGACCACGAACTGTGATCTTCCCTTGACATACTTCGCATCGTAGTCAAAGAAGGGATTTTGCGGGATAATCTCCACCACCGGCAGGGGCTCGTCATCAAGGATGCCGACGGTCATCTCTCTCCCCGGAATATATCTTTCCACCAGGATGACCTCGTCATAGCGCCGGGCGAACGCGACGGCCTTCACGAACTGCCGGGCCGTCTTGGCCAGGCTCAGCCCGATGCTGGAGCCCTCCCGGGCCGGCTTGACCACCACCGGGAAGGGGAACGGCGCGGCGGACGGGCCATCCCCGGGACCATATGCTCGAAAGGTCGGGGCGGCCAGCCCGGCCGCGGCAAAGCGGGCGCGGGAGGCGACCTTGTCCATCGCCAGGCGGCTGGCTTCGATCCCCGACCCGGTATAGGGGATGTTCCGTTCTTCCAGAAGCTTTTGGATCTGGCCGTCTTCTCCGAAACGGCCGTGAAGGGCGATGAAGGCGACATCGGGAGGGCGGGCCGCGAGCCCGGCGACGATATCTTCATCTTCACCGATCTCGATGACGGTTAAACCCGCTCCCCGGAGCGCGGCGGCCACTGCCTTCCCCGACTTGAGCGAGATCGCCCTCTCCGCGGATGGCCCGCCCAGGAGAACACCGACCGTGCCGTATTTTTTCGGACCTACCATCATAAGTGCCTAAAGTGCCTAATGTTTTCAACCAGAGGCTGATCCGCCTCCGGCGGAGAAGTGCCTGAAGTGCCTAAAGTTAAAACTGCCCGCCGGCCGCGCCGACTGATCCTCTGATATCCTGGTATTCTGCCCACTGATCTTCTGATTATCTGATCCACATAGATGTTTTTTACCCCCCACGCAGGGGGTTACGGGCCAGGTCGCCGGCCAACCGCCCGACGTCACCCGCCCCCATGATCACGACAACGTCGCCCTCGGCCACTTCCCGCTCCAGGTACGGACGGATCGCCGACTGCTCCATCAGGACCGGATCGGCGCGCCCCCGTTCTTTCAGAGCATCCACCAGAAGGGCGGAACTAACCCCGGGCAGCGGGAGCTCGAACGCGGGATAGAGCTCGGTGATGATGATCCGGTCGGCCCCGAGGAGCGACTCCGCCAGCTCCCGGAAGAAATGGCGGGTCCGGGTGTACCGGTGCGGCTGAAAAACACACCAGATTTTCCGGGGCCGCGCGGTCCGAACGGCGGCCAGGGCGGCGACAATCTCAACCGGGTGATGGGCATAGTCTACCACGACCATGACGGGGCCGGCGGACCTGATCTCCAGCCGCCGGCGGACGCCCCGGAATCCGGCCAGCGCCCGGGAGATCATCGGGAAAGGGACCCCCTCCTCCAGACAGAGGGCGATCGCTCCCAGGCTGTTCTGCACGTTGCAGAGACCAAGCTGCGGGAGGGCCGCCTCGCCCAGTTCATCCCCGTCTTTTTCAACCGTGAAACAGCTTCCTCCCCGCTCCAGGCGGACACCGGCCGCCCGGACCCGGGCGCCCGGGTTCAATCCATAGGTCAGCACCCGGCCGACTCCTTTCCGGAGCCGCTCCAGATCGGCCGTGTCCTGATGGATGACCAGTGTCCCCTCCGGCGGCAGCCGGTCCACAAACCGGCGGAAGGTGTCGATCAGCTTTTCCCAGCTGGAATAATAATCGACATGATCAAGGTCGAGCCCGGTGATCACTTCCGCCGCCGGAGCGAGCCGTTCCAGGGAGCCGTCGCTCTCATCCGCCTCCGCCACCAGCAGGTCGCCGGCCCCCCATCCCGGGTCATCTTCCAGACCGATGGCGTCGCCCCCCAGAGCCAGGGACGGCGCATACCCGGACCGGACCAGGATCCAGGCGATCATGGCCGCGGTCGAGGTCTTTCCATGGCTCCCGGCGACCGCGACCCCCCGCTTCAGCTTCATCAACCCCCCCAGAAGCTCCGAGCGGTGGAGAATGGGGACTCCCCGCGACCGGGCCGCCGCCAGCTCGGGGTTATCCCGCCTGACGGCGGAGGAATACACCAGCAGGTCGGCCCCGGCCGCCTGTTCCGACCGGTGGCCTTCCCTGATGGAGGCGCCTCGGGCGGCGAGACGTTCGGTCGCCGGACTCCGGCGAAGGTCGGAGCCGGAGACCTCCAGCCCCAGCGAGATCAGGATCCCGGCCAGGACATTCATCCCGGCGCCGCCGACCCCGACAAAATGGACCGCCTTGACATCGGGCCGCCCGAACACCGTCATTTTATCCGAGGCCTTCATGTTTGTTTTCGAGCACTTCCCGGAAAATGTCGACCATCCTCCCGGCCGCCCCGGGGAGATAGAGCCCCCGGGCGGCGGCCGACATCTTCTTCAGCAGCTCCCCCTCCTTTCTCAACCGCCGGATCTCCGCGTTCAGGATCGGCGCCGTCAGGTCCGCCTGCTCGTAAACCAGCGCGGCGCCGGCCTCCTGAAAATACCGGGCGTTGGCCAGCTGGTGATCGTCGGCGGCCAATGGATAAGGGACCAGGATCGCGGGGAGCCCCCAGTAAGCGATCTCGCCCAGGGTGGCCCCCCCGGCCCTCCCGATCACGAGGCGGGCCAGGCTGTACGCCTGCCCGATCTCGGCCAGGGAGGCGAAGACGGCGGCGGGAAGGCCGGCCGCCCGGTAAGCCCCGGCCATCCTCTCCCGGTCGTCGGGGCCGGTACAATGAATAAACTGCGCGTCACCGGGGATCGCCCGGCCCCGGAGCGCTTCCTCCAGCAGCCGGTTAAGAGGGCGCGCGCCCCGGCTCCCCCCGAGAACGAGAACGGTGAACCGGCCGGGCTCCAGCCCCCACCCGGCGCCGGTGCCTTCCGGAGCCGCCAGCCGGGCCGCCTGCCGGATCGGGAACCCGATCCCCGACAGGACGCGGGGAGCCCCTCCGGATAACCGGAGAGGGTAGCTGCCGACGACCCGGTCGGCATACCGCGCCAGGAACCGGTTAGCACGGCCCATCACCAGGTTCTGTTCGTGCAGCACCACCGGGATCCCCAGCCGGCGGGCGGCCAGAACGGGGGGCGCCGACACGTATCCGCCCAGGCCGACCACCAGATCGGGGGAGGCCGCGGTCAGCTCAGCCCGGCTAAGCCTATATCCCCGCCGGTTCCGCATCAGCGCCCGGGGGATCGTCCACCACCGCCGCCCGGCGAGGGGGGCCGCCGGGAGAAGAACGCTCCGGACGGCGGGCAGCATCTTTCCCAGATTTTCAGCCGTTTTCCCGGCGGTCAGAAAAAGCGCCGGGGAATCATCGCCCCGGAACCGCAGCTCCTCCAGGACCGCGATCGCGGGAGCGAGATGGCCTCCGGTGCCACCGCCCGCAAAGGCGATCTTCACGCATCCGCCTCTTTCGCCCGTTGGCCGGCAACGGCTTCCCGGGCCGGACGAGAGTGATAACGACAGTTCCCGTAGTGCTTCATGCAGTACTGCAGGACATGGGGAACCTCGATGGCTTTCAGCATGCTGCTGATGAAGCAGGTGTCAAAATCCGGACAGAGATCTTCTTTCATCACTTTTTCTCCTTTCTGGGTTTACTGAAGATATAGAGAGGCGCGCCTCCCCGGCGATAACGGCATTCACTGTCCTGGTGAGCGGCGATATTGGCCAGGATCCCCACCGCCAGGAAGCTGACGATGAGGTTCGAACCGCCGTAGCTGACAAACGGCAGCGGGAGCCCTTTGGTCGGCAGGATGCCGGACGACACACCCATGTTGACCATGGCCTGCAAGACCAGCATCGCGGTGATCCCCTCGGCAAGGAGGCTTCCGAAAAGATCATCCGCCCGCCGGGCGATGGCGAAACCGACGATCAGCAGGCCTACCACCAGGATGATCACCAGGCCGGTCCCCAAAAATCCGAGCTCTTCTCCCAGGATGGAAAAGATGAAGTCGGTGGTGGCGGCAGGCAGGTAGAACAGCTTCTGACGGCTCTCTCCCAATCCCAGACCGGTCGGGCCGCCGGAGCCCAGCGCGATCAGCGACTGGATGATCTGAAATCCCGTCCCCCGGGGGTCGGCCCAGGGATCGATGAACGCCATGATCCGACGCCTTCGGTATCCGACCTTCACGATCATGACCGCCAGAACCGGGATCGCGGAGAGACAGAGCGCGCCCAGATGGACAAGGCGCGCGCCGCCGAGATAGAGCATGAGCAGGCCGATCACCCCGATGCTGAGGGCAGACCCCAGGTCCGGCTGGATGACAACCAGGCCGCAGAGGGCGCCGATCACCGCCAGCGGAGGAAGAAAGCCGCCGGTGAAGCTGGAGAGCGAATTCTGGCGGCGGGAGAGCAGGTCGGCCAGGTAGATCACCGCCAGGTACTTCACCAGCTCCGAGGGCTGAAACCCCATCACTCCCAGGTTCAGCCACCGGCGCGCGCCGCCGACGCTCCGCCCCAGCCCGGGCACGAAGACTGCCGCCAGCAGAAGCACCCCGAGCAGGAGGAGATAGCGGCTTTTTTTCTGAAACCAGTGATAATCGATTCTCCCGGCAATGGCAAAGACAACCGCCCCCGCCCCCAGCCAGAGCAGCTGGCGCTTCAGGAGCAGGTAGCTGTCGCCGTACCTGTCGGCGGCGTAAACGGCGCTGCTGCTGTAAATCATCAGCAGCCCCACGCCGAGAAAAGCGGCGATCAGGAAAATCAGAATCATCCTCAGTCGGCTGACCTGCATAACAATCAATACTCGGGGCGGAGATGCTCACGCCCGACCTGTCATCTATGCCTCCCCTGCTCTTTCGACCATTTTCTCCGGCGGCGGGAGACAGATAGAGCTTACTCGAAAAAATCTTAAGCTCTAAAATTCTAAAATCTACAGCCAAAGGCTGATACGCCTCTGGCGGAAAATACGAAATCCTAAATAATATCAAATGACCAAAATCATAAATTCAAAATAATTTTGCCCAGCGTCGCGATATGTGGATATTTGGTCATTTGGATTTTGGATTTATTTAGGATTTCGATATTAGGATTTAGGATTTCCTGCTCGAAAACTTTTTCGAACAGGGTCCAGCTACGGTATCCGGATCTTCTGCCCGATCGTGAGACGGCCGGGGTCATCGATCGAGTTGGCCTCCTGGATCTTCTGAACGCTGACGTCGTATTCGCGGCTGATGGCCCAGAGCGTGTCCCCCTTCCCCACCGTGTGAACGCGGCCGGCCGGCGCCGCTTCGGGGGCCGGGGGAGCCGGGAGCCCCTTCGGCCCGGCAGCCTCCTCCTTCGCCACCACCGCCTCTTTTTCCCTTTCCCCGGCCGGGGCCATCTCTTCGATCACGGTCTCTTCGGTCTCGACCGCCGGCGGCATCTCTTCGGAAAGAGAAGCCGGTTCCACCCGGCTCGTCTCCTTCGGTTTCTCCGGGGCGGTATGGCATCCCCCGATGAAGCTCCAGATCAACACCGAGACCAGAGACCCCAGGCCGGCAAACATAATCATTTTCGTTTTATTCATCCCGCTCCCTCCTTTGGTTACGGATTCCCTGTTGTATTCAGTATGAGCCGTTTTAACCGTTTGAGCCGTTTAAGCTGTTTTAACCGTTTGAGCCGTTTGAACGGCCTGAACACTCATTTTCCCGACAATTTCCTTGAACCTGTCTCCCCGCTCGCGGTAGTCGGCGAACATGTCGAAGCTGGCGCAGCCGGGCGAGAGCAGGACGACATCGCCCGGCCCGGACCGCCGGAAAGCCTCGCTCACCGCTTCCTCCAGCCCGGAGACCGTCAAAAAGGGAACCCGGCCGTCAACCAGGCAGCGCAGTTTCTCCCGGCTTTCCCCCATCAGCAGCGCCAGCGTGACCGCACGCCCGAGGAGCGGCCCGAGGGGCGAGAAGTCCAGGTTCTTATCGCTCCCCCCGGCCAGCCAGATCACCGGCCGGTCAAAGGATTTCAGGGCCGCCCGGACCGCTCCCGGATTGGTCACCTTGGAGTCGTTGTAGAACCGGACGCCGGCGATGTCGGCAACATATTCCAGCCGGTGGGGCAGCCCGCGAAAAGAGCGGACCGCCGCACCGACCTCCCCGGCCGGCAGTCCCGCCAGGACGGCGGCCGCGGCGGCCGCCATTACGTTTTCCCGGTTATGCGGTCCCCGAAGCAGGATCTCGCTCTCCTTGCATATTCTCTCCCGCCCCGCGGGACGAACCAGCCAGATGCTCCCCCCTTCTTCCCGGACCATCCCTTCCCGCCCTCCCCAGGTGCGTATCTCCACGCCGCCGGGGACGGCCTTTCCCAGCAGGGGCAGGAGGCGCTCCGGCATTACCGCCCGGTCACCCGGCCCCTGGTCCCGGAAAATCCGCAGCTTGGCGGCCAGGTAATCCGACATCTCCGGATACCGGTCCAGATGATCGGGATCCAGATTCAAAAAAACCGCCGTCCCCGGACGGAAGAAGCCCGCCCCTTCCAGCTGGAAGGAGCTGATCTCCGCCACGACCGTGAGGCCCGTTTTCTTTTCCAGGGCAACCCGGGAAAGGGGATAGCCGATGTTCCCCGCGGCCACCGCGGGGAGACCGGCCCGGAGGAACATCTCGACGATCAAACTCACCGTCGTGGTCTTGCCATTGGTCCCGGTCACGGCGATCACCGGTCCCGGCAGGAAGCGCGCCGCCAGCTCGACCTCCCCGGCGACCGGGATCCCCATCTCCCGGGCCCGGACAAGGGCCGGATGGGAAGGCGGGATCCCCGGGCTGAGGACCGCCAGATCAAAAGAACCGGCGGCGCCGGTTCCTCCCCGCCCCAGCACGACCTTCGCCCCCATCTCGCTGAGCCGGGCGCCCCGTTCCTGCAGGAGGGGTCCGGCGCCGTCGTCGATCACGGTGACCGACGCCCCTTCTTTCAAGAGAAGTTCCGCCGCCGCCTCCCCGCTCAGCCCCAGCCCGAGAACCAGCGCCTTTTTCCCCTTTATTTCCATAATGCCGTTCATCTCACCTGCCGGCTTGCTTCTGGAAAATTAAAAAGACGGCGCACTCTGTTCTCCCCGGTTCATTGCACCTTCAGAGCTCCCAGCCCGATCAAGGCAAAGACGACCGCGCAGATCCAGAAGCGGACGGTGATCTTGCTCTCCGGGATATTCTGCAGCTCAAAGTGATGATGGAGCGGGGCCATCTTGAAGATCCGGCGGCCCCACAGCTTGAAGGAAATCACCTGGAGGATAACCGAGGCGGCCTCGATGACGAAGACGCCTCCGATTAAAATTAAAAAGAGCTCCTTCTTGATCAAAACCGCCACCGTCCCGATGGCTCCCCCGCAGGCCAGCGCCCCGGTATCGCCCATGAAGACCTGGGCCGGGTAAGCGTTGAACCAGAGAAAACCGAGCCCGGCGCCCCCGAGGGCGGCGCAGAAGACCGCCAGTTCTCCCGCTCCGGGGATGTAGAACGCCTGGAGATACTCGGCGAACCGGGCGTGCCCGATAACATAGGACAGCGCGGCAAAGGCGAGAGCGGCGATGGACAGGCACCCGATCGCCAGGCCGTCCAGGCCGTCGGTCAGATTGACCGCGTTGGTGCTCCCGACCAGAACCAGGATCGTGAAGAAAATGGAAAAGATCCCCAGGTCCTGGATGACAACGTGCTTGTAGAACGGGATCCGGAGGTGGGCGGCATACGAAGAGGTCTCCGGATGATGGAGGAGGAAAAGGGCGATCCCCAGCCCCAGCAGCACCTGGCCGGCCAGCTTGACTTTTCCCGGGAGCCCCCGACGGCCGAGGCCCCGCAGCTTAATCCAGTCGTCGATAAAACCGATCAGACCCAGCCAGAGGGAAGAGACCACTATCACCTGCACCTGCAACGTTGCCAGGCGGGCCCAGAAAAGAGTGGCCAGCAGCACTGAAAGGAGGATGATCAGGCCTCCCATGGTGGGAGTCCCTTCTTTCCCTTTTTGGTACTGATGAAGGGTTTCATAATAACGGCCGCTCCGGATCTTCTCCCCGACCTTCAGTTCCCGGAGCCGGGCAATGATCGGTTTGCCGAAGACGATAGTGAGGAGGAAGGCGGTGACCGCCGCCGCCGCCGCCCGGAAGGTTATGTACTTGAAGACGTTGAACCCGAACCAGACATTCCGGAGCGGGTAAAAGATGTAGTAAAGCATGGGACACCTCTGCTTCTAAAAAAATCCTTGGCCGGATATATTCTTATTCTTAGAATTCCCGAATAAACAACCGGGAGTATTGGAGTACTGGAGTATTGGGAGAGACTGCCCAGGCACCCGGCCGGTTTCCATCACTCCATTACTCCAGTACTCCATTATTCCTTTCAGATGCCGTACAGGCCGCATCGACATCAGCATTTTGCGCTTTGCTTTTGGTATTGTTTGTTAACTCCTCCACGATCTCCTCCATCTCCATCACCCGGGAGCCCTTGATGAGGATGCTGTCTCGCGGGCGAATGACATCACGGAGCACCGCCGCCGCCGCCCGACAGTCCCCGACGGCGTGCACCTTCTTCCCGGGGAATCCCCGATCGACGGCGGCGGCGGCGGCATCCCGCGAGCGGGGGCCGACAAAAATCAGGCGATCCAGCCCGGCGCCGCCCAGGACGGCTCCCCAGGCCCGATGCTCGGCAACGGAAAAGGTCCCCAGTTCATTCATGTCGCCGCTGACCATTATTCGGCGCCCGCCGCTTTCCATCCCCAGCCAGGCCTCGAGAGCGGCCCGCATCGAGGCGGGGTTGGCGTTATAGGCGTCGTTGATGACCGTTGCCTCCCCGACCCTGACCTTCTCCAGGCGCCGGGGAGGGAGGGCGGCCGTCCGGACTGTTTCCCGTATCGTCTCCGGAGGGACGCCGCAATGGTCGGCGACCGCCAGGGCGGCCAGAAGGTTATAGAGATTGTGGCGCCCGGGGAGCGGCGAATCGATCGTCAATTCTCCTCCGGAGAGGGCGACTCTGAACCGGGCCCCGTCCGGCAGCAGTTGCGGATCGGAAGCCCGGATCCGGGCGGAGGGACCGAATCCGAACCCGATCACCGGCCCCCGGGCGGAGCCGGCCATGGCGGCCACCCGGCGGTCGTCGACATTCAGAAAAGCCGCTTTTTCACCCGTCAATCCCCCCAGCAATGCCTCCTTCTCGGCAGCGATCTCATCGACGCTCCCAAAATAACCGATATGGGCCAGGCCGACATTGGTAATCACCCCGGCCCCGGGACGGCAGATGTCCGCCAGTTCCCGGATCTCTCCTGGCCGGTTCATCCCCAGTTCAAAGACGACCGCCCGGTGGCGCTTTTCCAATCGAAGAATAGTCAACGAGAGCCCGACCAAATTGTTATAACTGGCCGGGGCGGCGAGTGTCTCCATCCGGGCGTTCAGGAGCCGGGCGATCAGGTCCTTGGTGGTGGTCTTGCCGTTGCTGCCGGTCACGGCGACGGCGGTCAGGTCAAAAAGAGCCCGGTACCCCCGGGCTAGGCCGGCCAGGGCCCGGAAAGAATCCGCCGTCCGGATCAGGGCCCCTCCCGCCGGCCACCGGCCGATTTCCGGGACCGGCCGGGAGATAATCACGCCGGCCGCCTGCCGGGACAGTGCCTCGGCGGCATAGTCGTGCCCATCGCATCTCTTTCCGGGGAGAGCCAGAAAAAGCTCTCCCGGCCGCACGGACCGGCTGTCGATGCTGATGCCGGTTGTCCGCGCCGCCGGGTCGCCGCTGAGCAGTGTCCCGCCCGACCAGGCGACGATGGTTTGCAGTGTCTGCGGTTCCATTATAAATTAGCTCGCTTTGCTCGCTAATTTAATAAAATTCCGAAACTCCGCTCTCCCTTCTCCTCACATCCCTCCGAGGATCTCCAGGGCGACCTCCCGGTCATCGAACGGGATAACCCGGTCCCGGAAGATCTGCTGCTGCTCGTGGCCTTTCCCGGCTATCAGCACGGTGTCCCCCGGACGGGCCAGCCGGCAGGCCTCTTCAATGGCGCGGCGCCGGTCGGGAACCGCCCGGGACCGGGAAAAACCGCGGGGGAGGCCGCGCTGGATCGCAGTGATGATGTCTTGGGGGGATTCAGAGCGGGGATTGTCAGAGGTAACGATAACCTCGTCCGCCCAGCGCGCCGCCGCCGCGCCCATCAGCGGTCTTTTGCTCTCGTCCCGGTCCCCGCCGCAGCCGAAGACCACGATCACCCGTTTCCGGCAGATGCTCCGCAGCGTCTTGAGAACATTCTCCAGACCATCGGGGGTATGGGCGTAATCGATGAAGAGATCAAAACCCCGCCCGGTCCGGACCGGCTCCAGCCGGCCCCGGACCCCAGGGCTCCGCCGGAGAGTATCGAGAATCATCTCCATCCCGATCCCCTCGCTCAGCCCGAGGGCGATGACAGCCAGCGCGTTATAGACATTGTGCTTACCCGGCATGGCGATCCGGGCCGGATACGCTTTCCCCCCCCAGTAGACCGTGAAGGAAGCCCCGGTTCGTTCCGAAACGACACCGGAGGCGCGGATTTGCGCTCCGAAAGTAAGTCCGTAGGTGATGACCGGGGTCCGCAATTTTTTATAAATCCGCTCGCGCAACGGGTCGTCGCTGTTGATGATCGCGGTTTTGCCGTCGGCCGGCGCCTTCCCCCGGGAAAGGCCGGCCAGGAAACCGACCTTGGCGGCGCGATACTCCTCCATCGTCCGGTGATAATCCAGGTGCTCGGGGGACAGATTGGTGAAGACGACGGTTGCGAACTCGATCCCCGCCAGGCGTTGCTGAATGATGGCGTGCGACGATACCTCCATGATGACGCGGGCCGTCCCCGCTTTTTTCATTTCCGCCAGAAGTTCCTGCAGGCGGGGCGGCGCCGGCGTGGTGAGGTCGGACGGCAGCTGCCGTTCTCCGATGCCGTAATAGATCGTCCCCAGCAGCCCGGTCGGGATGCCGGCGTCATTAAAAACGTGCCGGGCCAGGATGGCCACGGTCGTCTTCCCGTTGGTGCCGGTTATCCCGATCATTTTCATCCCCTCGGCCGGATGATGATAAATGCTGTTGGCGAGGAGGGCCAGGGCCCGGCGCGGATCCGTCACCCTGATCTGGGCCAGGCCGCTGTTCAGGGCGGTGTAAAACTCGGTCAGGACGACCCCCACCGCGCCGCGGTCCTTCGCCTCGGAAATAAAATCGACGCCGGTGCGGTATTTCCCCGCGACGGCGACAAAAAGGTCGCCGGGCTTGATCAGCCGGGAGTCGGCCGAAACGCCCTTCACCTCGACACCGGTTTTCCCCCGGGTCGATACCGGGCGAAGTTCATCGATCAGCTGGTCCAGTTTCATGTCTGATCCGTTTCCGCCGGCTCCAGATCGAGGTACCGGATTATCCGCTCGGCCGCCTCCTTAAAAACGGGGGCCGAGACCGTCCCCCCGTAATAGTAGGGACGGGGCTCGTCAACCACCACCAGGATGGCCAACCGGGGCTGTTCGGCCGGCAAAAGACCCATGAAAAGGGCCCGGTAGAGTGAATGGGAGTACCCCCCTGCGGGGTCCAGCTTCTGGGCGGTGCCGGTCTTGCCGGCGACCTGGAAACCGGGTATGCAGGCACGGCGGCCGGTCCCCCCTTCCACCACCACCTTCTGGAGTATCCCCAGCATCTTCCGGGCGGTGTCTTTCGAGACCACCCTCCCCTTCTCTTTTCTGGAGTACCGGTAGATGACCTCCCCCGAGGGGGACTCCAGGCGATCGACGATCCGGGGCTGGAGCAGCACCCCGCCGTTTCCGAGGGCGGCAAAGGCGGTCAGCAGACCGAGGGGCGTGAGGGATACTTCATGACCCATGGTGATGCTCCGGAGAGACAGGTTGCTCCAGTAGCGCGGTTCCCGGAGGCAGCCGGGCTCTTCCCCCGGCAGCTCGATGCCGGTTTCCCTCCCGATCCCGAACCTGTCCAGGGCCTGATACAGGTCTTCGCGGCCCAGGATCATCCCGACCTTGGCCATCCCGATGTTGCTTGATTTCTGCAGGATCTCATCGAAACGGAGAATGCCGTGGGGATGGCTGTCCCGGAGGGATCTCCCCCCGATGGTGTAGGCGCCGTCCTCACAGTAAAACTCGGTGTCGGAAGAGACCAGTCCCGCTTCCAGCGCGGCGGCGGCGGGAAAGACCTTGAAAGTGGAGCCGGGTTCGATCTGGTCGGAGATCGCCCGGTTGCGGCGCTCCTCGGGATCGGACTGATCGTACCGGTTCGGGTCATAGGTCGGGCGGTTGGCAATGGCCAGGATCCGGCCGGTGGCGGGCTCCATCACGATCAGCGACGCCCACCTCGCCTCGTATTCGCGGAAGACCTTGTCCAGCTCCTCCTCCGCGATGGCCTGGATGACTTCGTCGATGGTCAGGTAGATCCGGCAGCCGTCCAGAGGATCGATCGCATCGGAACGGAACCAGGCCGCCTCCTTCTGGCGGCTGTCCTTTTCGGTGACCAGCCAGCCGGGATGCCCCCGGAGCTGCCGGTCAAACTTCCACTCCAGCCCCTCCAACCCGTTCCCGTCGATGTCGGTGAAACCGAGCACCTGGCTGAGCAGGGCCCCTTTCGGATACACCCGCTTCATCTCCTGTTTCAGACCGAGGCCGGGCAGGTTCAGGTCCTGGATCCGGCGGGCGGTGTCGTTGCTCAGATGCCGCTTCAGCCAGGAGAACCAGCCGTCCCTCGACAGGCGCTCGCGGAGCTGATCTTCATCGCCATCGATGATGGGCGCCAGGACCGCGGCGATTTCAGCGGCCCGGGTGGGCGTGATCTGGCGGGGAACACAGTACAGCGAGAAGCAGGGGATGCTGGCGGCCAGCATGTTGCCCCGGCAATCAAAGATACCGCCGCGACGGGCGGCCAGAAAGCTGGTGCTCTGATGCTGCTGGCGGGCCTGGAGGCTATACCGCGAATGCTGGAGGCACTGGAGAAGAAAAAGCCGGGAAAAGAGGAGGGCGGAGAATCCTAAAAACAGACTGAAGATGAACCGTGACCTTTTGTTATATACGCTGCCATGCATCTATTTTCCGCAAAAGCCCGGCATCTCTCAACGGGCTATGCTCAGGATCACGAGATCCCGGGGCGGCCGGGGACGGACGGTCGCTTTCACCGGCGGGCGCTCTTCCTGCCGCACCCGGACGATCTGGTGCGGATACGGGTCAACCAGGGCGATCTGTCTCTGCTCGAGGTTCCGGATGATGGCGGCGGGAGACTGCAGCTTTTCCAGCTCGCTCTGGAGACTGACGCTCCGGCCGCTGAGATAATCGAACTTGCTCTCGAAGCGCTCCACGATATTGCTGGTCTGCACTACCTGGGAGTAGATCCAGAGATAGGCCATCCCCAGCAGAAAACCGGCGGCGAGGATCAACCAGCCGCCCTGGATCCACGAGAAACCAACCCCGGAGATCCCCTGATCACGGTGATGCAGCCTGTTCATGACCAATCTCCTTCCCTCCTGCTCCCGGAGGCGGTTTTCCGCTCGGACGGGCTCGTCTTCACAGCTTTTCCGCCGCCCGCAGCTTGGCGCTGCGGGCCCGGGGATTACACTGGACCTCCTCGTTGCCTGCCCGAACCGGTTTTTTATTTAAAAGCCGCAGGGCGCCCTCCTGAACCCATCGCCTGTACTCATATTTAACGATCCGGTCTTCCAATGAATGAAAAGAGATCACGCAGATCCGGCCACCGGAACGGAGTAATGAGACAGCCCGGGGCAATGCTTTCTGCAATGCTTCCAGTTCGCTGTTGAGGTATATCCGCAGAGCCTGGAATGTCCGGGTCGCCGGGTGCGTTCTCCCCCGCCCCGGCACCGCCCGGGAGACAATTTCCGCCAGATCACCGGTTCTCAGTATCGGTCGGGCTTTTCGCTCTTCCACAATGCGCCGGCTGATCCGGCCGGCCCACCGTTCCTCCCCGTATTCCCTGATAATCCATTCCAGTTCTTTCCGGCTCAGTTTGTTGATCAGATCCGCCGCGGTTCTTCCCGTTCGGCTGTCCATCCTCATGTCCAGGGGGCCGTCCAGCCGGAAACTGAAACCGCGGCCGGGGGTATCGAGCTGAGCCGAGTTGACCCCCAGGTCAAAGAGAACCCCGTCCAGGCGCTCGATCCCCGCCCGCTCGAGAACGTCGGCCAGATCGGCGAAATTCGCCTGCTCGATCCTGATCAGATCTGAAAATTCATTCAGAGCGCGGCGGGCGGCCGGTATCATCTCCCCGTCCCGTTCCAGCCCCACCAGAAGTCCCCCCGGAGAAATCCGGGAGACCAGGCGCCGGGCGTGCCCCCCCTCCCCCAGCGTACAGTCGAGAATAACCTGCCCCGGCCGGCAATCGAGGAAAAAGCCCACCTCTTCCGCCAGCACCGGAACGTGGCGGGGAAAACGGCTGTTACCGTCCGAACCCACGCCGTTTCTTCTTCGGAATCCTCAACCGGACACTGAGCTTCCGGGCGGGCTTCAGGCTCTTGTTCATGCTCAACAGATCGATCAGCGTTCTCGAGCTGCTCTTCATAGGCTGTCCCCTCATTGCGCCAGGTTTTCAGCTATCTCTTCATAGCGTTTGCTTGACTCACGCTGGTACTCTTCCCAGCGTGCCGTATCCCAGATTTCAAAATGATCCGAAACGCCGGCCACGACCACTTCCCGGTCGAGATGCGCTTCCTTCAAAAGAGGATCCGGAAGGTTTATCCTCCCCTGCTTGTCACAGACCGTCTCCGCCGCCTTGGAAAAATAGATCCGTTTAAAATCCCGGGCGGCCTTCTTCATCATGTCCATCTCATTGATCCGGTCCTGCTGGGCGTTCCATCCTTCCTCGGTGAAGACGGAGAGGCATCCGTCAAGACCCAGGTTGACAAAGAAGCGCTGGTTCTCCCGGCTGCGGAACCGGGCCGGTATGAAGAGGCGCCCCTTGCTGTCTACCGAATGCCTGTATTCTCCCAGGAACATGAGATTCTCCCTATTCACCACTTCTACCCACTATTCACCACTTCGGTACAATATACTACCACCGTAAAAATTCTGTCAACAGAAAAATCACAATTATTTTATCTGCAACTCACGCGTCAAAAGAGGCCGGCCGATCGCGGCCGGCGGAGGGAACGTGCGCTCAACTATAAGCGCCGGTGATAGTTATGGCCTAAATCTACGAGGTTTTCGGCAGAGGATGCGGCATCCGGGCGGGAGCGGCAGAATGAGAAGCCGAAAAAAAAAGGGGGGGAAACGGGAAAAAGGAGAAAAATCCGGGGATGGCCCCTAGACCGGGACGAAGGAAAAAAACGGCCGGCAGGGGACGGGAATAAGCCGAATTCTGTACCCCGGTTCCGGGGCGATGGTCATCTGTCTGGGCCCTCGGTTGCCCTCGGGCTCAATGCGGCCTACCCGGGCCTCGATCGGTGCGGGCGACACCTCGGCCCCTATTCGGCCTTGCTCCGGGCGGGGTTTGTCATGCGGCCTCGATTACTCTCGGCCCGGTGCGCTCTTACCGCACCTTTTCACCGTTGCCTGTGCCCCTATTCACCGGGGCCATCGGCGGTCTGTTTTCTGTGGCACTTTCCGTCCCGGAGGGATCGCTCCCCCCGGTCCCCCGATGTTATCGGGGCGCCCTGCCCTCTGGAGTTCGGACTTTCCTCCCCCCCGCGGCAAGCCGCGGGGAGGCGACCATCAACCCGTCCCCTGCCAGCCTATACATCAGCGATTGCGGCGCTAAATATTTTTTGGACAATGTCCGGGGATTGAATGGATAAGATGATTATCCCCATAGTGGATATCAGATTATCAGCATATCAGTGGGTAGAATATCAGGACATCAGGTTATCCGGCGAGGCCGGTTCCCTAACCTGATCCCCTGATATTCTGATACCCTTCCCACTGGTCCCCTGATTCTCTGATACGCATATACTGCTTTAATCCCGCGCTCACGCCATCGGTCATACCGCGCGTCGATCTTGATTTATTGTCCACGAGAGTAAGATACGCCTCAGACTAAAAATTCCGAAACAGTAATCCATCTGCGGAATGCGGGCGATCACAATGATCGCCCCTACTTGATGATACATATATTCTATTCGTCCAGGTAGATGAAGCGGCCGCAGTTTTCGCACTGGCAGATTCCCTCCGCCCGCGCCAGGTCGTTCAGCATCTGGGCGGTCAGCTCCATGTTGCATCCTCCGCAGGCATTGTCGCGGACTACGACCAGCGCCCGATCCGGCTTGCGGGTAAAAATAATCTCATACCTCTCGTAGAGGTCCGGGTCGATTCCTGCCGTCCGGTCCTCCCGCTCCCCCCGCCGTTTCTCCAGCTCCCGGTCGATCGCCTGCAGATCCTCCCGGGCCGTCCGCTCTCTCTCCCCAAACCGTTTCCGGGCGAGATCGAGGCCGGACTGGGCTTCTCCCAGCTTCGCCTGTTCGTCCTCGACTTCCTCCATCAACTCCAGCATCCGGTCCTCGAGCGCGCTGATGTCGGCCTTGATTTTTTCTATCTCGTGCAGAAGCGCGGTGTATTCCTTGTTGGTCTTCACCTTGAAGATCTGTTCCTGGTACCTGGCGATATGGTTCTTTTTGTCCTCGATCTGCAGCTCCAGCTCCTTGCTCCGGACCCGGCCGGACTGGAAACGCTCCTTCTCCTCTTTGATGACCCGTTCGTCGTTCTTCACTTCTTCCGACAGCGCGTTCATCTCATTCCTGATGGCCGTCTGTCTTGCCAGCAGTTCCCTGATCTCGATATCCAGGCCCTGGAGCCGGAGGAGCTGTTGTATCTTTCCCTCATCCTCTTGATCTCACCTGTTCAAGGAAGATGGGCGATACTGGGTTCGAACCAGTGACCCCCTGGTTGTGATCCAGGTGCTCTCCCACTGAGCTAATCGCCCTAAAATTTTTCCTTCAGAAAAATTTTATTGTAAGTTTGATGGATAAAGTTAATATCCTATTCACATATTCTATAATGAGACGTCAGATATTATCTCAAACGCCCGGTGCTGTCAACAAACCCCCCATGATTATTTTCAGCGCCCCTGTTTGCTGGACCATCCGGCCGGCGACTGTTGCCGCCGGGATTTCAATAATATTCTTTTCCCTGAAAAATAATAGATGGTTGAACGGCGTTTGTGAGATCATAGCCGTATCCGGAACCGGACCGGGAAAGATGATCCGATGAACAGGTTCAGGTACATACCCCTTCTTGCCGGCATTTTATCAGCGGGCATTCTCGTGTCCGGAGCGGGGGCGCGCGGGGAAGGTACTGAATCAACCCTTGAATATACCGGCTACCGCGTCTCCTCCCGCCTGACGGCCGAGTTCTACAACACCCCCCGTCTGCCGGGCTCCCTGATAGTCCGCCTGGCGAACCCGGCTACCGGCAGATCTCTTCTCTTCACCGGCGACTTTGGCAGCGGGCTCTCCCCGTTTTTGTGTGAAGTCTCGTTGGGGATCATGGCCGGGCATATCCCCCGGGATCTCCTCCGGCGATTGTCTCCGAGCCCGAGGAACGGGCGAGGGAACTTGTACGCAACAACAGCGATCAGTACATGAAGACCCGTGAGATCTATGGTTTGGATCTGCCGATCTTCGCCCTCTCTGCCCTCGCTCTCCTCCTCGTCCTGGCTGTCATGGCCCTGGCCGTCGTCACTCACCACCCCTTTTTCGACGAATGCGTTCACGCCCATTACGCCTGGCTGATCTCCCAAGGGCTTTCCCCCCACCATGATTTTTGGTGCACCTATCCGGTTTTGACCTACCTTGTCGTTCAGCCTTTGTACCGTCTTCTTCCCGAAACCCCCGTCATGCTTCTGAGCCTGCGTGTCTTCTCCGGGGCCCTGCTGGTGGGAGGGGGAATCATCCTCGCCCGACACTCCCGCCGCGTGGCGGGGACGGCCCTCTGGGGATGGGCACCTCTGGCCCTGATCGTCATCACCCCCAAGCTGAGCGATTTTTTCGCCGAGTTCAGCAGCGACCATCTCGCCGCTCTCTGCGCCGTCGGCGCACTGGTCCTGATGATGAATGAACCGAACCGCGTCCGCCTTGCCGCCGCGTCCGTCCTTTCCGTCATCTCCGTCGTGGCAACCCCTAAGTACGCCGGGACCCTGGCCCCGGCCCAAGCCGCCTTCTTGGCCTACGCCTGCCTGAAGACCCCCGGGGGGTGGAGAAACGCCATTCCGGCATTCCTTGCGGCCGCGGCTACGGTAGCCGCCCTGGCCGTGTTCTATCGCTTTTTCGGATGCCGCCTTTCCCTGAACCTGTATTGGGCCCACATCTTCATAGGGAAATGGATGGGCTACCTAAAGAATTGCCCGATCCGCCTGAGCCAGACCGTATCCGCTTTCCTCCTCAGGCACTGGGTCCTGGGACTGGCGCTCCTGGGAGGTGTCGCCGGCTGGTCGGCGAGGTGTTTTCGGCCCGCGCGGGCAGCCGCCTGGACCGGAACGGGGATCCTCATCGGAGCGGCGCTCTCACTCGCGATCCTCAGAAGATACCACGAGCAGTATCTCGCTCCGTTCCTCATCTCGTTTGCCGTCTTTCCGGCCTATCTTCCCGCAGCCCTCCCGAGCCAGGCCGGGAAAGCGTTTCTATCCCTGGCCCTGGTCTGCTCGCTCATTGTGACGGCGGTCGCTCAGGTCTGGTTCCTCCGGTCGCGGCTGGATCGGTTCGACGCCGACCGGGTCGACCCCCTCGTCGATAGCACACGGGGCATGGGCAAAGGGATCGAACCCGCCCTTTCTACTTTGCGGACGATGAAGGCCATCCTCGCCATGGTTCCTCCGGAGGAGAAGGTGGTAGCGGTCTGGGAAGGACATCCCATCTTCCGGCGCGACCAGACCTATATCACCTATGATATGGGCCCGGGGGTGAGCTTTCAGACACTGCTTCCCCCCGGCTCGGAGTTATTTCTCCGCTTCCAGCCGGGATAATTCGAGCGCGAGCTGGAGAAGTCCCCTCCCGCGTATATCTGCCTGAGCCATCTCGAAATCAACTATCCGCCCGGTTGGCGGGAGGTCTGCGTCCGATTCATCAAAAAGCATCCGGGACTTTACCGTCCGATCGACCTCGGCGGCCCCCCCGCCTTCCTCCGCAGCGATCTGAATCAACTGCGGGGTCGAGACTGCCCAATTAATTAGATACCATATACTTAGGCATATCTATGCTCTTCCCATAGGCATAGACTTACATTCCGCACTTCCGGAAGGCGGTTTTTGGAGTATTTTTACACCGATTAATTCAAATTTTCCAGAACTCTTTTTCGCGAATATTCACAAGCTTTAATACCCGCCGGTGCGTACGGTTCAACTGATCTCGACAC
>JAZDIV010000140.1:0-5156 GCA_043804695.1 PVC group bacterium | reverse complement strand
GGTATCGGGGGCGCCCATGCCTGACCGCGACATCGTGCTGGCAAAGATCGCGGCGATCGAGCGGTGCCTCAAGCGGATTCGTGAGACGACCGGCGGTGACCCGGCCAGCCTGGACGAGCTCGACAGGCAGGACATCTTCGTCCTGAACCTGCAGCGGGCGATCCAGGCCGCGATCGATTTGGCGGCCCACATCGTTGCCGCCGACAAACTCGGCCTCCCGGAAACGGTCAGGGGAAATTTCACCCTCCTGCGTAACGCCGGCGTCATCTCTACTGAAATCTGCCGAAAGATGGAAGCGATGGTCGGCTTCAGGAACATCGCCATCCACAACTATCAGGCCCTCGACCCGGAGATTATGAAGGCCATACTTCAGGAGCGCCTCCCGGATCTGGAGGATTTTTCCGCGGCGATCCTGCAGATCGAGAGATGGGTGGGGAAACGCTAAATTTAAAGACCTGCAAGACCCCATAGAGTTCCCTCTCCCTCGACGGAGAGGCAGCAGAGTTCCCTCCCCCTCGTCGGGGGCCATAGTTCAGAATTCCCCTCCCCGAGAGCTTTGCATAACCTTTGGAATCAGTCACTGTTGTCATACCGGCGAATCCCGGATCAGAGCCTGCCCCGGACCTGATCCGGGGTCCGGGACAGGCGCCGGTATCCAGTATTATTAAGCACTTCCTGGATTCCGGGTCAAGCCCGGAATGACGAAAAAAGTAGTTAAGCAAAGCTCTCTACCCCCTTGACGGGGGAGGCATTAGAGCTCCCTCCCCCTCGACGGGGGAGGGCAGGGTGGGGGTGAATAAACGAAGGAGGAGACACATGGCTGATCAAGAAACGGCGACCGCGGTTTACGAGAAGGGCCGTCTTTACGCCCTTCCCATCGGAGACATCCAACCCGACCCCAACCAGCCCCGCAAGTACTTCGACGAGGAGGGCCTCGCGGAGCTGACCCATTCCATCCAGGACAAGGGCGTTCTCCAGCCGATCCTCGTCCGCCTCGGCGACGGCGGGGGCGACGGGGGCGAGGCGCCTCCGCCGCCCCCCGTCATCCTTGTCGCCGGCGAGAGGCGCCTCCGGGCAGCCCATGCGGCCGGCCTCGCCACGATCCCCGCCCTGTTCATCGACGACGACAAGCCCGAGGAGATCTCGCTCATCGAAAACTCGCTCCGGCAGAACCTCACCGCCGTCGAGGAGGCGGAGGCCGCGGGCCGTCTCATCGACGTGCTCAAGTACACCCGGGAGCAGCTCGGCCGAATACTCGGCAAGAAATCCTCGACGATCGGGGATATTCTCTCCCTGAACCGCCTCCCCGCCGAGATCCGGGACGAATGCCGCACCAACCCCGCCTGCCCGCGCCGGGTCCTGGTGGAGATCGCCCGGAAGAAGCAGGAGCGGGCGATGGTCACCCTCTACAAGAAATACAAGGAGAAGGGGCTCACCAGCGACGAGGTGCGCGAGGAGGTCAGAACGGAGCGGCAGCCGCCAGGACCGACCGAACAGGCCGCGGCCATCTTGACCGGGATCGCTGCCCTCCACACCCGCTTGGAAAAGAGCGACTGGCAGGCATTTTCCACCGACGACCGGAGCCAGATACAGGATGCCTTCTCCGCCCTGACCGATGCCTTCAACGGCTTCGTCGCCGGGGCAAGCAGCCGGATCGCGTGAGTTAACGGCCGGGAATGGGAATTTCCGGCCCCCGCGAAACGCTAACAAAGGGGGGACAGCTCCCGATTAATGGGTGACCCCCATCCCCATGCAAAACGCTAAATTGAAAGATCTGACCCCCATACTTGAAAAGGAGAAGCGGGTGAAGTTCGCCTATCTGTTCGGGTCGCGGGTGCGCGGCCAGGACGGGCCCCTCAGCGATACGGACATCGCCGTCTATCTCGACCGGAGAATCAAGCCTGGGGACTACCGGCTCAAGCTGATGGAAAAACTTGCAAAATTCCTCAAGAGCGATCATCTCGATCTCGTGGTGCTCAACCAGGCGCCGCCGCTGCTCCGGCACGAGATCATCAAATACGGCCGCCTCTTGAAGGACGACGCTGCCCGGCGCATCCCTTTCGAGGTCGAGGTCATCCGGGAGTGCCTCGATACGGCACATCTGCGGCAGGTCCAGCGGGACGCGCTGGTCGAGAACATCAGGAAAGGTACCGCGTTTGGTTCGTAAAGACCTCGTCGCCGTCCGGCTCGAAAAACTTCGTAGCTATCTCAAGACCCTGAAGGCGATTCGCAAATTTGATCTCGATGCCTTCAAGAAGGATCTGTTCGTCCATGCGACGGCCGAGCGTTATCTTCACCTCTCCATCGAAAGCCTCCTGGACGTCGGTAGCCACATCATCGCCGACCGGGGTTGTCGAAAACCGGACACTTATTCGGAAATATTCGAGATATTGGCAGAAGAAGGGGTGATTTCCACTGTCCTCCTGAAGGAGCTCGAAGGGATGGCCGCTTTTAGAAATATCCTGGTTCATGATTATTTCCGGCTGGATCTGGATCAGGTGCACGGGATCTTACGGGACCGGATAAAAACTCTCGAAAAGCTGGCAAAAACCTATGCCGCACTCTTGGAGTAGGCCATTCCCCCGCGAAACGCTAAATTTGACGGCTTCGTAAAAAGTCGAAAATCCACCACGAACGTCATACCGGCGAAAGCCGGTATCCAGAAATATTAGATGGTTACAAAAGCACTGGACCCCAGCTTTCGCCGGGGTGACGACTTTTTACGAACTGGTCAAATTTAACGACCTGATAATCATATAATGGAAAAAGACCATCTGGAGATTCTTCTGGAAGACATTCGTGGAAAGTTTGATTTGGTTTTGGAAGGCCAAGATGTCCTTCATAAAGAAATCAGGGATACCCGAGAAGAACTATGTGAAAAAATAAACTTAGTTGATTTCAAGGTGGGGGTACTGATTCAGAAGATTGACGGCGGTCGGGATGAACTTGGTCAAAAAACCGATAGCGTTCGGGGTGGGCTGAATCAGAATATCGATAGCATTCGGGATGAACTTGGTCAAAAAAATTGATGCGGATCGTCCGCATCCTCACAGACGGGTGCCGCCCCGTAAAACGCTGAAATGCAAGACCTGAACCCCAAACAGTTACTCAAAGCCGTTTACTGGGATGCGGATGTGGATCCGGCGCAACTCCACCGCCTGCTCCGCGGCGACATCGACCGGATCGGTCACATCGACCGGATCAATCTGTATCGCCGACTGCTGATGACCTACGATTGGTACACCCTCCTCGAACTCATCCCTCCGGGCCGTCTCCGGGAGGCATTAAGCGAGCCGGTGCTGGCTCGCCTCTATCCCGAAAGCCTTAAGGATCGCTATCTCTATGCCCGAAGCGTTCTATTCGGATAAACTCTATCCATTCATGGACAGAGTCCTGTCACTGATCCGGCAGGCGGAGACGGGATTTTATCTCACGGGGGGGACTGCGCTGGGCAGGCATTACCTCCGGCACCGTTATTCCGCCGACCTCGATCTTTTCGTCAATGCGGCAGGTGATTTCCGGGAACAGGTCAAAATTGTACTGGAGGCCATGCGGCGTAGCGGGATCACTTACAAGACGGGCACGGCCGCCGACACCTTTGTCCGGATCCTGGCCCGCGAGGGGGAGATCCCCCTGAAGATCGACTTCATAAATGACGTGGCGTTTCACTACGGCGATTTTCAGGAAGCGCCGTTTTATCCCCGGATTGACCATTGGCGGAACATCCTGTCAAACAAACTGTGCGCCCTGAGCCGACGGGAACCGAAGGACATGGCTGATATTCTCGCCATTGCCCGGCGCTTCGCCTTTACATGGCCGGAGATCTTCAGCGAGGCCCGTCAGAAGGACATCTGGGTTGAACCGATCGAAATATCAAAGATCATTCAGGAGTTTCCCGTGGAGCTGCTGGAGGCAGTGAAATGGGAGCGATCTTTCGATCCGGGCGTTTTCGCCGCCGCCCTCAAAACGATGCATCTCGATATCTTTCACGGTCGGATCAACTCCCTCGTGAACAAAAAAGGAGAAAATCAGGTGTAAGAGTGACAGCACCTCTCCCGTAAAACGTTAACAGACAAGACCCCGGGACTGCCCCCGGGATTCCGGAATTTCTCTCTACCCTCTCCCTCGATGTTCGAGGGCAGGGGTGAGGGTGAAGGCGATGGCAAAAAGCGGAACTGAAAATGGTAAAGACCGTCACTGATTAGTGAATGAAAACAAACAGATAAGTAATTCCGGCGCGCCGGAATGGGTGAAAAATCCGGCGCGGTCCGGCGAGAGGCAACCCCTTGAAGGCCAGGATCATACCGGCAAAAACCCCAAAGGAAAATCAGGAGACGGAAGCAATGAAGAGGCAAATTGGGAAAATCGTCCGTGAATTAAAAGACCGGATTTCAGAAAAATACAGTATTCAGGAAATGCGGATTTTCGGGTCGACGGCGCGGGGAGACCGCACGCCTGAGTCCGATATCGATGTATGGGTTCATCTTTTCCATGTCAACAGGCAAATCGAAGAAGAGCTTTTCGACATGGCCTATGATCTGGAACTGAAGCATGATTGTCTTATCGATCTCATCGTTGTCGACGATCGCGTTTTGTCCGGCGCCCATGGAACTGCGCCGATTTATGAAAAGATCCGTGCCGAAGGTGCAGCCGTATGAACGCGGAGGAATCACTTGCCTTGATTTCCTACCGTCTGGAAAGGTCCCGTGAATCTCTCCGGGCTGCGGAAATCATGCTTGAGAACAGCATGCTCACATTTTCGATGAATCGCGTCTATTACGCCATGTTCTATGCGGTTCAAGCGCTTCTCGTGTCGCGGAAAGTTTCCTTCTCGAAGCATGGACAGGTCAAAGCCTACTTCAACCGTGAAATAGTCAAGACCGGTATTTTCCCGGCGGAAATGGGCCGGCTATACAATAGAGCATTATCCGGAACCTATAGACAAAAAGCTGGCTCTTTATCCCCACACGATCAATTGGCAAAACGGTCTTCCCGTGCTAATCGCCTGAGCGAGGAGAATGATTTATGAATGTCACAGAGGCAAAGAAGATATTAGAGGAGAAGAGAGACTTCTTGAAAGAAAAATTTCATGTGATGGATGTGGGGATATTCGGTTCCATTATTAAGGGAGAGGAAACAGCTTCGAGCGACATTGA
>JAZDIV010000139.1:0-28808 GCA_043804695.1 PVC group bacterium | reverse complement strand
CAGGGGACGTGGTGGGCGGCGGTAACTCTATCTCCCACCTTGAAGCAGGTAACGCCTTCCCCGACCTCAAAATGATCATCCCCTACTACGACGGTTTCTTCCCCAGCAAAAGTGTCAATGTGCCTGAATTGCTGGAGTTAGGCGCGCGCAACGTTCACTACACCCAGCTCGGATACGATCCCTGCACTCACTACCCGGTACAGCCGACCCGGGAGGAATACGATGCGTATAAAAGCCAGATTGCCTTTATCGGGACCTATACCCCCGCCCGGGCGGCCTGCCTGGAGCAGATGGGCAAATATAGCCTGTCAGTCTGGGGGACCCATTGGAACCGGAAGAGACACGGGGCGCGGCTGCGAAAAGCGATCAAGAACCGGATCGCCTGCGGCATGAAATTCTCCCTGGTGGCCAATTCCTCCCGGATCAACCTGAATCTCCTCCGGGAAGAGAATCGGGATACTCACAATTTGAAAACGTTTGAACTGCCGGCCTGCGGGGCTTTCGTTATCTCCCAGAGATCGGAGGAACTGGCTCAATTCTACACCGAAGGGAATGAGATCGCGGCCTTCGATACGATCGAGGAGTTGCAGGATAAGTCGGCTTACTATCTTCGGCATGAAGAAGAACGAATTCGAATCGCCCGGGCCGGGTATCAAAGAACCAAAGCGGAAAAGTATACCATTCGCGACCGGCTCGGTACTCTCTTGGCCGTTTACAATGAGATGAAAATGTCATAGGATAACTATTCAGGAATTTATAAATAAATTGAACTCCGCAACTGTGGGAGGGCTTTTTCAGCCCGATCATCGGGGTTGAAAACCCCTCCCACAATACAGTTATTGAAATTCCGAAGCAGCAAATTTCAAACAGGGTAAAGTTGATGCAAATTTCACAATGCCGTCTCTGCGGGGAGAAGAAGCTGGAACCGGTCTTCTCTTTCGGGATGGTCCCCCTGGCTAACTCCCTGCTTGCGGACGAACAACTCGAACTCCCCGAACCGGCCTATCCCCTGGACCTGGTCTTCTGTCCCCGCTGCACTCTGGTCCAGATCACCTATACCGTTCCTCCGGAAACCTTGTTCCGCCATTACCTCTACTTTTCTTCTTTCTCGGACACCGTCCTCGAACATTCCCACCGGCTGGTCAACCGCCTGATCGAGAGTAGAAATCTGTCCGCCGACAGTCTGGTCGTTGAACTGGCCAGCAATGACGGGTACCTGTTGAAATATTTTGTCCAGGCCGGAATCCCGGTTCAGGGGATCGATCCGGCCCGCAATGTGGCGGCGGAGGCCGAGAAACGGGGAGTCCCCACCTGGATGGAATTTTTTACGGCGACCCTGGCCGCGCGGTTGCGGGAAGAGCGGAAGCCGGCGGACGTGATCATCGCCAATAACGTCTTGGCCCACGTGGCAGATTTGAATGATTTCGTGGAGGGGATCAAGATTTTATTGGGCAAAAACGGAGTGGCGGTGATCGAAGTCCCCTCGATCAAGCAGCTGATCGATCATCAGGAATTTGACACAATTTATCACGAACATTTATGCTATTTTTCGATTACCGCCCTTGATTATCTCTTCAAGTCCCACGACCTTCTTCTTTCGGAGATCGAAGAGATTGATATTCATGGGGGATCGCTCCGGCTCCATGTCACCCACCCGGCCGCGGCCGGAGACCGCCCGACGGTGAAGCAGCTGCTGGCGGAAGAGGAAGCCTGGGGGGTTCACACCTTTGCCTTCTATCAGGATTTCGCTGACAGGATTAAATGGCTGCAAACGGTGGTCTGCGACCTTCTGCGCGGATTGAAAAAGCAAGGGCGGAGTATCGCCGGATACGGCGCCGCGGCCAAGGGGAGCATTTTATTAAATACTTTCGGCCTGGGTGCGGATGTGCTTGATTTTGTCGTCGACCGGAGCACCTATAAACAGGGGAAGTACATGCCGGGGGTCCATGTCCCGATCTCTCCTCCCGCTCGACTGCTGGAGGAGATGCCGGATTACGTGCTTTTGCTGGCCTGGAATTTCCGCCAGGAAATCTTGGAACAGCAGGCGGAGTACCGGCATCGGGGCGGGCATTTCATCATCCCCATCCCGGAGGTGAAGATAGTGTGAAATTTGAAGAGACATCGTTGCCCGGCGCCTATGTCATCCGGCCGGACAAGCAGGAGGATGAAAGGGGTTTTTTCGCCCGCACGTTCTGCCGGGAAGAATTTAAGGCCCGGGGCCTGAATCCGGTCTTCGTACAGTGCAACATTTCCTTTAATAGGAACAAGGGGACCCTCCGCGGAATGCATTACCAGCTGCCTCCTCATCAGGAGACGAAGTTGGTAAGCTGCGTTCGGGGCGCCGTGTACGATGTCATTATCGACCTCCGGCCCTCTTCCCCGACCTATCGCCGGTGGCTCGGGATTGATCTTGATGAGGATAACTGCGTCATGCTGTACATTCCGGTAGGATTCGCGCATGGGTTTTTAACCCGCCGGGACCGCTCGGGGGTGTCTTACCTGATGGGAGCGATCCATCATCCCGGCGCGGCGGCCGGCTGCCGGTGGAATGATCCGGCATTCGACATTAAATGGCCGTTGCCCGTCTCTGTGATATCCGGCAGAGACCGGGCGTTCCCGGATTTTTCCGGTTAAGCTGATGAAGAAAGTGCTGGTAACCGGAGCTGACGGCTTTATCGGAAGTCAGGTTGTGGCTTTGCTCGGGGAACGCGGTTATGAAGTGCACGCGGTTATTGTCGGTGATCAACCCGCCGGGCATCTTGAGAAGGGACTCCAGTACCACCGATGTAATCTTCTGGACGACCGCCAGGTCCGGAAATTGCTGGCCGCGGTGAAGCCCTCACAACTTCTCCATCTGGCCTGGTATACGGAGCATAAAAAATACTGGGAGTCTCCCCTGAATGTCCGCTGGGTGCAGGCTTCTCTGACACTCTATGCCGCCTTCGCCCAAAACGGGGGGAAGCGAGCGGTGACCGCGGGGACCTGCGCCGAGTACGATTGGTCGTACGGCTACTGTTCCGAAGAGATAACCCCCTGCCGACCTTCTACCCTGTACGGGATCAGCAAGCATTGTCTTCACGAGATGTTCAAGCGACTGGCCCCGCAGTTGGGCATCAGCAGTTCCTGGGGCAGGATTTTCTTCCTCTACGGCCCTCGCGAGCACCCCGGCCGCCTGATCCCATCGATAATCCGTTCATTATTACGGGGGCGCCCCGCTCACTGCGCAAACGGGGAACAGACAAAAGATTTTCTCTATGTTGAAGACGCGGCCGGAGCGCTGGTTGAATTGCTGGGAAGCAAGGTTGAAGGAGCGGTCAATATCGCTTCCGGCACCCCGGTAAAATTGCAGGATGTCGTTCTCATGCTGGGAGGGAAGATGGGGAGACCGGACCTGATCGCGTCGGACGGCGCGGGCCGCCCCGGAGTCAGCCCGCTGTTTCTGCTGGCCGACATCACCAGGCTGCGGGAAGAAGTCGGCTGGGAACCGCGGTTTGATCTCTCCTCCGGGCTGGACCGGACCATTCAATGGTGGCGGGAGCGGTGAAATCAACCGCTTGCCCGGTCTGCCGGACTTTTCGGGTCGATGATTTTTTGCACCGTCGATCGGTCGCGGTACATCAGAATCTGATTGTCCGGGAGCGGCGGGGCGCCTTGAACGTTCAAAAAGGGGACCTTGTCCTGGCTGTCTGCCGGGACTGCGGATTTATCTTTAACCGGGCTTATCAGAAAGAATTGCTTGCTTACGGGAAAGAGTATGATAATGACCAGGCCGGCTCGCCTTTTTTTCAAGAATACCTGGCTGAGTTGGTTGAATACTTCCTCCTGAAGAAAGGACTGCGGGGCAAACGGATAATTGAGATCGGATGCGGAAATGGTTTGCTGTTGAAAAAATTGTGTGAACGGGGGAGTAATTCCGGCCTTGGTCTCGATCCCAGTTACTCCGGCCCGGAAGAAATGTTTGGCGGTCGCCTGAAATTTGAAAGAAAATTTTTCCGGTCCGGGGACAGTTTTTTGCCGGCGGATGCGGTCATCTGCCGTCATGTGATAGAGCACGACCCCGATCCTGTAGCTTTGCTGGTATCCGCCCGGCAAGCCGTGGCAGCCGCCCCCCGCTGCGAATTTTTTTTTGAGACACCCGGTGTGGAGTGGATCCTCCAGAATGGAGCATTCTGGGATTTTTTTTACGAGCACTGTTCCTATTTTTCTCAGTCATCATTAGCCACCGCCTTTCAGCTGGCCGGCTTTCACGTCGAGAAGTCCCGGAGAGTTTTCAAAGATCAGTACCTGTGGCTGGAGGCCGGCTATCCCGGACAGAGCGATGTCGAATTTTCTCCCCACGATGTTTGCATCCTGGCGAAGGGATTTTCCGTCAGGGAAAATAGTCTGATCAGGGACTGGGATGGCCGTCTGGACGGGCTCTGTTCTTCCGGGCCGGTGGCGCTCTGGGGAGCGGGGGCAAAGGGGGTTACTTTTGCCAACCTGCTTGACCCTGCCTGCCGCCGGATAAGGTGTGTGGTCGATGTGAACCCGAACAAGCAGGGGGGATTTATCCCGGGCACCGGTCATCCGATTATCTCTTTCCGGGATCTCTCGAAATATGATATAGCTACGGCGATAGTGATGAATTCAAATTATACTGAAGAATGCCGGAGAATGCTCCGGGAAGGCGGGATTGCTACAACTCTGGTAGACATCGAAACACCATGAAGCAGCGCCGGAGGCGCTAACCTGGATTATTCATGAAAATTAAATATTTTCATGAATAATCCAGGTTACTAATTGTCGTTCAATGTATTATAAATAGCAATCTTGTTTATGCGGCTACCGCACTCTGCTTTTTCTTCTCCGGAAGGACAACCTGTTATTCTTTCTGTTAACGCTGCCGGCAGAAATAGACCTTTGGCTGTAATTCATTGCCGGAGAATTTGATAAAATCAAGCGCAGCGAGCTAATTTATAATGAGATTGATAATCGACACCGCCGCCGGTTCTCTGGTTCAGGAAGAGAATGGCGATCGTCGTGAGATCGGCCTTTACTCTCCTGAGGCATTCCGCCTGCTCTCCCGGCAATGGTTAAATGTCGGATGGGATCAAAAATATTCCTACGGATTCTCCTGGCTGGGCGTCCCGATTATCCAGCTCCCGGAAGACGTCATGCTCATTCAGGAGATTATCTGGCGGGTCCGGCCGGATGTAATCATTGAAACCGGGGTCGCGCACGGCGGGTCAGCTGTTTTATTCGCCAGCCTTTGCAAGTGCCTGGACCGGGGCCGGGTCATATCCATTGATGTTGAGATTTATCCTCACCACCGCAAAGCGTTAGAAGCCCATGCCATGTTCCCCTGGATCACATTGATCGAGGGGAGTTCAACGTCCGACGAGACTGTCCGGAAAGTCAGGGATCTGATTCGTCCCGGGGAGACGGTACTGGTAGTTCTGGATTCGGATCACCATAAGTCGCATGTGTTGAAAGAGCTGGATTTATATGGGCCGCTGGTAACCCGGGATTCTTATCTCGTGGTTACGGACGGCTACATGGAATCCTTGTGTGATGTTCCGGGAGGGAATACCGGCTGGAGATATGATAACCCGAAAGCCGCGGCGGAAGACTTCGCCGCCGTTCATCCTGAGTTCATCATGGAAGATCCGGAGTTCACCTTCAATGAAGGCAAGATCGATTTCAGGATAACATACTGGCCGTCAGCTTTCCTGAAGCGGATTGGCGAAGATTAAGCTTCGCTCCCGGTATCGGTCCGGTTCGGATATGTCCGGTGATGGGAATGAATCAAAGATGAACAGCGAGATACCCAAAGTATCAATCTGCATCCCAACCTATAACCAGGGGCGCTTCCTGGGAGAGTGTTTGCAGAGCGCCTTGAACCAGACCTACCGGGACATTGAGATAATAGTCTCGGTAAATCACTGTACTGATAACACGGATGAGGTTCTCGGTCAGTTTTCCGACCCGCGTCTCAGGATCGTCAGGCCCGGGCAGTTCCTGCCGGTAAAAGATAATTTCACTTTTTGTATCTCGAGGAGCCGGGGGGAGTATTTTTGTTATGTTTGCTCCGATGATCTGTTTTTACCGGAGTTTATTGAATCGCAGGCCTCTTTCCTGGATAGATATCCGAGCGTCGCTTTTGTGTATTGTGCCGTGGAAAGAATCGATGAGGCAGGCAAGACCATCCGCCTGGAGAAGTCAATTAATCATAGCTGGGTCCGTAAAGGTTCGCAGGAATTAAAGCGTTATATCGACGGTATGAAGTGCGTGGGGGATGCCTGCTTGGTCCGTCGGGCGGCCTATGAAGCGGTAGGCGGAATAGATACGGAACTTTTCGTTGATTGGGAGTTATGCCTGCGTCTGCTTCAGTACGGGGACGTTGCCTATAACGAGAGAGTATTGATGAAATATCGGGACTGGGTTGACGAGTATCGCGCCGGCGCGCGCCGATGGGAATTTTTCCTGGCTCTGATATCGTTCTACGAGACATATCAGCCGAAAATCCTGCAACTATACCCCGGATGGTTAAAGCTCTTTAAGAAAGCCCGGAGAAAGAAGGCACTCTCCTTCATAACCAGTTCTATTACTTTCAACCCGGGACCCCGGCGGGAGATCAAGGAGCAGATTTTCCGGCTTTCGAACTCATGGATGGTGAAGGTCAAACTGTTTTTGGTAACAATAGGGCTGGGATTCATCTGGAGAGGGAAAAAGCGTGCGATTGCCCGGTTGCGGTATAAGGTTAAACCTGTTTTTTATCCCCGGAGCATAAAAAAATTATAATGTAATTGCTGTCCCTGCTTTTATTTCTTGAGGCCAAGAAGAGCCACCTGACTTGCGGTTCTATAAAGGTTTATTCCTCCTTCTCCGGTGTTCAATAAGTGGATACTCTTGCATTCTTGTTCTATCTGTTTATAGTTAGTGAAGATAGAATAGGAATAAACAAGTCCGTCGCCTTTTAGAATTGTGTATCCTTTCCCTTTTGTTTTGATCAGGTCTGCTATCTTCCACAAGCCGAAAAGGTTAATGAGCTGTTTAATACTGCGGACGATGAGAGAACCCTGGCCGAAATTATTGGCATCAGATATAAATAGTGTCTTTTTGGCGACTCGGAGCATTTCTGCCACTGCGATCTCCGGAGTCCTGATGTGATGCAACATCCCAAATGCACAAACCATATCGAACTCTCCATTGTTAAACTTCAGATTCAGTGCATTTCCAGCAACAAGTTCTTCATGAGATAGCCCCTGTTTGTATCCGATCTCACGTAATTCCTTGACCGGTTCCACCCCTACTATCCTTATCTCCGGGCATTTATTCTTCACATAAGAGACTGCCCTTCCTGTTCCAGAACCTATTTCAAGGATAGATTTAATATTAAAATAATCTAACGTCGCAACCATTAATGATAAGGCGAAATAATGCGCATCCTTTTCGCGCACATGCATTTCGTTGTACCGGCCAGCAGTTCCAGCATAGTACTTTCTTTGTATTTCAACTTCGGCAGGAACATTTGATGACATACGGTTCTCCTTTATTTTTCGCCTAACGATTGAATTGAATGGCTTGAGTTAACATGATTTAATAATTTGTCTAACTTTCCAATGCCATATAATAATATAATTGTTGCGAAGCCTATATGGCATTTTTATTAATATTTTGCAGATGTCTTTATGAATGACTCAAACCGACAGAAAATTCGACGCGTTGCCCTGGGAAGTCTTGTCACTTTCGCGGGCAATCTGATAACTATCATCGAGCGCGTGATCCTGGTTCCCCTTTTTTTGAAGTTTTGGGGTACCGAGCCTTATGGAGAATGGTTATCGCTTGCCGCGGCGGTCAGTTATATGTCCATGCTGGAACTGGGGGTCCAGAGTTATGTCATCAATAAGTTAAATCAATGCTATTCCACCGGGAGGAGTGACGAATACATATATATCCTGCACAGTGCGCTGATGGTAAGCGTCATTGTATGTTCAAGCGTCATCGTTTTCATTGCATTGATCCTGCCGGTTTTTCCCCTGGAAAGGTGGTTCCATTTCATCCATACCGGTCACTCACTGGCGGTTCTGGTGACCTTCCTGCTGGCGATTCAGATTGTCGTCAAGATTCCCTGCGGCATCATTACCGGCCTCTATCGTACCTTTGGGGAATTTCCCCGGGGAGCGATGATCGGGAATGTCCAGGTTCTCCTGGTTTTCCTGATAACGGGGACGGTTATTATCTCCGGCGGCGGATTCGCGCTCCTCGCCCTGCTCCAACTGGTGCCGATCTCGCTCATTGTGCTCTATGTTTTCCGGGATATCGGCCGGAGGCATCCGGAAGTTCACCTGGGTTTTAAAGGTGGAAGTTTAAAAAAGGGTTTCAGTTTTTTAATCCCCGGTTCCTGCTTCTTCCTGATCCAGATCTCTACCCTGATGGGATTCAGCGGAAGTACCATCATAGTCGCCACTCAACTGGGGCCGGCAGCAGTTGTGGTTTTTTCAACCTTGCGGACCTTGGCTAATGTCACCAAACAGATACCCCAGGCGATCAACATCGCCCTCTGGCCCGAGTTGACATCACTGGAAGCTCAAAAGCAATATGAGACATTGAAAAAGACGCATTTTTTCATTGTCAAGATAGGCTTTTTAATCAGCTTTTGCCTGGCAATAATTATTCATTTTGCCGGGAAGGAGCTTGTCACTCTGTGGACGAGAGGTCGCATTAGCTATGATTCCCAGTTGATGAACATCTTTCTCGGCTACATTGTGCTTCAGATTATCTGGTCCTTGAGCGGTACTTTCCAGGCAGCCTTCAACCGGCCCGGTTTAGTCGGGATGTGCACATTTGCTTCCATGGTCACCGGCCTGACACTGGCGTATTTCCTGACCCGCCGGTATGGAACGGCAGGTACGGTGGGGGGGCTATTCATCGCTGAGGGGCTTATCTGCGGAGTGGCGCTTCCGCTCCGTACCTGTCGAATCCTGGGAGAGTCAACGGGGGCATTTATCCGGGGAGTGATCGTCCGGGCCCTCCCGGGCGTGGTAGTTCTTTATTTATGGGCTTACTGGCTCTGGAAAGTGATCAAGCCGTTCGGAACCCCGGGTTCGGTTTTTCTGTTCGGCGCAGTTGTCTTGCTGTCTGGTATGTTCATGGGTTATTATTTTTATCTGAATCGGCAGGAAAGAATCATATTATCACCGATTCTTACCTCGCTCAGGGGAAAATTAAGATGCAGGTCGTAATCAGCGGGGGAGGAAGGTTTCATCTTTTTGACCTGGCCCGTCAGCTTCAGAAGAGAAATAGTCTAAGACGCTTGATAACCTCCTATCCCCGTTACCAGGCGGTCAGATCCGGGATACCAGCGGATAAAGTTCAGACGGTATTAATTAAGGAAATCATTTTCCGGGGCTGGAATATTTTCCCTCCCATCCTGCGCTCTTGCTATAATCCCCAGTATCTGGCCTGTGACGTTTTCGATCGCCGGGCCTGTTCCCGGCTGACCGAATGTGATATATTTACCGGCTTGTCCAGTTTTTCTTTGCGGACCATGCGACGGGCCAGGTCGCTGGGAGCGGTGACCGTCCTGGAAAGGGGAAGTGCCCACCTGCTTTATCAGCAGGAAATTCTGAAGGAGGAGCATGAGAGGTTCGGCCTTCCTTTTCCCGGGGCTCACCCGAAAATTATCGAGAAGGAACTGGCCGAATATGAAGAAGCGGACTGGATAATCGTTCCTTCTCATTATGCGAAAAAGACATTCATCGATAAGGGTATCAGTGAAGATAAGGTGATATCTCTTCCTTACGGGGTCGACTTATCTGATTTCCGGCCGCTCCCCGGCAAGGACCGGGTTTTTCGGGTGGTATTCTGCGGGACCATGAGCCTGCAGAAAGGGGTTCATTATCTCCTGAAAGCTTTCAGCGAGCTGAAACTTCCCGACAGCGAACTGCTTTTGATCGGAAAATGTCCCGACCCGTTCAAACCGATTTTAGAAAAATATTCGGGATATTTTAACTGGGTCGGACCCCAGGCCCGCAACCGATTATCCCGGTACTATTCCCGGGGGTCGGTTTTCGTGATGAACTCTATTCAGGAGGGGATGGCATTGGTACAATTACAGGCGATGGCTTGCGGATTGCCTCTGATCTGCACGACAAATACAGGGGGAGAAGATTTAATCGAGGATGGGGAAGAAGGTTTTATTATTCCGATCAGAGATGTTGAAGCACTCAAGCAGAAACTGGTTTTTCTTTATGAAAATCGGTCTTTGGCCGCTGAAATGGGGAAGAAGGCGCGGGCCCGGGTGCGCCGTGGTTTTTCTTGGGATGACTACGGCCGAGAGATCATAAATCATTATAATAAAATGTTAAAATGACGGACAGTTACAGCACCATGACCGCCGCCCGAGGTTCGGTCCTGCCGGAGGGGGGCCGGGAAGAAAGCGAAGCGGGCATGATCAATCTCTCCCGCCGGAAAGTGATCATAGCCTGGGTGGCACTGGGTAGCGGGCTGGGCTGCGCCTGCCTGATCATGCCGACGCAGGGAATGATCTATTCATTGCAGTTTTCAATCTGCTTCCTTCTCCTGATTCTGGTCGGCTTCAGATGGTGGACCCGGCCGGTTCATTCGGGAGTCTTTAGCTATTTCTCTCCCCATACGGTTATCCTCCTCAACGGCCTATTATTCTACGGGATCGGCAGTGTGCCTCCCCTGATCTTTCCCGAGCAGGTTGGACTTAACTATGGAGCCACTGAATACTATATCCCGATGCTGGCCGTCATTGTGGCCGGTCTCGCCCTCTTTGACAGCGCCTATCGACTGGTTGTGAAAATGTTCTCTCTGAACGAGTATATCGAACGAGGGCTGGACAATTTTTTCACGCCGTCGATTCAGAAAGCGATCCCTTTTTACACGATTATAGCTTACGCCGCCTGCCTCTTGCTCTTTCTTCATATGTCCAGCGTGTATATATTCCGGCCGTTCCGATTTGAAGGGGCGGTCTCCGAGACGGATAACATTTTTGCCCTTTCCAGTTTTTTGCTGCTGAGTCTGACGTGCTGCTTGATGAGCATTCTCTTCTTCAGAAGCAAGAATGGCACCATCCGGGTGCTGGTTATCATCGGTTTTGTCTTTCTCCTTCCGATCTTCTTTGCCTTTCAAAGTCGAAAATTGGTTTTTTTCATTTTCCTGGTGATGATTGTTGTCTATGCGCTCTATTCCCCCCAAAAACTGAAATGGGTATGGTTAATCACGGGATTCATTCTCATGTTGCTGGCGTTTTTAATCATGAGCATGGTAAAGATGGCTCAGATCCGGGATCCTTCCATCAGCCGGTTCTCGACGGAAGAGAAGAATATCTTGATTCGAACGGAGAAGATCATCGCATCGGAGCAATTCACCAGCCTGGAGAATCTGCAATTTATCTTGCTGTTGAACGCAAAGAAACGTGTTGCCGGTCTGGATTTTCCCGCCGCCATCATGGATGCTCATATCAATGGCGGCATCCCTTTCATGCATGGCGGACATAACCTGCTGGGTGCGGCCAAGATTATCCCCCGGGTTATCTGGCCGGATAAGCCGATAGCGGCTCCGGAAGGAGAAATATTGCGGCACTTCGAACTCAGTTATCGGGATCAATTATCGACGCTCTTGACTTCCGCCTACGCGGATTGGGGAATAGCGGGAGTATTGGCGGGCGGGGTTTTCTTGGCTGTTTTCCTGGGCACTGTCTTGAGGGTTATCCTGATCCGGAAGGACGGAATTCTGGTCTATCTTCTGTCTCTCTATGTTCTTTTCTCCAAGTTCCCGTCCTTCCTGTTGCACTCGCCCCTTTACTGGCTCAGATGGGTATGTATTATTATCGTATTCAATACGATAGTGTATTCTATATACAGATTAGTCATAAGCGGTAAGTCCGGTGGAGAAGCGGTATGCTGATATAATGAACCGGAAAGAGATCAAGAAAAGTTTGTTTTTCTTGAAATATGCTATTTACCGGAAAGAAGCTGCGCGCAAGTACCAAATGCTGTTGCGAAATCAGTATCTGACAAGAGAGGAACTGGAAGATATTAATTGGGTCCGGAGACAGCAATTATTGAAATTTGCCTGGGATAAGGTCCCTTTTTATCGGAAAAAATATGGATCCCTCGGTCTTCACCCGAACGATATCAAAAGTCCGGATGATTTCTGTAAAATCCCTCCGGTGACCCGCCGGGAACTGAAAGAGAACTTTAGTGAAATGATTGCGGGAGGAACACGCCCGAACGAGATGTGCGTATCGACAACCGGTGGAAGCACCGGGGTTCCGGTCAAAGTGTTGCATGACAAAAGAGCGTCGGTGGAAACATATTCCTGGCGAATGATGAACTGGTGGGGGATCGATCCGAGCATGGACGGCGCGTTTGTCTGGCGTATGCGGCGTCGAGGGGCGATTGATCGATTGGTCAATGTGTGCGCCTGGTACCCAACGCGGAAACTTCGTCTGGACGCCGCTTCCATGACGCCCCGGGCGCTCGACGTCTTTCTTCGAAAGTTCAATCAACTTCAGCCTCCGCTTTTGGAGGGATATGTCGGGTCCGTGCATCATCTGGCTCTTTATGCCGAGCAGAATGAGATAACGGTTCATTCCCCCCGGGCTGTCTGGGTAACGGCTTCTCCGATCACCGCGGTCCAGCGGCAGCTGATCGAACGAATTTTCCGCGCTCCGGTTTACGAGGAATACGGTTCGGCGGAGGTCTACTGGCTGGCTGCTCAGTGCCGCTGCCGGGAGGGCCTTCATATCAATTGGGAAGGCAGGCATATCGAGTTTGTGGATGAGAGTGGGCGCCCCCGGCCCGACGGAGAAACCGGAAAAATTCTGGTAACGGACCTGGAAAATTATGTTTTTCCGATCATCCGGTATGAAAACCGGGATCTGGGGAGAGCTCTGGCAGGAGAATGCCCTTGCGGAGTCCGCCTGCCTATGATGGGCCCGGTCCGGGGCAGGACGACGGATATGATAAAACTTCCCGACGGCACGGCGGTCAGCGGGGCTTATTTAACCACCATCTTCGATGACTTCCCGGATGCCGTTAAAAGTTTCCGGATCATTCAGAAAGCGGATTATTCACTGCTTCTGAAATATGTCCCCGGCCTTCCTCCGTCTGACCTGTCTCCGCTTTTGGAAAAAGTCAGGGCGGAATTAGTCCGCCGCACCAAAAACCAGATCCCCCTGGTGATGGAACCGGTGGAAGACATAACCCATGATGGGGGAAAGTTGAATTTTGTGGCCAGCGAGGTCGCGCGGAGGTGTTCGCTGACCGATGCAGAACAAGCCGGGTAGTCAGATTCCGTCGTCCCGGGGGAGAGATCCGCTTCCTGGAGATAAAATGATAATTGCCGTTAATGCTCTTTCAGCCGTCAGCGGCGGGGGAATAACCTATTTTACCAACATCTTGCCTGCCCTGGACAGGATCAGCAGCGAAGATCAGTACGTGATTTTAATTCCCCGGCGCTGCCACTTTTCCCCGGGATCCCTCTCTGCCCGGATTCAATTGAAACGGGTGACCATCCCTTTTTCTTCACCGGCGTATCGGGTGCTGTATGAGCAATTGGCGCTGCCGTTTTATCTGGCCCGCTCTCGGGCAGATCTTTTATATTCTCCCACTGATATTTCCCCTTTCAGAACACCCTGCCCGGTAGTGCTGGCCATGAGAAACCCCACCCTCTTCACCGATTACAAGCTGCCCTGGAAGGGTGCTGCCCGGGCGCGGCTCGCTATCTTGCGCTGGTTATCCCGGATCTCCGCCCGAAAGGCGGCTCGAATCATTTTTGTCTCCGAAGCGTCTCGCCGACTGGTGAGCCGGAAACTGCGATTAAACCCGGGGAAAACGGTCGCGGTGCATCATGGCATTAATCCGGATTTTGGCCTTCCGGCCGGTAACGCTTATGGAGATAAGCTGCCGCCCCTTCCGGCCCGGTATCTTCTGGCGGTTTCCACGATTTACTCGTATAAGAATTTTTTAAACCTGATCAAAGCGTATCAGCTATTGATTTCCAGGCACGATAAAAATATAATTCCCCTGGTGATCGTCGGCGGAAATCAGGATCCCGGCTACTTCCGGTTAATGGCGGAGTTGATCAGGAAAGAAGATCTCCATTCCAGGGTTATCCTGACGGGCAATCTGGCCTATGCCCTGGCGCCGTATATATATTCCCGGGCGGAAATATTTATCTTTCCCTCTTACTTGGAAACATTCGGACATCCCTCCCTGGAGGCGATGATTTCCGGGGTGCCGGTCGCCGCCGCCCGGACCGGGGTGATGAAAGAAATCCTGGGTGACGCCGCGCTTTACTTTGATCCTTTCAGCGAGGAAGAGATGGCGGAGAAAATAAAAATATTAATGGATGACGCGGAATTGAGGAAACGCCTGATCGAAAAAGGGAAACGGAGGGTTAAGGGTTTTTCCTGGGAGGTAACCGCCCGCAAAACTCTGGCGGTATTCCGGCAGGCTTATGATAATCGTCATGTAACTGAATGAATCGACAGTGTAAATTTACGAGCGCAGCGAGCAAATTTATAGATGAAGCAGGTCATTCAATCATATCGAACGGGAAAGCTGGAGGTCGCGGAGGTGCCGGTTCCCCGCTGTCGAAGCGGCGGGGTCCTGGTCCGGAACGCCGCCTCGTTGATCAGCGCGGGAACGGAAAAGTCCGGGCTCCAGTTGGCCCGTAAGAATATAGCGGGGAAAGCAAAAAGCCGGCCTGATCTGGTGAAAAAAGTCTGGCAGAAAGTCCGGACCGAGGGTGTAAAAGAAGCGTATCGCCAGTCCCGGGGACGGCTGGATCAGCCGGTGGCGCTGGGTTACAGCTGTGCCGGAGAAGTAACCGAAGTAGGAGAGGGTGCAGGGGGGTTTCGGATCGGTGATCGAGTCGCCTGTTTCGGAAGCGGTTGGGCTTCTCATGCGGAAGTGATCTTCGCGCCGCGAAATCTCTGCGCCGCCCTTCCGGCGGAAGTCGAATTCGAAGAAGCCGCTTTTGCCGGCGTGGGAGCGATCGCTCTCCATGGGACCCGGCTGCTTCATACGGGACTGGGTGATACTGTCGTGGTCATCGGCCTGGGTCTGCTGGGGTTGATCTCGCTCCAACTGCTGAAGGCATCCGGGGCCAGGGTAATCGGAGTGGATCCCGAGGAGTGGAAGGTCGACCTGGCCCGGGAGCTGGGGGCCGATGATGCTTGCTCCAGTGAAGAAGACGCGTGCCGCACGGTTCGCGGCCTGACCGGGGGCGCGGGCGTCGACGCGGTGATTATCATGGCGGCGACGAAGAGCCAGCGCCCGGTAGAACTCGCTGCCGAATTGGCCAGGGAGAGGGCTGTCATTGCGGTGCCGGGGCTGGTCGGGCTGACATTGCCCCGGTCGGTCTTCTACCAGAAAGAATTACAGCTGGTGATTCCGCATTCCGGGGGACCCGGGATCGACGATATCAATTATGAAGAGAGGGGCTTCTGCTACCCCATATCATATGTTCGGTGGCCGGCCCACCGCAACCTGGAAGGGTTTCTCTACCTGGTCGGTCAGAAGAAGGTCAACCTGAAGAAGTTAATCACCCATCGGTTCCCGATCGGGCAGGCGGATCAGGCCTACAAGATAATATCCGGCGAAGAACAGGCCAGTTATGTAGGAATAGTCATAGAGTATCCTTCTGAGAAGCCCGGAGAGAAGAAGGTGTTTTTGACTGAAAAACATGTTTATTCCAGCCGGGATACTGTCAATGTCGGGCTGATCGGCGCCGGACTTTTCGCCAAAGGGACGCTCCTGCCTGCGATTAAAGGCATCCCCTGGATCCGTTTGAAGGGATTGGCCACCGCCACCGGAAGCAGCGGCGCACATGCCGGGAGGAAGTGGGGGTTCGAATACTGCACCACCGATTACACCGCCCTTTTTAATGATCCGGAGATCGATTGCCTCTTAATCGTCACCCGGCATAATTCTCACGCGGCATTGGCGATAGAGGCTCTTAACAGCGGGAAAGCTGTCTTTGTTGAGAAGCCCCTGGCCTTGAACCGGGAAGAATTGCGGACTGTCCTGAAAGCATACGAGCGGAGCGGGGGGAGGCTGATGGTTGGGTATAATCGGCGCTTTTCCCCGTTCAGCCGGAAGGCGCGCTCCTGGCTTTCCCGAATCGGCGGTCCCTGGGTCATCGATTGTCGTGTTAATGCCGGATTTATTCCTCCCGAGAGCTGGGTCCAAAATCGAGCTGAAGGAGGCGGGAGGATCATCGGGGAGGTTGGACATTTTATCGACTTGATTCAATATCTGACCGGCTCCCTGCCCTGCCGGGTTTTTGCCTCTTCGATCTCCGGTGCCGGGTTGCCCTATCAGGAAGAAGAGAATATTATTATTAACCTTCAGTATGCGGACGGTTCCGTGGCCGGGATCACCTATACGGCCGCCGGGGATGGTTTATTCCCCCGTGAGCGGGTGGAGATATTCGGGGGCGGTTCGGTATGCCTGATCGACAATTTCCGGCTGGTCTCGCTGACGCGAACCGGCAAGGTGCGGAAGCAAAAAAAAATGAATATCGATCGCGGACATGCCGATGAGTTCCTCTCCTTCTTCACCGCGGTTAGAGAGGGGGGGGATCTCCCGGTTGACTTTCGGGAATACCTCTACACAACCGTTGCCACATTTCGGATTCAAGAATCTCTCCGGAGAGGTGTCCCTCTGGAAATAGAGATCGAGAAATACCTGGCCTCAGCGGGTGAGTAAGCGGCCTCAACTGTGCGGGTATTGATTGACCCGCGGGATGAATTCTCTGCCGATGAATGTATTGCTGATTACTGATTCATATCCGCCGGAGATCAGATCCGCTTCGCTGATGATGTCTGAACTGGCCCGGGGCCTGGCCCGGAATGGACACCGGGTCTCGGTCATCACTTCGATGCCGAAATATAATCTTATTGAGGGGCAGTTCCCGTCAAAAGAACTATTCAGCCGGAGCCGGGAAGACGGTATTCAGGTTGTTCGTGTTCAGACCCCCCCTCTCCACAATGTTTCCCACCTGAAAAGGGGCTTCGGGCAAATGGTTTTGCCGGGGATCTTCTCCCTGGCCGCCTTCTTTATGGGCCGGATCGATGTTTCAATTGTCTATTCTCCGCCTTTGCCGTTGGGGCTTACCGCCTATTGTTTGAAAGTGTTGAAAAGGGCGGACTATATCTTCAATGTCCAGGATCTCTTTCCCCAGAATGCGATCGACTTGCAGGCCCTGAAAAGCCTTCCCCTGATCAGAATGTTTCAGGTTCTGGAGAAATTTATCTACCGCCGGGCCCGGTATATTACTGTCCATTCTCCGGGAAATAAAGCGTGTATCGCCGGGATTGGCATCCCGTCTGAAAAAATAAAGGTCATTCACAACTGGGTTGATCTATCGGCATTTAAGACAGGGGAGGGGGGATCTCCTCTCCGGGCCGGAGTGGATCTGCGGGATAAGTTTGTTGTGCTCTTTGCCGGAGTTATGAGTTACGCGCAGGATATGGATGTGATTATCGAAGCGGCGCGCCGGCTGAAAAAATATTCTGACATTGTATTTCTATTGGTCGGCGAAGGGAGTCAAAAAGGTAGGCTGGAGAGCCGGATAAGAAAGTTCTCGCTGGGAAATATCATTCTCCATCCCTTTATCCCGCTCAGTGATTATCCGGCCCTGGTGGCCCGTGCAGATGTGGGGCTGGTAACACTGAAAAAGTCCATGAGGACGCCGGTGGTGCCTTCCAAGATTCTGGGGTATATGGCCGCCGGCAAGCCGATCATCGGCAGCTTGAACCGGGAAAGCGAAGCGAATGATATTATCAGGGAATCGGGCTGCGGCTGGTCGGAAGAGATTACGGGGCCTGGGGAGATGGCTCAAGCTGTTCTCAGGCTGTATAAAGACGCTGCTTTAAAAGCGGAAATGGGCCGGAAAGGAAGGGAATACGTGGGACGGCACTTCTCCCTGGACGGTTCTCTGGCGGCGTATGAACAGCTTCTCCAGAAGATGTGAAGGGCTGTTTGTAATATTTTGGGTGAATAAATAAATGTAATCACAAACACAAGTCATTATGAATTTTTTAACCCTCTCTTTCCTGCTTGCCCTGTTGGCCGCCCCGTATTATTTAAAGTTTGATCCTTGGATTTTAGATCATCCCCTGCATTCCATGGAACTATCATTAACGGCTAAAATCCTCCTGGTTAATTATACCGTATTTTTTCTTTTTTTAATCTTTTCCCCGCTGGTCTTTTTACTCCTGTTTTTATTCAGGAAGTTCAGAAAATTAAAAACATCATTTTCGAGGTTCTCTCATTTACAGAATAAAAGTGCGGATAAGTTTATCACCACGGTTTGTTTTGTCCTCATTGCGGTATCGGCGAGCGTAACCACCTTTGGGTTTTTCTGGGAAAATCGCGAACCGGCAGTCACTTATGAGCCCCTTAAATCCAATTCGAAACAGGACATCAACGTTATCCTGATCGTGATCGACGCGCTGAGAGCCGACCATCTCGGCTGTTACGGATATGAAAAGGAAACCAGTCCGCACCTGGACGCTTTGGCCGGAAGAGGAGTGCTGTTCAAAAATTGTTACACGCAGTCTACCTGGACCAAGCCGTCGGTGGCATCACTATTGACCTCTCTTTACCCGAGCAGGCATGGGACGACTTTACACGCCCAGGAATTACCCGGCGAGTTGATCACCATCGCGGAAATAGTGCGTGATAAAGGATATATCACCTATGGCCTGGTGATGAATCCCAACCTGAAGAAAATATTCAACTTCGATCAGGGTTTTGATTTTTTTGATGACCATTTGATGGGAGATAAGCTTTACTACGGCGTTCTCAGGCAGCTGGGGCAAAAGCCGCCTTATTTTCTGAGAATATTTAAAAACCGTTTCAATACGCATGTCCGCGACAATGCCCTCCTGGCCAATACCAACATTATCCCCTGGCTGAAAAAATATAATAATCAGAATTTCTTTGTGTATATACATTATATGGATCCGCATGCCCCATTCACGCCTCCGCCGCCGTATAATGAAATGTTTCCTTATGTTAAGGGGGATAAGGATTCAAGAACTATCTCGCGGTATGACGGGGAAATACGTTTTGTTGATGTGCAGATAAACACACTTATCGGGGAACTGAAATCGTTAAAAATATACGACAAGACCCTGATTATCATCACTTCGGACCACGGGCAGGCTTTTGGAGAACACGGTGATTACGGGCACGGGAAAACCATCTATCAAGATCAGCTGAAGGTTCCGCTCCTTATCAAATGCCCGGGAAACTTCTACGGCGGCCGGGTGGTCGAAGGACCGGTCAGAAGCATAGACATCGTGCCTACCATACTGGACGTTCTGGACATATCGTCAGATGTTCCCTGGGAAGGCGTCAGTGTGCTGCCCTTGATCAAGAACGAAAAAACAAAAAAAAGCTGCGGGAATATTTACATTGAAGAGAACTTAGATGACACATTCATTCTTGGTGGGGTAATAAAGAACAATGAGTGGAAGTATATCCTGACCGAGAAATCAGAATTGAGGGATGTCGAAAAAGAGGGCCGCGAGGAGCTTTATAATTTGACGCAGGATCCGGAAGAGTTGAACAACCTGGCCCATCTTGAATCCGATGTTCTGGAAACTATGAGGGATTTTCTTGTCTCTTTTAAAAATCGGTCACCCTATCCGGCGCCGAACCCTTCCCGGGTAAAAGTGAACCGGGAAACAGTCCGGCAACTCAGGGCGTTAGGATACCTGCAGTGAGATTGAGAGGTTTCTTGTCCGGTGGTTGGCTCAGCCCGGAAGGATTCAGGAACATCTTTGAGCATCTTTCGATTTGGACGAGTGTTTTATTAGTCAGTCCATAATTGGATGGACATGTCATTGCGAGGAGCGAGATCCTTCGCTATCGCTCGGGACAGGCTACGCAATCTCAACTATATGCAGAGCAAGAGATTGCTTCCCGCCACGCTTTGCTCGCGGCTTCGGCTAACGCTCGCAATGACCGCAATCCTTGCTGTAAATACTACAGCGGTCGGATTAATATATTGCCAACGGGGTCCGGAGTTCCTAAGATAGCCCGGTATTCGGTAAGGAGCGTCGAAGAGCGGGAGTATATTTTTATGCCAAATGATTGTCAGGACACATATCTCGATACCGTGGTACTGGTGACGGGGGGAGCAGGGGCGATCGGGAGTAATCTGACCCGCGCCCTGGCCGATCTGGAAGCAAAGAGGGTGATTGTTCTGGATGATCTCTCTTCTTCAGAGCAGTGGAACGTCCCGAAATTACCAAACGTGACATTCGTTGAGGGCAGCATTCTCGAAGATGATGTCCTTACGGATGTCTTCCGTAAAAAACCGCGGTATGTCTTCCACCTCGCCGCTTTTTTCGCAAACCAGAATTCAGTCGACCACCCGGAAAAGGATCTGCTGGTTAACGGGATGGGGACACTCAAAGTCCTCCAGGGTGCCCGCGATGCCGGCGTGGAACGGTTCGTCTACGCGTCTTCCGGGTGTTCCATCTATGGAAGCAGTTCCCCGTTGCCCCTGAAGGAAGAGTTCATGTCTCTTCACCTGAGCAGTCCCTACCAGATTACTAAAATGCTGGGGGAGCTTTACTGCAACTTCTTCCAGCAGCATTACGGCTTAAAAGTGGTGAAGACACGGTTCTTTAATTCCTATGGCCCGGGCGAAATACCGGGCCGATACCGGAATGTAATCCCCAATTTCATCTTCTGGGCGCTCCAGGGGAAAGCACTCCCCATCACCGGTACCGGAGAAGAGACACGTGATTTTACCTATGTCGGGGACATCGTCAACGGGTTGCTGAGCGCGGGATTTGTCGAACGCGCGGTGGGAGAGGAGATTAACCTGGCTTCCGGGGAGGAAGTCAGGATAATTGATCTGGCTCGCCTGGTCAATGAAATGACCGGGAACCAGGCGGGGATATATCGCGCCCCCCGTCGAAGATGGGACACCAAGGATCGTCTTTGGGCTTCAATCAATAAAGCCGGGGAGATCCTGGGTTACCGTCCTCAGATGTGTTTCTCGGAAGGGATCAGCAACACCCTGAAGTGGTTCCGGGAAAACTGGGAGAAGATCGACGCCGCGGTCGATTTCTAAGCCGTCCCCGGCGCCGACGAGTCGACTTGGTAGTATTTGCTGTGGTAGTAGTAGTAATCGGTTCCCCGGTGGATGTCGGCCTGGTTTAAGATCACCCCTAAAAAACGAGCGTTGACATGCTCCAACTTCTCCCGGCAAAAGCCTAATATTTTAGCACTGGTGCTTCCGGCCTTGACCACGAAGATTACCCCGTCGGCAATACTCCCCAGGATTGTCGCGTCGGTGACCGAGAAGAGAGGAGGAGAGTCCAGGATCACCCGGTCCCAGCTCTGCCGGAGCTCGGATAATATCGTGCGGAATTGTTTGGAGTTGATCAGTTCGGCGGGATTGGGAGGGATAGCACCACTGGTGATGATCTCCAATCCCGGAAATTCGGTTTTTTGAATTGCGTCGGCGAGGCGGATCCGGCCGGTCAGAAGTTCACTCAACCCCGGTTTCTGTTTATCAGTCCCGAAGATCTTCCCGATCCGGGGCTTGCGCAGGTCGCTGTCGATAAGTAAGATTCGCTCATCTCCCTGGGTAAGAATAAAGGCCAGCATCGTTGAGACGTCGGTTTTTCCTTCCTGGGGGAGGGAACTGGTTACCAGGATCACCTGGGGCGATTTATCGGGAGAGGCGAAATAAATCCCGGTCCTGATGCTCCGGTAAGCTTCCGGGACCAAGCCCAGATGATTTTGAATAATCTGCAGCGGTGTTGAGTCTGCTCTGATTTTAACCTGAGAATAGAGAGGGATAGCGCCCAGAAAAGGGATTTTGAGGATCTTCTTCGCTGCCACTGAAGTTTTAACGCTGTTGTCGAGATTTTCCAGCAGAAAGATGGCTCCGATGCCGCCCGCGGCACCGATGATCAGAGAAAGCAGCAGGTTGAAAAGTCTCCTGGGTTTAAAAGGGTTCTTCGGTATTTCGGCGGGATCAACCACAACCATGTTGGTGATCTCTATCCCCTTGGTCATGCTGGTTTCGTTGACCCGCGACAGGAGGGCCTGTTGCCCTTCTCTTTTGATCATTACCTTTGTTTTTAGATCCTCAATCGCCGCCACCTTTTTCTCCATCTGGAGAGCCAGTGTCTTCTGTTTTTCCAGCTGCTCCAGAATTTTCTCTTCCGTGATCCGGGCCAGTTCGTATTCGGTCTGAAGGCCTTGAATGATTTTATCGATCTCGTCCTGCAGACTGGCCTGTATGGCGACTATCTCCGCCTGGAGCTGGATCATTTTCGGGTGTTTTGCCTTATAGCGATGGGAGTTTTCCGCAAGAGCGGCATGGAGCTGGACCAGGCGGTTTTTTAGCTGGATAACGATGGAGTGGTAACGGATTTGAGGGGATGTCTCCAGAGCTGATCCCTGGGAAGCGGAATTCTTCAGATGCTGCAGCTGCAGCTCTTTTTCTTCTCGCCCCCGTTTCAAGTCGGAGTGGGCTTCTGAAAGCTTGTTCAGTTCGTTCTGAACGTCCTCCAGGGAAACGATTCGCACCCGTTCCTTGAAGGCCAGCAGTTCTTGCTGGGCCGTTTTCACTGTTTCATTCTGCTCATCCAGTTGCTTGGTTAACTGAGAAAGAGCTATCTGGATGGCCTTGAATTTGGATTCTATGGTCAAGCGGATAAACTGCTCCGCCCAAGAGTTAGCTACCAGGGCGATCAGTTTCGGGTCGGGTCCAACCACCTTGATATCAACCAGTTGACTTTGAGCAATCGGCTTGATGGTTACCATATTGAGCAGTTGCGCAGTGTTCAATCGAGACGCTTCTTTGGGGGGGAGGTTCTCCAGGACTTTGTTTGCCAGCGATTTGGATATTAAAATTTTATACTGGGTATTGTAATAGTCGAGCTGGGTGCCCGAAATAGAGTACAGTTCCTTAAAGGGAACAACCTCGGGCATTTTTGGTTCGATTCTCAGCCGGGTGACGGCCTGGTAGAGAGGCGTCGTGGTGAAATTTCCGATGGCCACCACGGTAAAGAGAATGACTATGGAAGTGATCAAGACCCACTTTCGCCGGTGGATTATGTACAGCTTCTCCCGCAGGTTCAATTCAATGTCTCTTGAGTTGGCCATCGGCTTTCCTGCTGGTTTTGAACAATGCCGGTAATAGTAACTGTCAATGTAATGATTATATTCTACTTAACCGGGATTATTCGTGGGAATTAAAAATTTTCACAATCCGGTTCAGAAGAAGCTTTCCGGGACCACAATCAAGTCGCCGGGCTTCAGGGAGATGTCATTTGAGAGATCGCCGTCGGCGAGGATGTCCTTAAGACGGACCGGGATGATCTCCTCTCTCCCGTTGATTCTCCGGATCACTTTTGTCCCGTTCGGGCTGGCAATATTGGTCAGGCCGCCCGCCCGGGCGATCGCCTGGGTGACGGTCATCCGGCCCTTGATCTCAAACGCCCCGGGTTTCTCCACCTGCCCCAGCACGGAGATGGTGCTGTACTCCAGGATGGTGATGTTGACCGAGGGGGAGACGAGGTAGTCCTGCTCCAGGAGTTTTTCCAGTCTTCTCTCGAACTGAAGGGGGGGATAGCCGGCCGCACCGATTTCTCCCAGGAGAGGAAAGGATATCACGCCCTTTTCAGAAACCCGCACGGTGATCGAGAGGTTCTCTTCGCCGAGAACGGAGATGTCCAGAACGTCGTTGGGGCTGATGATATAGCCCGCATCTTCCGAAGGCGTCTCAACGGGGTTATCGGGTTGGCGATCTTCCGGCACCGCTTCGATTGGCGGAGTAACAGTCGGGACGATACCGGGTGTTGGTTTGGCCGGCATTTCCGCGGCGTTGTTATCCGGCCGGGAATAAAATAATTTGGCATCGCCGCCCGGTCTGCTGCTGTTCCCGGACTTCGGGGTGTGGCCGCATCCGGCATCGAAAAGAACACCGGCCATGAGCAGGATTATTGCCGGGCTAAAAAAAAAAGAGCCCCGCTGGTAAACTGTTCGATCTCTCATGATGGTAGCTGTCCCCTTAACCGGACCCGGCCGGGATAATTCACATAATATCAGATTAAAATTAACCAGTACCTGGACCAGAGTATAATGCGATCAATAAATGATTACAGCACTATTCTCGCCATCTCCGGCATGGTTCAAAATTAACCCGATTTATGCCTGCCGGCCGGCAGGCATAAATCGGGTTAATACGTTGCCGATAGTTCCAGAATGAACCGGTTATCCTGGTAATCCTTTCCGGGCAGGTTGGAATCACGGACTTTGTAGATGTATCTAAATTCAGCGGACAGCCAGGCCTGGATCTGGTACTGGATGCCGGCCTCCGGCTTCCAGATATCATCCCGCCGCTTCTTCCCGTAGAAGGCGGATTCCTGCGGATATCGGTAATTGCTGTACTGGATCCGGGCAAAACCCCGGATCTTGTGGGCCAGCTGCTGGCTGTAAGCCAGCCAGCCTTTGTTGAGGAGATAGTAGCTGTTCCTCTCCCAGGTGGATTCGTGGGTGCTCCTCTCCCATCCGACCCGCAGATCGCTGTTCCGGGAGAAGACCTGTTCCAGCAGGACATATCCCACGATGCCGTCGTAATCGTCCCAGACCGAATCGTCGTAGTACTGGCGGGACTGGTAGCCCACCTTGGCGGTGCCGGTCAGCTTGGAGGCAAGTTCCCCGACGAAGCCGCCCCGCACCTCGTTGTAATAGCCGTCCCGGTCGCGGTCTTCCCGGTACACGATCCGGTCGTACGTATACTCGATCAGCGCTTTTGTTTTCGGCGCCACCTGGTAAAACCCGGTCAGGATGCCGTAGTGTTCCATGTGGTCGTAGGGGCGGTAGCTATTCTCGTCGTAATCCTGGTAGAAATTCTTGTACCTGCCCTGGAGTTCGAACGCGTTGGCCGCGTACAGCAGGGCGATGGAGCCGGTGTTCTCGATCCGTTTGACCAGGTTGGAAAAATCGGTGTTCTCCCGGGACGAGGTCTTCCAGAAAAGATCCTCGATCTTCAGGGTCAGCGGGGAGAAGACAAGGCTGCACAGCCCCTGGAGACGGTGATCCTGGTGGTTCTGGTCGGTGTGGTCCTTGTAGTAATGAAGGAATGCCTGATAGTCCAGGAATAAATAGTTGTTATCCCAGGGCAGCTCCACGGAGACGCCCGGTATCAGGATCCCGATCAGGTCATCTTCCGCTCCCCGGTCGGAGAGGAAGATGTTGTCGTCGTATTCTCCCCGGAGCGTGAGACGGGGGTGAATGACCAGTTTCCCCTGGGTGATGCCGGTCCCCGGTTTCCCGATCTCCAGTCCCGAGACTTCATCCGTTGTCGAGAGCAGGATGCCGACGGAGAGAACGCCCCCCCAGAATAGAGCAGGGATGAATTTTGTCGATTTCAATAGATTTTTAACGGGATATTTTTTCGCGGCGGAAATGATTTAAGGCTCGAACGGGCTGACGGGGCTGATGTCTCCTCCTTCCGACGCGGGGGTTTCTTCGTCGAGCAACGGTTCGATCCAGGCGACATCTCCGGGGGTGAGGATGATTCTCTCATCCCCCCAGATGACGACCAGTTCTCCGGAGATGACTTCAATCCTGGTCCCGGGCGGCAGGGTGGGAAGCGGCTCCCCCGCCTTGACATAGATGATGGTGCCGTCGGGGAGGACGATCTTCAGCTCGCCGGTGAACTGGATGACCTTCTGGGCGGTCACGCCCGGTTTGATGATGCGGGCGATCTGGCCTTTCTTGAGAAGAATAATCTTGCCTGCCAGCAGCCCGGTGCCTTCCTCCGACAGCACCTCCACCAGGGTGTTTTCGGGAAGAACGACGAGCGTGTCCCCGACCCGGAACGTCTGCACATCCCCGGAGGGGAACGTGACCTTTATTTCTCCGGTAAAATCAATAATCTTCTCCACGTCGATCGTCGGCGGTTTTTTCCCGCTTTTCTTGCAGCCCGCCGCCCACCCCGGCAGCAGAAAAATGACCAAAATCAGCGGCAGCGCCCGGCCCAATACCTTCCCGGCAGAGGACTTCTTCATGCTCTTCTCCCTCCCTGTTGCAGAAAACAGTTAATTGGCAAAAAATTCACCTCCCTGCTGAAAAGCAGGGTTATATTAAAATACCCTTCGGATGAGGTGAAGTCAATAGAAAATAATTAAATTAGGAGGAACAACGAATAACTCAATCAGCGACCTAACCCGATTTATGCCTGCCGGCAGGCATAAATCGGGTTAATTTTGAACACTGCCGGAGCCGGCGTGGATAGTGGTAATCATTTAGTGATCGTATTATACTCTAATCCGGGATAAGGGAGTTAATTCTGATGCCAGAGATACCGCGGTGGGATCGGACCCTCCCCCTCGCCGGGCGGCGACCAGCGAACCTTCATCACCGCCCCCCAGGCGCTGTCAAAATATTTTATCCCGATCCGGTGCATCCCCTCCTCGAGGATGATCGTGTTTGACTTGTACTGGATGCCGTGCGTGCCCCCGTTGTTGACGACCACCCGGTCGTCAATGAGGAGCCAGGAGCCGTCATCCGACTCGGTCGCGAAGAGATAGGTCCCGGAGCGGGGTATCTCGATCAGGCCTTCCCAGAGGATGCTGAACGGCGAGGTGATGTTCAGACCGGCTTTTTTCTCCTCCTCGTTGTTGTAGTGGAAATCGAACCGGTCCTCGATTTTTTCGACATGGGGTTCGCCCACCGGGTTGATCTTTTTATAGTACCGGGCCCGCAGCCCGGGCTGTAACGCTTCCTTCTCGACCGCAACGGGTTCCGTCCCCGCGATCTCTTCCTCGGGTTTTTTCCCCCGGTGGAGCCGGGTGTAGAGGAAGAGATCCAGCCCGGGCCGGACGCTGTACAGCTCCGAATAATAGGTGTCCTTGAGGGTTTTTTCCAGCTCCTCCTGGGTCTTAGACCGTCCCAGGACGATGGGGGCGTCCGAGTCGGCGATCACCTGGCCCCAGTAGCCCACGTGGATGTACTTCCGCAGGTACCACTGGAGGGGCCAGTATTCGTCGGAGACGATCTTGATCTCGGTATCGTAGCCCTGGGCCTTGTTATGGGCGTACTCTTCCAGCCGCGTCATCATATCGTTTATATCGCGCCTGGTCTGGGAGTAAACGATCTGGTGAGAGTCGTCGTCATATTCCACGAAATTGACCCGCCAGCTGATCCCCGAACCCCCGGCCAGGAGCGCGGCCGCGCCCGCCGCTCCCGCTATCGTCACCAGGAGAGGAGATCCCCTGATCGAACGGTAAAGGTTTTCCGCGAAATACCCGGCGAGCAGAGCAAGCGGAAGGATGAAGTTCATGGCCAGCCAGGGGGTCTTGTAGGGCACCGCCGTATAGGCCAGAAAGAGAAGGAGCGCCCAGAGGGAGGAGAAGACCATGAAGGCATTTCTGCGTATAAAGGCATAGACTATCCCCAGACCCCCGAGAACAAGGACGGGAAGCTCGAAATCCTTCAGAAGCGTGCACCAGTACCACCACGGTTTTTCATGCCCGGCTCCCTTGGTCCCGGTCTTCCGCCAGATGAGGAGGCTGTTGATCAGATCGCCGGTGGTCCCCTTGAGATTGGTGAAGAGCGAGGAGTAATAGACGACGATAATCAGGACGAAGACCAGGACGGCCAGCCCGAGCGCCGGGTAGTGTTCTTTCATCCACTTCACCAGGTCGGTGATCACTGTCCGGGGGGCGATCTGGTCCCTCTTCCGGGTGACCGAAAACCAGAAATATGTGCCGACAGCGGCCCAGAAGAAGGCGCCCCCGGTCATGATGTATGTCTCCTTGACCGTGATCACCCACGCCCAGCAGGCGCACATCAGGATGAAATAAACCGGTTTCTTTGACTCCCGGAAGCGAATCGCGCCGACGACCGTCCCCAGGGTGAAGAAGATCAGGTACGTTTCATGGATATTGGTCCGGGCGAAAAAGAGATTGGTAGGGGAGACCGCCAGCAGAAAGGCCGCGGTTACCACCCCCGTCCGCCCGATTGTTCTTCTCAGCGGCCAGAGAAGAAGGATGGTCAGCGACCCGAAGAGAGCTACCAGGCAGCGGAGCGAGAAGACGCTCTCATTGATGGCCAGCGGAATGATGTGGGTAAAGAAGAGAAACGGTCCGTGGTAGTTCTCCGGGTCGTATTTCCAGCCGGCAGGAAAGTCTTTCTTGAGATTCAGGAGGAACCAGGAGTTGACCCCCTCGTCGTGGTGGAGGGGTTTAAGTTCCAGGGCGTTAAACCGGAGGAAAAGAGCGAGAAAAAAGGCGAGAACGAAAAGTGCGGTCAGGATTTTCTTGGCCCCCTGATTCAGTGTAAACTCGAGCCGGTCCGGTTGCTGTCCTTGAATTTTCCTGCGTTTCTTTTTTGTCATCTTTCCTGTAACCAATTCTCCGATTTTGCCTAATCGGTTTGAAATCCTCGAGTCTTCTTTGCCTGGACGGGGCGCGAAGGAAACCGAAAGCGTTTTCCTGGTTGGCCCCCCGAGGCCGATGTAGAGCTTCTTCTATTTTAACCTGGTTATTTCACCGGTTTCGAGATCGAGAACACGCTTTATCTCCAGCCTTTTTCTGGCATCCAGCCGGTCCAGATCATTACGATTCAGGTACATCCCTTCCACATCCAGTTCCGGGGATTGAAAATAGCGGGACTGGGGCACATAGCGCACGGCAAACTCATCCCCTACTTTGGCCTGAATGAATCTCCTGTTTCCGGCAAGATTTACCTGGTCCGTGATAATGATCCGCCGACCTTCCAATTGGATTTTTCTGGCAAATC
>JAZDIV010000138.1:0-7652 GCA_043804695.1 PVC group bacterium | reverse complement strand
ATTGCGAGCCCCGAAGGGGCGAAGCAATCTATTTTTTCATTCATAACCACCTCTTATCCAAAATGATGAGATTGCTTCGTCGCTGCGCTCCTCGCAATGACCTCTAAAATGCCTAAAATCTGAATTATCGGACAGCCTCTTTAGGCTGCCAGATAGTGGCGACCTGAAGGTCGCCGCTACGAAGTTAGCGCGAAGCGCTAAGTTCTATTTCCCCGAAGGAAATAGAAAGCCCGTGTTCCTTCATCAGGGAGCGATCGGAAAGGATATCCATGACGGCACCGTGAGCCACGATTTTTCCCCGGTCGAGCATCACGACCCGGTCGGCCAATTCGGCGACCAACCTAAAATCCATGCTGGACAGGAGCATGGTCGTCGGCGTTTCTTTGAGAATCTTCAGCAGCTGCCCGGTCTCGCGGGGGTCGAGGCCGAGGGCCGGCTCATCCAGAAAGAGCATCTCCGGTCTTCCCGCCAGGCAGCCGGCCAGACACATCCTCTTTTTCTCGCCGAAACTCATCTCCAGGGGAGACCGGCCTTCGTGTCCTTCCAGGTGAACCTTCCCGAGAACATCCGCGATGAGGGGACGGGCCTCTTCCGGTCGGATCCCGGCCCGGAAAAGAGCGAAACCGACATCGTCTTCCACCGTGGTTCCGATGATCTGATCATCCGGGTTCTGAAACAAGAAGGCCGTCCGGAGAGCGTCCCGCAGCCCGGACGTGTCCTCCTCTCCGCAAAGGTCGCGGCGCACCGTACCCGACCGGATCCCGTCCTCCAGCAAGCCGGAGAGGATCAGGAGCAGCGTTGATTTCCCCGAACCGTTCGGTCCGATAAAGGCCACCTTCTCCCCCACGTCGATCCGGAGATTAACCGAAGAAAGCGCCCTCACCCCGTTCGGATACATATAGCTCAGATCAGAGACCGTCAATGTGAAATCGGCGTTCATCCCTTCCCTCAAAGCGAAAGCTTCATATTTTCCCACCCGTCACACCGGCCAGGCCCTGCAGCAGACCGATGAATCCGAGCAGCGTTACCGTGTCCGCCAGCGACCAGGACGCGGAAAAACAGGTGTAAAGCCTCCCCGAAAAACCCCGGCCGATCAGCGCCAATTCCAGACGGCCGGCGCGGCCGGTCACCCGGAGCAACACGACCTTCAGCAGGTCGACCAGGATCCGGGGATGCCTTCTCACATACCGGGAAGTAACGCCCCGGCTTTCCCAGGCCAGAGGAACCTGGTAAAACTCCTCCAGCAGCTTGCCCCAGATCATAACTACCAGAAGGACCTGGGAGGTAAAAAAGGGAGGCAGGTGCAACATTCGGGTGAGATAAACACACTCCCGGTAGTCCAGGGATCCGGCCGCCAGGAACGAGATCGTCACGGCCCCCGCACTCCTGAACGCCATCGCCCGGAAGAAGATCATGCTGCTCCCTCCGGAGACCCTGTCGCCGAGGATCGTGCAAAGAAAGAGGATGCTCAGGAAACCGGCAAGGAGAAGGAACGCCCTCAGCAGGCCTTTCCACCGGCGGCGGCCCCCCGAAATGAAAAAGAGGATGATCAGGACCGCCAGCTTCCCGGCCGCCGCCCGCGGGGAGCGATCCGGGACCAGCAGGAAGGCTCCCAGCACCCCGCCCCAGATCAGGAGCTTGAGCAGGGGATGGCGGCCGGCCAGAAAGGACGGGACCCGGGCAAGAAGCGGCGCCGCCCCCATCACGAGATGCCGCTTCCCGTGGTGGACATGCTGAGAGAGCAATGCTTGATCCCCCGCTGGGCCTTCAGCCGGTCGGCCAGGCTCCGAAGCCGCCCGGCCCGCCCCTTCAGGACAACGATTTCCAGGCAGTTGTCGTGATCGAGGTGCACGTGCTGGGTCGAGATGATGGCGGAAAGGTGCCGGTGCTGGATATCGGTCACCGTGTTCTGGAGTTCCCGGAGGTGATGATTGAAAACAATCATGATGACCCCCACCACCTCCTCCCCTTCCTCCCACTCCTTCACCACTAGGTCGGCCCGGATCAGATCCCGGAGAGCTTCCGAACGGTTGGTGTAACCCCTTTTCCGGATGGCGGCATCGAACCTCTCGAGCAGCTTGTGATCCAGCGACACGCCGAAACGAATCAGCTCACCCATATAATTTTTGCTCCTCTTATTTTTCCTTCGGAAAAACAAGATTATTGTGCGCCAGAGGCGCACCCCGATGTATCTCGGGGAAATTCCGAAGCAGCAATGATAGCCGATGTTACGATTTTAAAAAAAATAACACCAGGAGCGGCAATCCGCAAGCATAAAATCAAGCGGGTTTAATTTCCATGAATAATCCAGGTTAAAATGATAAAATTATATCACCATGAAATGTACTTGTACTCCGTTGATCTGTGTCGTCTTTTTTCTTTCGACCATCGGAGTTATCGCTGAAACTCCGCCCAATCCGGCAACGACCCGGATTGTGGAAGAACGCTACCCCGACGGCACCCTGAAAGTCTGGGGCCGGGTGGAAGAATGTCCGGACGGCACCCGGAAGAGAACCGGGGAGTGGACCTTCTGGTTCCCCGACGGGACGATCAAGGCCCAGGGGCAATACCGGGCGGGCGAGAGCGGCGGACCGGACGGAATAACCGGGCTCCCGCTCAACGGGCGGGAGGGGCTGTGGATATTCTGGCACCCGAACGGGCAGAAGCGGCAGGAGGCGGTTTACAGCGGCGGCAGGAAGAACGGACCGTTTAAAAGCTGGTCTGAAAACGGGGGCGAGGAAGCGGAGGGGGCGTACCTCGACGATCAGAAAGACGGCCGGTGGGTCATCTGGTGGGAGAGCGGACGGCAGCGATTCCGGGGGCACTTCCTGCGGGGCCGGGAGACCGGCCGGGTCCGGTTCTGGCACGAGAACGGCCAGCCGGCGGTTCAGGGGACCTTCCGGGATGGGATCAGGGAAGGGGCATTTACCTACTGGCATCCCAGCGGCATGAAGATGGCGGCGGGGGATTTCAAAAACGGGAAGAAGGACGGCCGCTGGATCGAGTGGGATGCGGACGGGAAGATGCTCCGGGCGGCCAGTTACAGCGAGGGACGGCTGATCGGGGAGAAGACGTTCTGATTTAAAAAAAATCAGAGTAATCAATGGACTGGAAAGGGGCCGAGGCGGAGAGAAAAGCGAATAACGAACCGCAGAATATCGAACACCGAATATCGAAGTGAAAGAGCCGAGACAAGGCGAGCCTTCGAAGTTCGAGATTCATTATTCGATATTTGCTTTTTACCTGGTCCGAGGCGGGGGTCTTGCGCCTTTTTGCGCCTAAAATACGTACCCCGCCGTAAACGCCCAGACGGAATTCTTTTCATCCCCGCTGCCGAACGCGCCGGTCACCGAGGTGCAGTAGCGGATGTCGAGATTAATCAGGCCGGAGTCGAGCGGGATGTCGAACCCGCCGCCCGCGACCAGACCGAACTCAAAATCGCTCAGGTCGGCGACCGACTCGGGGATCGCGGTTGACTGCCCCTGGTACCGGGCTTTCAGGTCGTCTCCGATCTTGATCCCGACCGACGGTCCGGCAAAGACATGGGGTTTGACCGACCACCCGACCGGGAAGACATACTTGGCCAGGACCGGAAGCTCCAGGTAGTCCATCTTCAGCGTTATCTCCAGCCGGCTGCCCCGGTAATCCTCCGAGTACTCCGCCCCCTTCATGGTGTAGAGCAGTTCCGGCTGGACCGTGAATGATTCGCTCAACAGCCAGCGGAGAAAGACGCCTCCGGTAAAACCGGTCCTCCCGTCCCAGTCCCCGGAACTGCCGCCATAGAGGCCGGCCAGGGCCATCCCGGCTTTCAGCCCTACCCGGATAGTCGGTTCGGACGGCGCCGGGGCCGCCCCGGCCGGGATTTCCATCGGCCCGGCGGGTTCCGTCCGGGGCGTGTACAGAAGCCGGCCGGCAGGTTTGTCTCTGCCGCCGTCGGAGGCGGCCGGCGGCACGGGGGTCAGGGAGGGGGATTCGGGAGCGGCGGCGCCGGCCGGCACCAGCGCCAGGTCGCCGACCAGATCGAGCGCCGCCAGTTCGGCCCCCTTCACCCTCATCCCCCGGGTGGAGCCGCTGGAGAGCTTCGTCTCGGCATTGACAAGAGAGCCCTCGACCGTTTTGATCAGGGAGGTGTTGATGATGTACACCTCTCCTTCCCTTCTCACGGTGCCGAAGACGACCATGTCCGCCCCGAGAGCCATCCCCCGGCTCCGGGCGCAGGAGAGTTCGGCGCAGTAGCCGTCTTTTCCCGGGCTGAACAGTTGATCAACCTGCGAGCGGTCGATCATGCTGAAATACTCCAGCGCCGCGATCTCGGTGATGAAGTAGCCGGTCAATTCCGCGGCCAGATCCGGACTGACGTTGAAGAGGGGCTGGAAAGGCATGACCGCCAGGACCGGCCGGGATCCGGCCCGGGCGGGCGTCAGACAGACCAGAAGCAGGACCGTAGTTAAAAACCATTTTTTTATAATATGTGAGTTCACCTTGCTCATAAATTTATTCTGCCGCAATTAATTGAACAGTTTAAACAGCTCAAACGGTTCGAACAGTTTGAACAGTAGTATTTTTCCCGCCCCGATACAATTCGGGGCGGAAAAAATACTAACGTAGAGCAAGAAAGACAATCTGTAAACGAAAATCCCCAAGGGACTTTTGCGTTGACGGGCACAAAGGACCATCTTATAGTAGCCCGGGTTATACATGAAAATTTTCAATTTTCATGTATAACCCGGGCTACTATCTTTCGTTCAACGCATTATGATTATATTCAAAACTAACCCGACTTATGAATAAATCGGGTCAGCCGGTATGAAAACCATACTGATCGCCATTGCTCTCTTCCTGGCCGGTGCGCTCCCGCTCTCCTCTCTCCCGGCGCAGGAGGACGCGTGGCTGGTCTGGGCTGACCGCGGGACGGAGGGGAATCCGATCTTTCTCAGCCGGCGCCGGGCGGAAGGCTGGTCCACAGAGAGATATCCGGACGAAGGAGGCGAACGGACAAATTACATGCCCTCCCTGGGTATCGACGGGGAGGGGAATCCCTGGCTGGTCTGGGCCGCCCAGAACGGCGAGGAAACGGCCCGGATCCAATACAGCCGGAAAGACGCGGCGGGCTGGAGCGCTCCCCGGCCGGTAACCGGATCTCCGACCGGGTGGGAGAGCGCGCCGGCCATCGTCTTTGATCGTGACGGGCGACCCTGGATCGCCTGGGCGGCCGTCTCCGGAGCGAGCAGCGAGATCTTCTGCGCCCGGGGCGCCGACGACGGATTCAGCAATCCGGTCATGGTCAGCGCTCCCGACAGCTCGCCCGATGCCCGGCCGGCTCTTTCTCTCAGCGAGGACGGCGATCCGGTCGTCACCTGGGAGGGCTGGACCGGAGAACAGTACGGTTATTTCGCAAGCCGGTTCCGGGAAGCCGGCTGGTCGCCGGAAGAGCCGGCCGCCCGGGCCGGCGGCTTCGCGATCAGCGCCGCCGCCTTCTCCGGCGCCCCCCTCCCCTTCGAGAATCTGGCACAGAGGGGAGCCTGGGCGATCCGCCGCGATCAGCAGGGGCACTGGGAAGCCGCCCGCTGCCGGGCTGCCCTGCCGGCGGACCCGGGCGGGAGGACCGCCGGGGTCTCCCCTCCGGCCGGAGCCGACAGGATTCACCAGTACACCGGTTTCGGCGACAGCATCACTTACGGGTCCCCGGATAAGAACAAATGCTACATCCCCCTTCTGAAAAACACGCTCGAGAGTTCCTACCCCGGCAACACCTACACGATCAACAACAAGGGCTACCCCGGCGCCCGGACCTATGAGCTCCTCTCCGGGGGAGGATATCCACACCGGTGCCCCGGCATCGACGCCGTCCTCGACGCCTATCCCGCCACCATGATCCTGATCATGGGCGGGACCAACGATATCGAGGACGGAGACAATTATTCCGATATCAGCTGGAACCTGGGGGAGATGGCCACGCGGGCCCGGGCGCGCAACTATGAGCCGATCCTCGCCACCATCATCCCCCGCTGGGACTCGCCGGTGTTTCTGCGCCGGTCGCAGACCCTCAGCACCTCCTACATCCGCCCTCTGGCCGCCGAAAAAAACGTTCGCCTGGCCGATCCCTGGCAGGTGTACATCGATTACGGGGATTACGGCAGCCTCTACGAAGGCGATCACGTTCACCCGGAATGGAGCGAGGGAGACCAGAAGATCGCCGATGCCTGGTTCGCCGCCATTCCCGCCCCGGCCGCCGGCAAGGGAGGACTGGACGAGATCATCGAATGGTCGGAACGGTGGGCCTCCGGTTTATAAGTCAGCTCGCTGCGCTCGCTACTTTATACTGGACCCCCGACGCAAGCGTCGGGGGTCTGTTGGTTAACTAAGATATTTTCACCGAGGCAATAATATACACAAGCCTTTCCAACATCAGCCAACATTTGTCTTCCGGGATCAGTCCGGATCCAACATGTCACACCCGGGAGATGGGTATATTCGGCCGAGCCATACCGTGTGCCTATAGAGGTGAATGCCGGCTATGGCAAGGAATACCTTTGGCGGCGTCGCTTTCATGCAATAAGTGTCGTTTAACCCGATTTATTCATAATACGTTGAACGACAATGATTAATTCAGGTCAAGCAATAGACCCGACGAAGTCGGGTCCAATATTAAGTAGCGCCGAAGGCGCTAATTAATAATGGTCATCGACTTTCACACCCACGCCTTCCCCGATCAGCTGGCTGCCGAGGCCGTGAGCCGTTTGCAGGAACATTCCGGCGCTTACCGGGCCCGGCACGACGGGACCATCCGGGGACTGCTGGCTTCCATGGACCGGGCGGGGATCGAGAAAGCGGTCGTCGTCTCCATCGCCACCAGACCAAAACAGGTCCCCCGGATTACCGACTGGGCAATCACTATCCGGGGAGAACGCATTATCCCCTTTGCCTCCCTTCATCCGGGGTACAAAAGGTTCCGGGAAGAGCTGGATCGGATTAAGGAAGCGGGCCTCCGGGGGATCAAGCTCCATCCGATGTACCAGGACTTCGCCATCGACGACCCGAAACTCTTCCCACTCTACCGGGCGGTCGCCGACCGGGGGCTGATCTGCCTCTTTCACGCCGGGAATGACATCGCCTTCCCGGAGAACGATCAGGCGGCCCCATACCGGCTCCGCCGCGTTTTAGACGCCGTCCCGGGATTGATCGCCGTCGCCGCCCATCTGGGAGGATGGACGGCCTGGCAGGAAGTCGCGGCCGAGCTGCTGGGGAGGAGCGTCTACCTGGAAACGTCCTTCGCGCTGCGTGAGGCCGACCCCGGGGTCTTCCGCAAAATCCTCGAGACCCATCCCCCGGAATTTTTCCTCTTCGGCACTGATTCACCCTGGCTGGACCAGAAAGAAGAGCTGGAAAGGTGGATGGCGCTTGACATCCCGGATGCTTTTAAAGAGATGATCTTTTTTAAAAACGCCCAACGATTGTTAAACTTATGGTAACATTTTGGCTCTTTGAAAATATCCACCACCGACCCTGCGTCGGTGGAGATGTGATTGATTACTAGCACATCCACACATCGCATCGCCCCCCCTCCTCCCGCGCCTCATGGGCCGGGGGGGGGAGGTGGGTTAGGAGGGAAATAAAAATAGTTGACCGGCCTATAAACACCCAAGACAGGG
>JAZDIV010000137.1:0-4404 GCA_043804695.1 PVC group bacterium | reverse complement strand
ATTTCAGACAAGATCAATTACCTAAATTAGCGACCCCCGATTTTATCGGGGTAGACTACGGGAGCTAATTTATTGGGATGACGATGAGAAATCTCTGGGAAATAATGTCCCTTATCTTGGCCGCCCTCTCCATCGGGCTGGTTGTCTGGCTGGTCATTCTCCTGGTCAAACTGAAAAAAATCCAATTCCGTTTCATGTCTTTCGCGGCCGGGGAAATTGAGAAGACCAAAAGCTCCCGCAGCCGTGAGATCGAGGAACTGCAGGACAAAATCCGCGGTTTCGAAGCCGGCTGGCGCTTTTTCTTCGAGGAGGCACAGGTTTATAATGTGATCATAGGAATGGACGGCCGGATTCTGGACATGAACCGCGCCTTCCTGAACATCTTTGACCGGGAGAAGGAATCCCTGCAGGGGAAGGATCTGCCGGAGCTGGCTGTACCCGGCCGGCGGGAACAGTTCTCACAATACCTGATCCGGCACCGGGAGGATAAGTACACGTCCGAGCAGGAAGTCGAGTTCCCGGGGAAAAAGGGAGCGCGTTTTATTTTATTCGGAGAACGGCACCTGACCGTTGTTGAAAACTTTGTCCCCCGGGGGGTCCTGCTTTCAGGCGTGGACATCACCGCGCTCCGGCAGTTTGAAGCGGCACAGGAAAACCTCAAGCAGAAGCTGGCCCTCTCCGCCCGGATGGAGGCGCTCGGCATCATGGCCGGAGGGATCGCCCACGACCTGAAAAATCTCTTCAACCCCGTACTCACCTACCCGGATTTTATTTCGGAAAGACTGCCTGCCGACAGCGAACTGCGGGTCCCGGTGCTCAGGATCAAGGATGCCGCCTCCCGGGCCGCCGATCTGGTCCAGAATTTTTTAACCCTGGCCCGCCGGGGGCGCACTGATCTGGCTTCGGTCGATGTCAACGGCGTGGTCAGGGCCTACATCCAGTCCATGGGCTTCAAGACGCTGGAGAGCAGGTTTCCCCGGACCCGGGTCGGGCTGCGGCTGGCCGAGGAACTGCCCCCGGTGATGGGCCAGGCTCCCCAGTTGCTGTGCGCCATCATGAACCTGGTCAGGAACGGATGCGAGGCCATGGAGTCGGGGGGGGAGCTGACGATAGCCACCTTTCTGAAAAAGCTCGATGCCCCCCATCGGGGCCTGCAGCAGATCCCGCGGGGAGAATACGTGGTCGTTCAGATTTCCGACTCGGGAAAAGGGATCAAGCGGAAATCCCTGGACAGGAGATTCATCCCGTTTTCTTCCGGGAAGGAGATGGGCAATTCCGGCTCCGGCCTCGGCCTGGTGGTGGTGGCGGGGGTGATCGAGGACCATCACGGATACATGGACGTCGCATCCGAAGTCGGGAAAGGAACGATCTTCACCGTCTATCTCCGGCCGGTTCAGAAGCCGGCCGGCCCGGGGGCCGCCGCCCGCCCGGGCCCGGCGTCCATCCTGGTGGTGGATAACAGTGATGACGACAGGAAGAAGATCGTGCGCCAGCTCATCCTGCTGGGGCACGAAACCGCCGCGGTCGCCGACGGGGAAGAAGCCTATCAGTACGTCAAGGCGCACCCGGTTGACCTGATCCTGATGGATCTCAAGCTCGACTATGCCAGCGGCCTTGATGTCTTCTCCCGGATCACCGAGATCAGTCCCCGGCAGAAGTGCATCGTTCTCAGCGGCTGCCTGGATCACCAGGCGCTGGAACGAGCGGCCCAGCTGGGCATCCCGCGGTGTCTGGAGAAGCCGGTGGAAACGGAGACTCTGGGGAGGGCGGTCCGGGAGGAGCTGGAGCGGGGGGACCTGATGGTAGAACAGTAAAACAGACTGCCACGGAGGCAAGGATGAGATTAAATGTGATTTTATTGGCGGCTCCGCTCGTTTTCATGGCGGCCGGTCCGGCCCGGGGAGATGAGGAAACCCCCGCGCTCCTTTTCGGCACCGCGCGGAGCTTGATTGAGGAAGCCCGCCTCCAGCAGGCCGGGGGAGAAACCGAAGCGGCCCGGAAAAAGTGCGAAACGGCGGCGTACCTGCTGGAGAAGATATCCCGGGACTTCCCGGAATGGGACCCTCCGGCGGTGAAGGAGAGCCTGGCCGCCTGTCGTGCCGCCGCGGGGATGCCTGCCTCGCTGCCCTCGCCGCCCGGGCCGGAGACGCTCACCTGTTTGTGGAAGCCGCTGATCGCCGCTGCCGATTTCGAGCCGGAAGATGGAGATGTTTACCGAATCGCCGTTGCCGGGAATGATCGGTCCCGGCTCCGGCTCTCCTTTACCCGCTTGAAACCCTATGCCGGCGAGGCGCGGATCTGTATTCACACCATGAACACCCCCAGCAACATGATCCTTCTGGACCAGAAAAATCAGGGCCTCTTCCTGAGCGATGGGGGGGAGTTCACGGTCTCTCTGGCGGTTCCCGTCGGCTGGCCCCTCTACCTGGCCGAGGACACCGACAACCTCTATGCCACCCCGGTCGTCCTGAGCAACATCGTCGAGTTGCCGTGAAAACCGATCTCCTTTAAAATTTTGCACCGAAGGTGCTAAATTTTAGCGGCGATCGGCATTCGCCGGCCGGAGCCGAAGGCCTTGCTGGTCACCTTGAGCCCCGGGGGGGCCTGTCGCCTTTTGTACTCGTTTTTATTGACCGCGCTCACCACCCAGTTCACGATTTCCGGTTTGAAGCCCAGGCCCGCGATCTCCGCCGCCGCCCGGCCTTCCTCGATGTAATGAAAGAGGATGCGATCGAGAACGGGGTAGGGAGGGAGCGTATCCTGGTCGGTCTGGCCCGGCTTCAGCTCCGCTGAGGGCGCCCGCTCGATGATCCCCCGGGGGATGATCTCGGACTCCCGGTTGATGTGGGCGGCCAGCTCGTATACCATCGTCTTGGGGACATCGGAGAGAACCGCCAGTCCTCCGGACATATCTCCGTAGAGCGTGCAGTAGCCGGTCGCCATCTCGCTCTTGTTGCCGGTCGAGAGAACAAGAGACCCGAACCGGTTGGAAAAAGCCATCAGGATGTTGCCCCGGATTCTGGCCTGGATATTCTCGCGGGCCAGATCCCCCGCGGCATCCCCTTCCGGGAGAATTTCTTTCAGGGAACGGAGGTAGGCCCGGTAGACGGGGGAGATGGGTATCACGGTGAAGGAGATGCCGAGGTTTTCGGCCAGCCGTTCCGCGAGCAGGGTGCTCTCCGGGGAAGTGTAAGGCGAGGGCATGGCGATGCCGAAGATGTTCTTGTTCCCGATCGCCTGCCCGGCCAGGGCGGCGGCGACGGCGGAATCGATCCCCCCGGAGAGGCCGACCAGGGCGCCGGTGAATCCGCACTTTCGCGCATAGTCCCGGATCCCCAGAGTCAATGCCCGGGAGACCGATTCGATGCCGTCCAGCGGAGTCCAGGAGCCGTCCCTGCCGGGGCTGCCGCTTTCGATCATCCCGAGGTCTTCCTCGAAGGGCTTGAGGACGGCGACCGGCCTCCCTTCCCGGTCCAGGCAGAGACTCCTCCCGTCGAAGATCAGCTCGTCGTTGCCGCCGACCTGGTTGACGTAGATCAGAGGGAGGCGATGCTTCCGGGCCTGCCGGCTCAAGATCCGGCAGCGGGTCTCCTCTTTCCCGACGGAGAAGGGAGAAGCCGAGATGTTAATCAAGAGGGTAGCGCCCTTTTGAACCAAAGTCTGGATCGGGTCCGCGGAATAATACTGCCGGGGCCAGAACCCGGGGTCATTCCAGGCGTCCTCGCAGATGGTGACGCCGATGTGTTCGTTTTTGAAAGCGACGGGATCCTGATCCGGAGCCGGGTCAAAATAGCGGACTTCATCGAAGACGTCATAGGTGGGGAGCAGCGTTTTGGGCTGCCGGAGGAGGACCCGGCCTCCCAGGAAAAGGACGGCGGCATTGTATAATCCCTTCCCCTCCTTCCGTCCGGTCGGAACGGGCGCTCCCACCAGGATGCCGGTTCCGGGATGCCGGCGTGATAACTCCGCCACCCGCTTCAGGGCACCCGTGACCCGGTCGATAAACCACGGCCGGTCAAGGAGATCCCGGGGAGGATAGCCGGTCAGGAACAGCTCCGGGAAGACGATCAGGTCGGCAGCGGCCGGCGGGTCGCCGAGGGCGGACTCAATCTTCTTAAGATTCCCCTCGATGTCTCCCACCGTGGGATTAAGCTGGGCGATCGCGATCTTCATTGGGTTAAAGGTAGCATAAGACCGTGTCCAAACGCAAGATTGTCTCGACCGCCTCTTCGACCGCCTCTTCCCGAGTTGACACCCGCGATCGGATGATATATTATTATAGTAAGCCAATTTGCTGCTTGGGACTTTCAATAATCTTATTTTTTCTGCGAAAAAATAAGAGTGTGCAAGCATTGAAGCAATATTGCAGGAGTATTTATAAGTTACTGATATTACCTCAATGAA
>JAZDIV010000136.1:0-4409 GCA_043804695.1 PVC group bacterium | reverse complement strand
AATTGGCATTTTTGCAAATTTCGCGGTCATTGCGAGGAGCGAAGCGACGAAGCAATCTTAACCAATTGGGATATAGCTTATTCTGATCACGCTTTTAGATCGCTTCGCCCCTCCGGGGCTCGCGATGACATTTTAGGGGTTACCGGACAGCCTCTAAAGGCTGCCGCTACGACATTTATTGTGCGCCAGAGGCGCAGCAGCCTCAGGCTGAAAATTCCGAAGCAGTAATTCAGCTCGCTGTGCTCGCAAAGTTATATGTTGATTACGTTTCCAACTCGCCGCCACGCTCAGCGTGGCAGCGAGTTGGATGCTCGGTATTTTCAAAGAGCTAACGTGTCACGAAAACAGAAGATTGAGAACCATCATGCTCTGTAAGGAATTTGAGAAGCGGGTATGGGATTACCTGGGCGGCCGGATCCCCCGGTCTCCCGCGGAAAAATTCGAAGCTCATCTGCAGAAGTGCCCCCGGTGCCGGGAAACGCTCGCCCGGGCTGAAAAACTCCGGGAGCTGCTGCGGACCGCGGCGCCCCCCGATCCCGGCCCCGCTTACCTGGCTGCATTCTGGCCCCGGCTGCGGGCGAAGCTCGCCGACCGGGGAAAAGCCGTCCGGGCCCGCTCTTTCATCAGGCTGAACCCGCTTTATTACGCCGCTCTGGGGACCGCGGCCGCTGCCCTCGTGCTCTGGGTCTCCCTGCAGGAGCCCGCCGTCCCGGCATCCCCTCCGGGCGGCCACCGGGAATGCGTGCTGGCTCTGGCATCCTGCCCGTCTGATCCGGAGATATCTCCGGTTGATTTTGTTTCCCCACCGGTCTCCGTGCGGAAACGGCCGGGCCCGGCGGATACCGATTCTGTTCTCTCCGGGACCTCGCGCCGGCCCGCTGCCCGTTTCGATGTTTAAATTACTGTTTCGGCATTTCCTGTAATCGGAAAAATCCTATTACAGGAATGCCGAAACAGGCGAAAAAGCGACCAGGATGAGATTATGTAATTATTGGATTGTGATGATACGGGTTTACCGTTGCTTATGGAGCAGTTAAATTCAAACTAATTCTTGGATCATTATCAGTCTGATATATTTTAAAAAGGAAAATTCACTTTAATTAACTAAATTAGCGCCGAAGGCGCTAATTTATAAAGGAGAATAGATGAAAAAAATATCAGTACCCGGAATGGCGGTCAGTCTGCTTGCGGGCTTGCTTTGTGCAAATACCACCGTGGCCGGGGAGAAGTCGCTGCTGGCCGAACTGGAGGAAGAGGTGGTCGGTGTTGTCGAGAAAGCGGCGCCGGCGGTGGTCTCGATCCACACCGAGTCCGTCTCCCCCTCCTGGTGGGATGACCTGGAAAAAGAGCATCTGCCCGCCTGGATGGAGTCGTTCTTGAAGAGCGACTTCGGAAGCCGGAAACGCAGCTGCAGCGGGACCGGCTTTCTGGTCAGTCCGGACGGAAAGATCGTGACCGCGGAGAACGTGATCGGCCGGGCCCGGAAGATTACGGTCACCCTCCATGACGGCCGGATTTTCGCGGCCCGGGTCACCGGCCGGGATCGGATCTTCGGGATCGCGTTGCTGCAGATCGACGGCGGCGATCTGCCCTTTCTCTCCCTGGGCAGTTCCGGGGAGGTCCGGCAGGGCTCCTGGGCCATCGCGCTGGGACAGCCGTTCGGGCTCGCCACCAGCGCCTCCTGGGGGATCATCAGCGGCCTGGGCCGCGCCGGCCTGGGGATCTGCCCGTACGAGGAACTGATCCAGATCACCGCCCCCGTCAACCCGGGCGACAGCGGAGGGCCGGTTCTCAACAGCCGGGGTGAGGTGATCGGGGTGATCACGGCCAGTTTTTCCGGCTACCGGGAGTTCGAATTTGACTGGGACTTCATCCGCCGGTTCAATCGGGCTTTCCCCGGGGCCGAGACGATGTCCCCGGCGCCCTTTTTTCAGTCCAGCCAGGCGCAGGGGATCGGTCTGGCCATTCCGGCGGACCTGGTCAAAGAGGTCATCAGCGGCCTCGACCGGGGCTCGTCCTGCCGCCGCGGCTGGATGGGACTCTCCCCGGAAGCGATCCCGGGCCGGGCGGGGGTGCTGGTCGCGGCTCTCGTCCCGGACGGTCCGGCTGCCCGGGCCGGCCTGCGGGAAGGGGACATCGTCCTCAGCGTGAACGGCCGGATGATCGAGACGCCCCGGGGTCTTCAGAAGATGATCCTTTTCCGCGCCCCGGGGGAGAAGATAACCCTGAAGGTGGAGAGGGACGGCGGGACCGGATCCCACGAGGTCGCGCTTGAAGAGCGGCCCGCGGACAGCCCGGGAGAATGACTGTGATCAGAATCAGGTTATCCGCGATTTCCCTGAATCTGGGGGGGGCCGCTCTTCTTTTTTTGTCCCCGACCCGGGCCGCCGCGCTGACCATCCCGCGCGTGTCGGCCGTCCTCGATCGGGACCGGGTGGCGGTCGGAGAAAACGCCGTCCTCACGGTATCGGCCGCCTGGATCGGGGCGCCTTCCGAGTTCACATTTTCCACCCCCGACCCACCCGAGTGCCGGGAGCTGACGGTCGCCGGCTCCGCCCAGAGAAGCATGGTCTACCGGACCGACGGGGAGCAGCACCAGGTGCGGGAATTTCTCTTCACGCTGAAAGGCTCTCTGGAAGGCCCCGGCCGGGTGGGAGCGGTCCGGTTTCTCTACCGCCGCCGGGGGGAGGAGCAGGATCATCCCCTTGTTACCGCGCCGCTGGATATCCCGGTCGTCTCCGGCGGTCCGGAGCTGCTTTCCCCCGCCACCCTGCTCTTGATCCCCGGAGGTCTGGCGGCGGTCCTGCTGATAATGGTCTATGTCCGGTGGACCATCCGGCGCTATAAAAAACAATCGAACGCGGTCATCGCCGATTACGTCAAAAACCGGGAAGCGGAGAGCCTGCGGAAGCTGGACGGGGTCAGGAAGTTGAAGGCGGAGGGGGACATCGACGGGTATCTGGAACGGATCTGGGAGGTCCTGGCCGATTACCTGGAGAAGAAATACGCCGTCACCCTTTCACCGGATGCCCGGGATGCGGTCCCGGGCGGGCCGGGGGCTCCGGGGCTTTCCGGAGAAGCGGGAGCCGAGCTGGCGCGGATCCTGAAGCTGCTGGAAGAAAGCCGGTTCGGAAGCGCCCGGGCGGAGAACCGGGAACTGGACGGGATCCTGAAGCGGGTCTACGGGTTTATCGAATCACAGAAAGATCATTCCCCGAATACTAACACCTAACAATCAAATATCAATACGGGCCGACACAGGGGTCGGCCCCTACGTAGGGGCGAACCCCTGTGTTCGCCCGCGTTAAAAAGGAGATTGATCATGAGCATTGACATCCAGGAGATCAACGAGAAAGTCAAGGTGGCCGGTGAGTTCGTCGACAAGATCCGGTCGGAGATCGGCAAGGTCATCGTCGGCCAGTCCTACCTGATCGACCGGCTCCTGCTGGGGATTTTAGCCAACGGCCATATCCTGATTGAAGGGGTGCCCGGGCTGGCCAAGAGCCTTTCGGTCCGGGTCCTCGCCCGGGCGATCAATACGTCCTACCAGCGGATCCAGTTTACCCCCGACCTGCTGCCGGCGGACCTCCTCGGCACCCTGGTCTACAACCCCAAGACCGGGGATTTTACCACCAAGAAAGGGCCGATCTTCGCCAACATCATCCTGGCGGACGAGATCAACCGCGCGCCGGCCAAGGTTCAGTCGGCGCTCCTGGAAGCGATGCAGGAACGGCAGGTCACCATCGGCAAGGAGAGCTTTCCCGTGCCCGAGCCGTTCATGGTCCTGGCCACCCAGAACCCGATCGAACAGGAAGGCACCTACCCGCTCCCGGAAGCCCAGATCGACCGGTTCATGCTGAAGCTGGTCCTGGACTATCCCAACAAGAAGGAGGAGAAGACGATCATGGACCGGATGGCGGTGACCGGTTACGAGCTCCGGGCTGAGCCGGTGGCCGAGCCGGAGGAGATCATGAAGGCCCGCACGGTGGTCGATCAGATCTACATCGACGAGAAGGTCAAGGACTACATCATCGACCTGGTCTTCGCCACCCGGGAGCCCGGGCAGTATGGCCTGAAGATCGGGGATTACATCCAGTACGGGGCATCTCCCCGGGCCACCATCTACCTGACGGTCGCCTCCAAGGCCTACGCCTTCATCAAGGGGAGAGGGTACGTGACCCCGCAGGACGTGAAGACGATCGGGAAGGACGTTCTTCGCCACCGGGTGATCGTGAACTACGAGGCGGAAGCGGAGGACCTCACCTCCGAGGACCTGATCCAGACCATCTTCGACCAGATAGAAGTTCCTTGATGGGCAGTGGGGGATAAAACCAGAGAAAAAGCCCCTGCAGGGGGCGACACATAATCAGCCCCGGGCGCAAGCCCGGTTGTGAGAAACGAGGAAAACA
>JAZDIV010000135.1:0-2017 GCA_043804695.1 PVC group bacterium | reverse complement strand
ATCACCGAGAGGCTGACCGGCCTCGGTGCGGACCGGCAGACCGCCCTGATCGCCCTGGGCGGCGGCGTCATCGGCGACCTGACCGGCTTTGCTGCTTCAATATACATGCGGGGGATCCCCGTGATCCAGGTCCCGACGACTCTCTTAGCCCAAGTGGACAGCAGCATCGGCGGGAAAACGGGGGTGGACACCGCCGCCGGCAAGAATCTCCTCGGGACATTCCACCAACCGAAGGGGGTCTTCATCGACCTCTCCTTCCTGCGCACACTCCCCGACGACCAGCTCCGCAGCGGCCTGGCCGAGGTGGTCAAGTACGGGGTCATCGACTCCCCCGAACTCCTCGGGGATCTGGAGGCCGCCGTGGAGCGGGGCGGGCTCGGGGAAACGCCCTTTCTGGAAAAAATCGTTACGGCAGCATGCCGGATCAAGAAGGAGTTTGTGGAGCTCGACGAGCGGGATCGGGGGCTCCGGCGGGTCCTGAATTTCGGCCATACGGTCGGCCACGCCGTCGAAGCGGCGTCCGGCTACGCCCTCTCCCACGGCGAATCCGTGGCGATCGGCATGGTCGCGGCGGCGACCCTCTCGGAGCAACTCCACCACCTGCCGGCGGATGACCGGCGGCGGATCGCGGCCCTCATCCGGGCTCTCGGGCTCCCCGACCGGATCCCCGCAAACCTGGATCTGGAAGAGATCCGCTCCCGGATTGCGCGGGACAAGAAAAAGAAAGGGGAGACCGTCCATTTTGTTCTGCTCAAGAAGCTGGGGATCCCCATCGTGAACGGAGGGATACCGGAAAATATGTTGATAAAGACGCTGGAAGGATTGCACATATGAGCGAGAAAATCATGCAGGAGCTCAGGGAGAAGATCGAGCGAACGGACCGGGAGATTGTCCGCCTCTTGAACGAACGGGCGGCCGTCTCGGTCGAGATCGGAAAGACCAAACGCGCCGCCGGACGCGAAGTCTACGACCCCGCCCGGGAGTCCATGGTATACCGGCATCTGGAGGAGTTCAACGACGGCATCCTTTCGGAGGCGGCCCTTCGGGGGGTCTTCCGGGAAATCCTCTCCGCCTCCCGCTTCCTCCAGACGCCGACCACCGTGGCCTTCCTGGGACCGGAGGCCTCCTTTACCCACCAGGCCGCCCTGGCCCACTTCGGCGGGGGGATTGCCGCCGTACCCACGGCCACGATTCCGGAGGTCTTCGACGAGGTTGAACGGGGAAAAGAGCAGTGGGGGATCGTTCCCGTCGAAAATTCCGCCGAGGGTTCGGTCAAGACCACGCTGGACCGCCTGATCTCGACGCCGCTGGCCATCCGGGCGGAGATCTACCTCCGGGTCCGGCACTGCCTCCTTTCCCGGTGCGATGATCCGGATGCGATCCGGAAGGTCTACTCCCATCCCCAGGCCCTCGCCCAGTGCCAGGTGTGGCTGCGGACCCACCTGCCCGGCGTCTCCCTCGTCGAGGTGGAAAGCACAGCCGGGGCGGCCCGCCGGGTGCGGGAGGACAACCGGGCGGCCGCCGTCGCGAGCGTTCTGGCCGCCGACACATACGGCCTCAACATCCTCGCGGAGGGGATCGAGGACAACCCCGCCAACACGACCCGCTTCCTCGTCATCGGGCCGCGCGCGGGGGAAAAAAGCGGGGGGATCACCGGCCGGGACAAGACATCCATCATCTTCGGAACGCCCCACGTACCGGGGGCCCTCCATCGGTCCTTGGCGCCTTTCGCCAAAGCGGGAATCAGCCTCACGCGGATCGAATCCTGGCCGATGCGGGACAGAATGTGGGAATACCTCTTCTTTGCCGATTTCACCGGCCATATTGCCGAGGAAGGGACTCAGAAGTGCCTCAAAGAGCTGGCGCACAGAACGGCCTTCCTCAAGGTCCTGGGGTCCTACCCCCGGGGAGAGGAACAGCCGTGACCTGCATGCCCATTGCCGGCGCGACGGCCGAAGCGGTCCCGGGGAATATCGAAACCTTTTGCCTCTTCGGAAACCCGGTCGCGCAGAGCCTC
>JAZDIV010000134.1:0-43403 GCA_043804695.1 PVC group bacterium | reverse complement strand
CGGACCGCCCAGAGGCCGGACGACCAGGGGCGGAAGATCGCCACCTCGAAGTTCCCGTTGCCGTTATAGTCGCCGGGGACCGGCCAGTCGTCGAAACCGCCGAAGTAGACCCGGGTGACGCCGCGGACCGCCCAGGTCCCGAAAGAGGGGCGGAAGATGCCGATGGCGTCGGTCCCCCCGCCCGTGTAGTCGCCGGGGACGGGTTTGTCGCCGGTCGTCCCGAAATAGGCCCGGGTGACCCCCCGGACCGCCCAGAGGCCGACGAAGTCCCGGAAGACGCCGACGTCGGCGGTGCGGTTGCCGTCGTAATCGGCGGGGGCCGGGTAGTCCCCGGGGAGACCGTAATAGATCCGGGAGACCCCCCGGAGGGCCCAGAGGCTCCAGGCGGAGCGGAAGATGGAGATGTCGGCGGTGCCGTCGCCGTCGTAGTCGCCGGAGACGGGCAGGTCGTTTCCGCCGCCGAAGTAGGCCCGGGTGACGCCGCGGACCGCCCAGAGGCCGCCGCTTCTCCGGAAGATCCCGATGTCGGCGGTGCCGTCGCCGTCATAATCCCCCGACTGGAGGACGAAGCGGAGCTGGGCCACCGTCGGCCCGCAGGTCGGCGTGGGGGAGGGGGTGCGGGTGGTGAGAGGCGTCGGGGTCTTTTTCGGAGTGGGCGTCTCCCGGGGCGTTGCCGCCGGGGACGCGCTCGGCGTCGGGGTCGCGCTTGGCGTCGGCGTCGACGTGGGCGTTGGCGTGGTGATCGCGATGTCAAGGTCATAGGGGCCGAAGGCGCCGCCGAAGCCGTCCACCACCGTGTAGAACGTCCCCGTCCCGGCGGCGAACGTGATCTCCTCGTTTCTCGTTCCCGCGCGCGTGCTGCTGTCCACGCAATCCTTCCAATTGGGCATGTCGCAGAGGATCAGGTCGAGATCAACGGAAAGGTTGCTGAGCAAAATCGACAGCGTCCCCGGAGCGCTCACGTTAAATGAATAGACCACGTCTCGGCCGGTTTCTTCGAAAAAGAAGCAGCTGTAATGGTTGTAGTTGTCGGCGAAACCCGTGGTGTCCCCGCTGCCGTGGTAGTTCAGCGTGACCACAATCGGCGCCTCGAAGACCTCTCCCACCGGTGTCGGTGTCGGCATCGGCGTCGTGAGAAAGACCAGCTTGCTCACGAAGACGTCACGAGATCCTCCTTGAAATCCCCCTTGGTAGGGATTTTCAGTGGGAAAATTTACAGAGTCAGTATACCCCGTGACATACGCCTCGCCTCCCGTCCCCAGTGTGATTCCATACCCGCAATCAGAATCACTCCCCCCGAGATAGGTGGAAAAGATGAGCTGCGAGCCGGAAGCTCCGAGCTTGCTCGCGAAGACGTCACCCCCTCCGCTATAGTTCGCCTGGTAGGGATTTTCAGTGGGAAAATTTGTGGAGTAGGTAACCCCGGCGACATACGCCTCGCCTCCCGCCCCCAGTGTGATTCCATGCCCTTCATCACTATCACTCCCCCCGAGATAGGTGGAAAAGATGAGCTCCGAGCCGGTCGAGCCGAGCTTGCTCACGAAGACGTCACGAGATCCGCTAACGTTCGCCTGGCAGGGATTTTCAGTGGGAAAATTTAAAGAGTCAGTATACCCAGTGACATACGCCTCGCCTCCCGTCCCCGGTGTGATTCCAAACACTTCATCACTATCACTCCCCCCGAGATAGGTGGAAAAGATGAGCTGCGAGCCGGAAGCTCCGAGCTTGCTCACGAAGACGTCACCCCCTCCGCTATAATTCGCCTGGTAGGGATTTTCAGTGGGAAAATTTAAAGAGTTAGTAAACCCCGTGACATACGCCTCGCCTCCCGTCTCCAGTGTGATTCCAGTCCCGTAATCACTATCACTCCCCCCGAGATAGGTGGAAAAGATGAGCTGCGAGCCGGAAGCTCCGAGCTTGCTCACGAAGCCCTCACGAGATCCGCTAAAGTTCGCCTGGTAGGGATTTTCAGTGGGAAAATTTAAAGAGGCAGTAAACCCCGTGACATACGCCTCGCCTCCCGTCCCCAGTGTGATTCCATACCCTCGATCAGAATCACTCCCCCCGAGATAGGTGGAAAAGATGAGCTGCGAGCCGGAAGCTCCGAGCTTGCTCACGAAGACGTCACCCCCTCCGCTATAGTTCGCCTGGTAGGGATCTTCAGTGGGAAAATTTAAAGAGTCAGTATACCCCGTAACATACGCCTCGCCTCCCGTCCCCAGTGTGATTCCATACCCGCCATCAGCATCACTCCCCCCGAGATAGGTGGAAAAGATGAGCTGCGAGCCGGAAGCTCCGAGCTTGCTCACGAAGACGTCAAGAGATCCGCTAAAGTTCGCCTGGTAGGGATTTTCAGTGGGAAAATTTAAAGAGCCAGTATAACCCGTGACATACGCCTCCCCTCCCGTCCCCAGTGTGATTCCATACCCTATTTCATTAGAACTCCCCCCGAGATAGGTGGAGTAATCGAGCAGAAGCGTTCCGGCGGGAAGTAAAAAGGGCTCCATCCCCGCCCCGAGCAGAATCAGCCCGGCCAGGATCATACCCCGGCGAGACACTTCCGAAAGTCTGTTCTTGCCGCTTGTTTTCATCGCGCGACTCCTTGTTTAGGTTGAACTTGTGCAATCATTTTTTAACCTCCAATAAAATCCAAATAAAAAATTCGGCCTTATGACGATAGAATACACTTTTTTCGTCCGGCGTCAAGAAAATTCCTAACCCAACTTTCCCCTTTTGCCCGATTTCGAGATTATTAGAGAAACCGGAACAACCAATAAAAAAACCGGCAATGTGTATATCAAACACAGCCTGGTTGAGTCCGTTCGTTCTCCGAATGGCCCCCGGCAACGAACCATTACCGGAAATCTTGAAGGAAATTGGACTGTCCGCCCGTGAGCGGTCGCTGGCGGAAGCGGTGGTGTTGGGACGGTTAATCAAGCCCGGCAGCGATCTGGGATCCTGGCGATGGATCCGGGACAGATCCACCATAAGTGAGTTAATAGAAGTATCTCTGGAGAAGTACTGATTACTTCTTCTTCCTTTACCTTGTCACGGGCAGGTCGCCGCTGCCACCAAAGTAGGCCCGGGTGAGCCCGCGGACGGCCCAGAGGCCGACATCCTGCCGGAAGACGCCGGGACTATCGGTCCCGGTGCCGTCAAAACCGGCCCGGAGGGGATAGTCGGTGCAGCGCCCGTAGTAGAAGCGGGTGACGCCGCGGACCGCCCAGAGTCCGGACGACCAGGGGCGGAAGATCGCCACCTCGAAATTCCCGTTGCCGTTATAGTCGCCGGGGACCGGCCAGTCGTCGAAACCGCCGAAGTAGACCCGGGTGACGCCCCGGACCGCCCAGGTCCCGGAGGAGGGGCGGAAGATGCCGATGGCGTCGGTCCCCCCGCCCGCGTAGTCGCCGGGGACCGGTCGGTCGCCGGTCACCCCGAAATAGGCCCGGGTGACCCCCCGGACCGCCCAGAGCCCGATGGCGTCCCGGAAGACGCAGACGTCGGCGGTGCGGTTCCCGTCATAATCGGCGGGGGCCGGGTAATCCCCGGGGATGCCGTAGTAGATCCGGGAGATCCCCCGGAGGGCCCAGAGGCCCTGGGTCGGCCGGAAGATGGAGATGTCGGCGGTGCCGTCGCCGTCGTAGTCGCCGGAGACGGGCACGTCGCCGGCGCCGCCGAAGTAAGCCCGGGTGACGCCGCGGATCGCCCAGAGGCCGCCACCCCTCCGGAAGATCCCGATGTCGGCGGTCCCGTCGCCGTCATAATCCCCCGATTCGAGGAGGAAGCCCGGCTGCCCAAGCGGCGGACCGCAGGTCGGGGTGGCAACGGGCGTCGGAGTAACGACAGAGGCCCTCTCAAGTTCTATCTCGATCCCCTCGATCTCGGTGTTGCATGCCCATTGGGTGGCCGTGTTCCCGGGGAGATAGTCCGGGTGGACGGCCCGGGCCAGTACCGTCCCGGGGCTATGAGGCTGATAGGTGAAGATCGAGTAGGAACCGTCGGGTCCGCTCGTTTGTGCCGGTGTCGTTTCGTGATCGGAGAACTCGAGCCAGACGTCGGCGTTCGGGATGGCGGCCGAGGTATCCCGGTCGAGGACCGTGCCGGACACCCGGTAGTTACAGGATGTTGACGGGGTGGGCGAAGGTGTGGGGAGTGGGGGTGTAGTGGATATTTGCGGAGTCGGTGAAGGAGGTGCTCCCCCCGGATTAATGCAGAAATAATCTATAAAGGCATTGTTATTGTTATTTAATGTCTCTTTTACCGCCAAATAAAGAGTTACATAGGCCGAACCTGCTGGAGCTTGAATGCCTGGATAGCTTTTCTCTTCCCAAACATCAAAGGATGACAGGTTCCAGTCGGAAATTCCTGAGGTGGAAAGAATAGCCTGCGCGATATCTCTCCATTCAATGAGAAACTGGAACTGGGTGTTATCTACTATTCCCCCTTCATTAAGGAGATAAAACCATCCATTAAAGTCATAATAATTTCCGGCGGCAATCGAAACAGCCTCGGAACGTATTCCCCTATCCGAATATTGGGTAGTGGGGTCTTGGAAAACACAGTAGTATGTTCCATGGCAACCACCAATCCCGCGGTAGATCATTTCTGAGGTCCCTACTTTGGTCCAATTAACCAGGGCCGGGTCCAACTCGAAGCTTGGATTCAACAGTAAATTGATGATAGGAGACGGTGTGGCGGATGGTTGCGGTGTGGGTGTTGTCGCCGACTGATTGGGTGTCGGCGTTGCTGTGGCCGGCGGAGGAGCGAATGGCGTCGGTGTCGGGGTTGATGTGGCCGGCGGAGGAGCGAATGGCGTCGGTGTCGGGGTTGATGTGGCCGGCGGAGGAGCGAATGGCGTCGGTGTCGGCGTTGCTGCGGCCGGCGTGGGTGCGAGCGGTGTCGGGGTTGATGTGGCCGGCGGAGGAGCGAATGGCGTCGGTGTCGGGGTTGATGTGGCCGGCGGAGGAGCGAATGGCGTCGGTGTCGGGGTTGCTGTGGCCGGCGGTGGCGCGACGGGTGTGGGCGTGGGGTAGGCGGCATTCCCGGTGATCAGCAGGTCGTCGATACAGACTCCGTACCCGTAATTGGCGTCGCACTCGAAGCAGATATAGTAATCGTTTCCCGGTTCGGGGAGGTCGATGCTCCGTTCAACCCAGGACGGGAGCGAGGTGTCGTAGTGAGTCAGCAGGGTCCACTCCCCGCCGGCGGATGTCCGGTAGTAAACAGACAGCTCATCCTGATCTCCCTCCCACTCCTCCATGGCCAGCCAGAAGGTGAGGCGGGTATTGTAGATGCGGGGACCGAACTCCAGGCGCGGTGAGATCAGGCGGGTGACTATGTCGGCCCAGTCATCGTAAAAGAACCGAGCGTTGTAGGAACCTCCATGAGCCGAAGCCGGGTGGCCGTTGTAGCCTCCGGCCGCCTGCGTCCAGTCATTGGTACCCATAATGTATTCCTTCGTCCAGCCCGCCGGCGCGCCGCCGTCCCACGCTTCTTCAAAATCTTCCGTGAAAGGTATTTCTCGGGGGACGGCCGTCGAGGTTGGAGAAGGGGAGGGTGTCGGTGTGGGGGTTTTGTAACCTTCCGGCGTGGGGGTTATGGTCGGGGTTGGTGTCGGGGTATGAAAACCGACCGGTGTCGGCGTCGGCGTGGCCGGAGGTTGATAGACCAGGTAGCAGACCTCGCAGGCGACACGGGCCGAAGTATAACGGATCCGCATATAACCGGACTCGCCCCAGGATGTCCCCCAGGAGTTGCGAAGAATCCAGACTCCTCCGCCCCCCTCCGGGGGCGCGTCGTCCCAGCCGATCAGCGCGATGGCGTGGTTGGTGTAGGCGTGATAGCACTCCGGACCGATGCCGGGATCGGGAGGGCACGAGGTGTACGAGTCTTCGTAAACGCCGCCGCTGTAACTCTGGAAAGCCCCTTGAACGTAAACGGCGGCGTCAACCGGGCCGTAGGTCATGATAGCAGTCTTGATCGCTTCGACGTCGAGGCAGTCGATCCGGTGCCAGGATTGAAAGACGTAGGTTTGATCGCCCCAGTGAGTGCAGGATCCGGGGTCGGTCGTCGTGTAGGGGAAGTCGGACTCCGTGCCGACCCCTTCCAGGCAGAGGGCGTCGAGCTCGGCATAATCCCAGTCCGCCCCGCCGCAGCCGAAGAAGTGGGAGCTGTACGCCGGGAGCCTCCCCAGGCACCAGATGATGTAGGACTCGGAGAAGTCGATGCAGTTTCCGTCATAGAGACCGTTGGCCCAGTTATAGGTCCCCTCGGCGGCGGCGTTGGCCCCGAAGGAGTAGCAGGAACCGCAGCCTCCCTGATTGCGAATTCCGCCGATGTAAGAGTAACCGCCCACGTTACGCCAGTCAAAATTTAAGGGGAGCTGCTTCCCGAGTTGCTTGAGAAGGGGGCTGAACTTGAGCGAAACTGTTCTTGCGGCCGGCCGGTCCGGGAATCGGCGGCTGAAAAATTGGGCCTTTTCTTCCGGGGACATGGAAAAAACCCAGTTGTCGGCGACCTCGAAGGAGTAGCCGTTATGGTTGATCTTGTAGCGGATCTCTTCCAGCGTGTCATCCGGCGCGAAGGGGAGGATATCCTGACCGGCTGCCGGGCGGACCGAAAGGGCTGCCGCGAGTAAAGATGTCAGAATGGTTATGAGCTTCATGGTGAGTCCGGGCTTCAGAACGGAGTTCATCCACTGATGGTAACCGGGTATTGTGCCCTTCGACCGCGCCCGGGATCTTTTACGGATTATGCTGAAGGCAGCCATAATCCGCTTGATTCGTTGCAATCGGGCGTGCCGGCCAGGGCCAGCGCGTCTGCAGATAACATACTCCACGGATGTTGCTTCGTCAATTGTGCGGTGATTGTTTCTACAGTTATTATTTATCCCGGCCAGCGGCCGCCTCCCCGGCCGGAGCCGCTGCAGTGCTCCTCCGTCTGCTTGACAGCCGTCCGCCCGCGGAATACGATATGACGATTTGACAGACGCCGGCAGAAACGATATTCTCTTCTTAACGTACGGCGGGCAGAGACGGTTCTGGCCAACACAGTCGGGGGTGAAGGCGATGGCTCTCAACCGTTATCAACTGCTCCTGGGCAGGATGAAAATCGTGATCAGGGGAGTTACGTAGATGAACAAATCCAAAGTGGCCATTCTCAAAACCGGTCCCGATACTGTCCTGGACGATTATGGCCGTCTCTGCGAGCTGGCCGGTCTGAAGGAAAGTTTGGACCCGTCAGCCGTTACCATTCTCAAGGATAACATCAGCTGGCATCTGCTCTATCCGGGAGCGAACACCACCCCCTGGCAACTGGAGGGGACCATCCTGGCCTTGAAAGGCGCGGGGTTTCAGGACCTGGTGGACGTCCACAACAAGACCGTGGTCACCATCGCCGACCTGGGCGATCGGTATAATAAGTTCGGGCCGGTACTCGAGAAATACGGCATCCCGGTAAAGTATAACTTCAAGGATGAAGACATGAAGTGGGTCCCGTATCGCCCCCGGGCGAAGATGGCGGTGCTGGACAGGATATTCCCGGCCGGGATTTATCTCCCCGATTATTTTTTTGGCAAGAACATCGTCCATTTGCCCACCGTCAAAACCCACTCCTACACGGTTACCACCGGGGCGCTGAAAAACGCCTTCGGGGGGCTGCTCAATGTCCACCGCCACTATACCCACACCTGGATTCACGACACGATCGTCGATCTGCTGGCGATTCAGAAGGAGATCCATCCCGGAATTTTCTGCACCATGGACGGAACCACCGCCGGCTCCGGGCCCGGCCCGAGAACGCTGATCCCCTATCAGAAAGATGTCATCCTGGCCTCCGCCGACCAGGTCGCGATCGACGCGGTTTCGGCCAGGATCATGGGATTCGACCCGATGTCCATCCGGTACATCAACCACGCCACCGCCCGGGGGCTGGGGCAGGGTGATCCCCGGGAGATCGAGATCGTCGGGATGCCGGAGCTGGCGGAGGAGAACTGGGGCTTCAAGGTCGGGGTCAACCTGGGGACGGGGACCGGGATGCTCCTCTGGCGGAGCCCGCTTAAATGCCTGCAGAAACTCTGCTTCCGCACCCCGCTGGTCAATATTTTTATCTTTGCCAGCGAGTACTATCACGACCGATTCTGGTACCCGCGGAAAGGGAAGCAGGTCGTCGACCGGTGGTTGCAGGAGTCGCCCTGGGGGAATTTGTTTGCCCGGTACCCGGGATAACAGGCGAAGATGATCGCGGACAATATTAAAAGATTGAGGGACGAGATCCCCGCCGGGGTGACGATTATCGCCGCCGCCAAAACCCGGACCCCGGAAGAGATCTCGGAAGCGACGGCGGCCGGGATCACGGTGATCGGGGAGAACTATGTTCAGGAATTCCTTCAGGTCCGGGAGCGGGTGGCCGGGGATCCCCGCTGGCATTTCATCGGACATCTTCAGACCAACAAGGTGAAAAAGATTGTCGGTATCATCGACCTGATCCAGACCGTTGACTCGCTTCACCTGGCTCAGGAGATCGATAAGCGTTCCGCCGGACTGGGGAAGGTGATGCCGATTCTGATCGAAATCAACAGCGGGCGGGAGCCTCAGAAAGCCGGAGTTTCTCCGCCGGACGCGGGCGCCCTGATCCGCGAGCTTGCCCCGTTGCCGAACCTCTCCATTCAAGGATTGATGACCATGGGCCCCCTGGCCGGCGACCCGGAAGACGCGCGTCCTTATTTCGTGGTTACCCGGGACCTCTTTGAGAAGCTGGGAAAAAGTCCCCCGCCGGGGGTGGAGATGCGGTTCCTTTCGATGGGGATGACCAACTCCTACCGGGTGGCGATTGAAGAGGGGTCGAACATGGTCCGGATCGGGACCGGGATCTTCGGTCCCCGATGACGTTTTAACATAAAAGCATACAATCAGAACAATCAAAACCACCAAGTTACCATGTAGAAAGAAATCACAAATAATAAATAAATTCCAAATTTTAAAGAAAGGGGAATGAAAGGAATGGAATGCAGGGTTGATAAAAATAAATCGTTCTGTAACTGCACTTATGAGCCGTGCAGCAGGAAAGGGGTTTGCTGTGAATGTATCCGGTATCACTGGAAAATGGGCGAGTTGCCGGCCTGTCTTTTCCCGGACGACGTCGAGAAGACCTGGGACCGCTCCGTTGACCGGTTCGTCGAAACGTACCGGAAACGGCCAAGGAGGCCAGAAATGAAAGCGGGACTTTTTTTTGCCGGGTCAGGCCCTATCCTGATCATCCTCACCTATCCTTCTCTCAACGATCCCGGACTGGTAGAGACGTTAAAAAACAAGGGCATCGACAAGTACGCGGCATTCGAGGTGCCCGTGGACCTCTGCCGTGAGCGCTATGGCATCCGGTTTTCCAACGTGGTCCAGTCCCTGGGGGAGGAGAACGACATGCGGGTCCTTGATTACAACAGTCCGCATGCCTTCTACACCTTCAAGTGGGAGGAGATGACGGGTCCGGTGATGGTCTACTCTCGTTAAATTGCTTCCTCCGATGATATCGGGGGAAGCAATTTAACGATTAAAAACATTATTGAATACGCGTTTTATTCATCTTAATCATCGGGAGAAAGAACCGGAAGCGCTGTTCGAAGCCGGGCGGATACTGGCGGAGGGTGGAGTGATACTCTTTCCCACCGAGACTGTATATGGCCTGGGAGGAGATGGCAACAACCCGGCGGTGGTGAAGAGAATCTATCGGATCAAGAAAAGAAGCGGCAACAAGCCCCTGGTTCGCCTGATCGCTGATCGGGAGAAGATCCGGTCCCTGCCTGCCGAAGAGGGACAGAGAAGGCTGCTGGAAGAATTTTGGCCGGGGCCTCTGACGGTGATTCTGCGAACGCCGGAAGGGATACACCAGGGCTATCGCCTTCCCGGCCATGATTTTCTCCGCCGGCTGATAGAGGAAAGCGGGGTTGCGCTGGTGGCGACCAGCGCCAACCTCAGCGGGGAGCCGGCCATAATCGACGGCGCCGCGGCCCGCCGGCTGTTCTCCGGCAAGGTTGATCTGATTATCGACGGAGGGGAGGTGGCGGGAGCGGCTTCCACCGTTCTTGATCTCACCGCGTCTCCGGAACGTATCCTCCGGGAAGGACCGGTCACCCGGGAGGAAATCGAAGCCTGCCTGGGCCATCGGGTGGCAACAGGAAGATAATAGTTGTCGTATAATTAAAAAAGTTCCGACGCAGTCGGAACCGATAAAATTTTACGGAGTAAAATTTTAAAATGGAGAACCTGTGGAACGTTGACAGGGATATCGCCGAAGCTATCTACGGCGAATTGCGGCGGGAGGAGGAGGAGGTCCTCCTGATCGCCTCCGAGAACTATGCCAGCCCGGCGGTTCTGGCCGCGCTCGGCAGCGTCTTCACCAACAAGTATGCGGAAGGATATCCGGGGCGCCGGTTCTACCGGGGGTGCGAGTGGATGGACCGGTCGGAAAGCCTGGCGATTGAGCGCGCCTGCCGGCTCTTCGGCGCCGCCCACGCCAATGTCCAACCCCATTCCGGGAGCCAGGCCAACATGGCGGTGTACTTTGCCTTCCTTCAGCCGGGCGAGACCATCCTGGCCATGAATCTCGACCATGGCGGCCATCTCAGCCACGGCCACAAGATCAACTTCTCCGGGCAGCTTTACAATGTCATCTCCTACGGGGTGAGCCCGGATACCGAGCTGATCGATTACGATCAGGCCGCCCGCCTGGCCCGCGAGCACCATCCCCGGATGATCATCGCAGGCGCCAGCGCCTATCCCCGGGTGATTCATTTTGACCGGTTCCGGGAAATCGCCGACGAGGTAGGGGCGTACCTGATGGCGGACATCGCCCATATCGCGGGCCTGGTGGTGGCCGGATGCCATCCGGATCCGGTCCCCCTCGCCGAGTTCGTGACCGTCACCAACCATAAAACCCTCCGGGGGCCGCGGGGAGGGATGATCCTCTGCCGGAAGGAGTTCGGCCGGCAGATTGACCGGAGCGTCTTCCCGGGCATCCAGGGCGGCCCCCTGATGCACGTGATTGCGGCCAAGGCGGTCGCGCTCCAGGAAGCCCTGCAGCCCGCCTTCAGGGAGTATCAGCGCCAGATCATCAGCAACACCCGCGTCCTGGGCGAGACCCTGCTCGGCGCGGGGTTCCGGCTGGTCGCCGGGGGATCGGACAATCACCTGCTCCTGGTCGATCTCCGGAACAAGGGCATCAGCGGAAAGCAGGCGGCGGAGGCGCTGATCCGGGCCGGCATCTGCTGCAACCGGAACCTGATCCCCTTTGACCCCCTCCCCGCCAGCAAGACCAGCGGCATCCGGCTGGGGACCCCCGCAGTGACCACCAGGGGGATGAAGGAAGAAGAGATGAAACTGATCGGCCGCTGGATCGCGGAGGTCATAGTGAAGATCGATGATGATGAGACGATCGGCCGGATCAAGCGGGAAACGTTGCTCTTGACCCGAGCTTTCCCGATCTATCCGGATCTCAGTGCCCGGTGGGATCCGGAAGCGGAGAGCGCATAATGGAGCAAAAAGTAATTTATGGGGCCAGGTCTTTATTCGTGATCGAGAACTTCGACTCCTGGATGAGGTTGTTGAACCAGGTGTCGTAAACAAGGGCCGCCTTGTACTTACGGGTGGCCGCCTCCCATCGCTCTTTCTCGTCTTTTGGCATCGGGCCGGCCGGTTCTCTCCCGCTTACCGTCAGGAAAACGAAGCCTTCTTCAGTCGGGACAATCTCGCTGGCCCTGCCCGGCACCGTCAGGAAAGACGCCTGGACAAAGAGGGGGGAAGCCGGGATATCCTCCGAGCCCTCCCGGCTGAAGAAGGGAGTGGTCACCGTCTTCAGACCCAGTTCCGTCACCGCAGATTCAAAGTCGTATTCCTCGTCCGTCATCAGCCGCCGGACCTCGGTCAGCGCGTTGCGGGTCGCGTTCATCGCTTCCTGCCGGGCCCGTTCCTCGCCGATGATTTTTATGATCTCCTCCCGTGCCTCCTCGAAGGGGAGAATCGACGCGTCTTTCTTGCCGGTCACCTGGAAGAAGATAAAGCCCTCGGGTCCGGGCACGGGGTAGCTGACGACTTCGTCGATCTCCATCGTCAGAGCCAGCCGGTTGATCTCCGGGAGGTCTCCCAGCCCCGGGACGGGCTCATCGGCCCCGAACGGGCCGCTCTCCCGGATGGAAAGGGAAAACTCTTCCGCCGGCCGCTCCAGGGAATTCGCATCGTCCAGGCGCCGGTTGACGGCATCGGCCATCGCCGCGGCTCCTTTCTCCGCCTTCTCCCGGACGAGCTCCTCCCGAAGCGCGTCTTCGACATCCGATAGTTTCGGCGCTTTGCCGGTTTCGCCGGCAAAGGAAACGGAGCTCTCCCGGTACCGGGCCTCGATCTCTTCCGGAGTGACCGAAACCTCGCCCGCGAATTTTTTCCAGGGGATCAGGATGTAACGGATCTCAACCTGGGTCTGGACCTGGAACCGGGACGTGTTCTGCCGGTAGAATTCGGCCAGCTCCAGGTCGGCGATCCCGGTCTGAACGCTGAACTGTTCCTGGGCGATCTGGACGTATTCGACCCGGATCTTCTCGTTCAGCCGCTGATAGGTCTGGGCGATTTCATCTTCGGAGACAAGGGCCTGGCTCTGGATGATCAGCCCCATCTTGTCGATGGCCAGGAGCTTTTGAACCTGGTCTTCAAAAGCGCCCGCTTCCATGCCGAGGGAGTCGAGGGCCTGGCGGTATCGCCGGGGGTCAAATTTCCCCCTGACCTGGAAAGCCGGCCACCGCGCCAGAAAAAAGACCAGCTCCTTCCGGGTGGTGGTGACCCCCATCTTCTCCGCTTCTTTCTGTGAAAGCAGCCGTCGCCAGGCGAGGGTGTAGAGTTGGTTCTGATTGAGTTCCTGACCGGAGAAGGCGGCGACGGCCTGAGCCGTTCGCGCCGTCTGGATGAACTCTTCCAGCGTGATCTTTTCTCCCCAGATGACGCCGGCCTGGGAGGTGGCGACCTCCGGCCGGACCAGGTACCAGACCCCGTAGCCCCCCATGGTAATGACCAGGGCGATGATGAGCGGCCAGAGTATCTGCTTGGCGCTTCTGCGCATTCCCTTGAGCATAATTTTTTCTCCGTAATTTTTGCTTCGCAAAAATTAATAATTACATGACGGCTAAGAATAACTGAGAGGTGTCTATTATAGAGACCGATAGTTGTTGTGCAATGAATTTAATAATTTCCTTTGAGATCACTACTTGACCGGGAATGTCGCCTCCGGTTACTATACTGGTTCCCCGATATGAGAGGGGATCATCCATGAAACAGCACATTGACAGCAGTAGAAAGAAGGGGGGAGCCGGGGGTTTGATACTTCTGGCGATTTTTTTACTTGCCGTTGCCGCCGCCGTGTCCGGCTGCTCCACTCCCGAGGGGGGGTCGTCCATCCCCTGGGGGGAGCCGGAACCGTGGGAGCAGCAGCCGAACTTCGGCGTCCCCTATTAAACCGGCCTCACCGGTATCGCCCTCCCGGGCGGACGTTTGCTTATGCGGGCCCAGGTAAAAAGGTTTCTCGCCATCCTTTTGGTTGCGATCGGTCTCGGTATGGTGCCTTCCTGCCGGGCGGAACCCCCGCTGAAGGAAGCCCGCGGGGTCTGGGTGGAATGCGAGGGGAGCCAGGAGACGCTTTCCACCCGGGCCAAAATCGACCAGATGATCCGGCGGGCGGCTGATGCCGGCTTCAACGAGATCTTCGTCCAGGTCTACCGGCACGACCGGGCCTGGTTCAACTCCCGGTACGCCGATACCGCTCCCTATCGCGATATTCTGAAGAGGGAGAAGATCGACCCCCTGGCTTACCTGATCGGCCGGGCCCATCAATCCGGCCTCAAGGTTCACGCCTGGCTGAACATGTTCCGGATCGGGAAAGACCGGAACGCGCCGATCCTGCGCCGTTTCGGCACGGATGTTGTCACCCGGGACGGCAAGGGCGTCTCCCTGCTCGACTGCAAGCCGCCGAACCTCCCCGATGGCGGCTACTGGCTTGATCCGGGAGATGAAAAGGTTGTCCTGTATCTCAAGAATATCGTCTCGGAAGTAATCCGGAAATACCCCGGCCTGGACGGTATTCACCTTGATTTCGTTCGGTACCCGTTCAACTCCCCCTATGCCGGTTCCCTCTGGGCGAACCGGAACGATCTCGGTTACGGCAGGGAGAGCATGCGGCGTTTCCGGGAATGGAAGGGGCTCGACCCGCTGACGATGGAACTCACGCGTTCCAACTGCCTGGCCTGGGATAACTGGCGCCGGCACCAGGTGAACACGTTTGTGGAGTCGGCCTCTGCTTTGACCCGGCGCTTGAACCCCGGACTCGTTTTCTCGGTGGCCGTGGTCGCCTGGGCGGACCGGGCCTACCTGAGCGCGTTCCAGGACTGGCGGTGCTGGCTGGACGAAGGGTCGGTTGATGTCGTTGCCCCGATGAATTACGGGACAGACTCCCGCCTGGCCCGGTATCTGACCTGGGGAGCGGTGTCGGCCTGCGGGAAACGGCAGGTCTATGTCGGCCTCGGGCAGTACCTGCTGGAAAACAATCCCGCTGCCCTCCTCCGGCAGATGTCCGATGTCCGCGCGTCCGGCGCTGCGGGGATCATGCTCTTCTCATACGACTCCATGTGTAAAACCCCCGGGCTCTTCAAAACGATCAGGGATTCATTCTTCCAGCAGCCTGCCGTTGCTCCCGAGATGCCATGGAAGAAAAAGAAGTGATCAGTAACCCGGATTATTCATGAAAATGTTATATTTTCATGAATAACCCGGGTTAATAACCGCCGTTCAACATTTTAAACATTGTCATCTCTGTTGTGCGGCTACAGCAGACTGGTTTTTTCTTATCCTATTGGAGGACGTCATGATCATCAGGAACGGCGCCGTCGCCCTCCCCGGCCGGGATGACCTCGCCGCCATCGATATCAGGATCGAGGGAGAGAAGATCGCTGAACTGGGCCCCGGGCTGTCCGCCAGCGGCGAGGTGATCGAGGCCCGGGGCTTGATCATTCTCCCGGGCGGGATCGATCCCCACGTCCACTTCGATGACCCCGGTTTCACCGACCGGGAAGATTTTTATCACGGCAGTTCCTGTTCCGCCTCGGGTGGGATCACCACTGTCATCGACATGCCCTGCACCTCCATCCCCCCGGTGACGGATCTTGCCAGCCTGGAGGTGAAGCTCCGGGCGGTCGAGAAAAAGGCGGTCATCGACTACGGTTTCTTCGGCGGTATCTGTCCCCAGTCGATGGCCTCGGGTTACCCGGGGAATTTTCGCGAACTGTCCGGGGTCGTGCTCGGCTTTAAAACCTACTTCATCTCGGTGATGGAGCTTTTTCACTCCCTCAACCATTTCCAGTTCCGCGCGGTCCTGGAGCAGGCGAAGGAATTCGGGGCGACCATCCTCCTTCATGCCGAGGATCTCAGCTACGTCGCCGCCGCCACCGACTTCTTCATGGGGGAGGGGAAGACACCGGTCTATTATTACCGATCCCGCCCCGAAGTGGTGGAGATCCTGGCGGTCCGTTCTGCATTGGAGCTGCAGGAAGAGACCGGGGCCGACCTTCATATCGTTCACGTCTCCACCGCCACAGCGGCCGAGATGATCGCCGGCGCCCCCGCCACCTGCGAGACCGGTCCCCATTACCTCGAGTTCGACCTTGATGATTTTATCCGGATAGGATCTCCGCTCAAGACAACCCCCCCGGTAAAGGTATCCGGCAACAAGGAGATCCTCTGGCAGTACCTGGCCGGGGGGGCGATCGACTTCGCCGCCTCCGACCACGCTCCCAGCCCGGCCCCGGGGAAGGAGACGGGTTCAATCTGGACCGATTACTCCGGGATCCCGGGGAGCGGAACGCTGCTTCCGTATCTATTCTCCGAGGGGTACCGGAAAGGACGGCTGTCTCTGCGGCGGTTGGTGGAGGTGACCTCCGAAAACGCCGCTCGCCGCTATGGTCTCTTCCCCGAAAAAGGGGCGATCAAGGTCGGGACCGACGCCGACCTGGTCCTGATCGATCCCGGAGCGGCCTGGACGGTAAGAGGATCGGAATTTCTCTCGAAAGGGCATGTCACCCCCTTTGAAGGGATGAAATTGCAGGGCCGGATCTCCCGGACCATCGTCCGGGGGAAGACTGTGTACGAGGATGGATCCGGGATCCTGGTCGGCGGGGGCTACGGCCGCTTCCTGGCCCGGACCTGAACAGCCACACGAAAAGATATTAATTTTATCAAATTCTTTGGCAATGAATTACAGCCAAAGATCTACTTCTGCCGGCAGCGTTAACAGGAAGAATAACACCAGGTTAGGAGGTTTGTTATGAAGAGATGCCGTTCAGGCGGGTGGAAGGTTTTCCTGCTGGGGATAGTGGCCGGCATCCTGGTCCCCGCCGGCGCCCGGGGTGATATCTGGGCCGACTACACCGCCGCGGTCGTTGACGCGATGCGGGAAGGAGATCCCTCCGCCATCTCCCGGGACCTGATCCCGATCGCCGCCTACAACGATGATCTGGTCTGGCAGGACAGGGCGAGCGCGGACCGACGGGTGCTGATGTCTGCCTGGGGAGATGACTGGTACGTCCAGCACTACAAACCAGGGGACGACTTCACCGTCCATCCGGCCCACCTGGTCTGGGTGACGGCGGTCCCCGAGCTGAAAAACTGGCTGCGGGAGCACCCCCCGGCCTACGAAAACCTTCCCCTTCGGCTCGAACAGCTTTTCGGGATGCCCCCCAACCGGGGCCTCTCCGTCTTCATCGAGTTCTGGGTGCGTCCCGAACAGATGTTCCGGCCCAGCCCGGACCCGGAGATCAGCGACCGGGAAGCGGAGCTCGACTTCCCAAAGTCCCCCTATGTCACCATCGACTGGAGCTACCAGACCTGGTTCAACGAGCGAAAGGCCGTCATTTACGACGGCGGAAGCACGAACGGCTGGCCTTGGAGCAGGCTGGGCTATACCTATGACTGGGGAGACCAGAATAACCACGTGGGGTTGAGCGAGTTCGTCATCCGGGGCAATGAGACCGTCAGGATCCAATCCATGGCCTCAACCGGAACCTACTGCTCGCTCCCCGGCGTGATCGCCGGCGGGGACTACAACGGTGACGGAGTCTCCGACATCGCCGTCTTCCGGGGGAGCACCGGACTCTGGGCGGTGAGGGGGATTACCCGTCTCTACTATGGGGTATCCGGCGACCTCCCGGTCCCTGGTGACTATACCGGTGACGGCACCTGCCGGGTCGGTGTTTTCCGCCGGGAGACGGGGCTCTGGTCGGTCCGGAACGTGACCCGCTTCTACTTCGGCGGCGGGACCGACCGTCCGGTGGCCGGGGACTACAACGGCGACGGGAGCTGCGATGCCGGCATCTTCCGGCCCGGGAGCGGCCTCTGGGCGGTCAGGGACGTCACCCGGGTTTATCACGGCGCGTCCGGCGACCTCCCCGTCCCCGGCGACTACGACGGGGACGGGTTGACGGACATTGCTTTCTTCCGGGATGCTTCCGGCCTCTGGGCCGTGCGGGGGATCAGCCGGATGAACTTCGGCTCCTCCGGCGACACCCCGGTCCCGGGCGATTACGACGGCGGGGGCCGATGGACGCCGGCCGTTTTCCGCCCGTCTTCCGGTCTGTGGGCCGTGCCCGGCCTGACCAGGATGTACTTCGGGAACGTATCCGACCGGCCGGTGCCGGCGGATTACGACGGCGATTCGGCGGATGAACCGGCCGTCTTCCGGGAAAGCCCGGGCCGGTGGGCGGTTCGGGATGGCCCCCGGTCCTATTACGGGACGCTCGGAGACGCACCGGTGACCAGGTGAGGCGGCGGCGTTTCCGTACTGCCTCTGAATGTCAATAAGAGGAATTGTGCAGATGAGTGAAAAACAGATTACACTTCAGGAATGGAGAGAACTATACGCTGTGGCGATTGCACTGAAGAAACTGAAACCATGGGAGTGGATGTGGGACAGTGAGATCTTCGGCGTCCAGGACCCGGAGACCGGTGAAGTCGGCTATTGTTGCGTGATGGGACGGTTGGGGGAGCACTTCGGCCTGGCGGTGTACCGGGGGAGCGAGGGGTTGGAAGGATATATGAAGGTCCAATCGGGGGACGTGGATGCGTATTCATCCGACGCGCTCCATTATCAAAAATGCCTGATGGTCTCATTCGAGGACCGGGATTTCCTGGCCCCGAAAGATCGGAAGATAGTCAAGCAATTGGGGTTGAAGTTCCGGGGCGATAATGCCTGGCCGCTGTTCCGGGACTGGACGCCCGGGTATCATCCCTGGTTCATTACGCCCGAAGAAACGCGTTATCTTATCCAGCTGATTCCGCAGGCGATCGACGTGACGGAGCGTTTCAAACAGGATCTGGCGCTCCTGGCGCCGCCGCAGCCCGGCCGGTACCTGGTCCGGGTTCCCCGACTGGGACCGGACGGGCTGATCTGGGAAGACGAATGGAAAGAGCCGGTCCCACCCCCGGAACCGGGACCTGTTGATGCATTATTCGATAGTTCCAGCCTGGAAAAAATCCGGGAAACCATTACTCGCCGGGCGGGTATATGGGAGATTGATTATTTTTATTCATCGGAGACGGTCAGGGAAAAGCAGGAACGTCCCTATTTTCCCCGTATGATGCTTTGCGTTGATCACGAAACAGGTCTGATTTTATTTTTTCATCTCGTCTCGGCGCATTCGCAATGGATAAATGAATTCATCGAGGCGTTCCTGGAAAAGCTTGAAAAGCTCGGTTCATTGCCCGGGAAGATACTTGTTAAAGAAAACGGCTTTGCCTTATTTAAAACTGCCGCCGCCGGACTGGAGGTCGAGACCGAGGTAGTTGATGACTTGCCGGTTATAAATGAAGTCCGGGCTCACATGGAGCAATTCGGGAAACAAAAACAATAAGGGACGGAACAAATAGGTACACCCGGATTGTAACGAAATGGGCGAGGTAAAGGCATCCAAACCGGTGAAAATGATCTGCGGGCTTCTGGGCGCCGGGCAGACACGGCTTGACCGGGGCAAAGAAGCGCTGAAAAGGTGGTTCGGCCCGATCGGCCTGGAAAGCGACGTCATCCCCTTCGACTTTACCGATTACTACGATAAAGAGATGGGTCCGGGCATCCTCCGCCGGTATGTCTCACTGAAGGAGTTCATCGCTCCCGGCGACCTGGCGGCGGTCAAGCTCACCACCAATCGGGTCGAGCAGGAACTGTCGGAGGAGGGGACGAGAACGGTGAACCTCGACCCCGGCTACCTCGACCTCTCCAAGATGGTCCTCGCCACCACCAAGGACGCCACCTACCGGGTCTATCTCAAAGACGGCATCTACGCCCAGTCCACCTATTTCTTCCAGAACGGTACCTATCACCCCTGGGAATGGACCTACGCCGACTACCGGACGGAAGCTGCCGTATCGTTTTTTAACCGGGTGCGAAAAGAATACAAACGGTGGTTGAAGGTAGGGAGTGGGGAGCCCTGATGATGATCGGGGTCTCCGCTTCGATAGGCAATGGGGAGCAGATAGTTCCGAGTCGGGTGAATAATAAGATCGGTCGGATCCGACGGATCGGACTGATCCGTCCGATTCTGAAAAAAAGGGGGGCAGGGTAGGGGACTACGAGCCGTAGGAAGCGGGATCGGATTTATAGGTGTTGACCGCGTCCACGTAGCCGACACAGACCGCCCGGACCACGCCGGTCGGCCCGGTCTCCAGGACCATCCGGGCGCTGTTCCCCTCGTCGATCAGGAGGACGACGTCGCCTTTCCCCGCCTGGCAGCGGTCGAAGGCGACCAGGGTCTCGGCGGTCTCCGACCCGTCGGGATCGAGGACCTTGACCAGGAGCAGTTTTTCCCCCTCGTACTGCTCCAGTTTCAACGTCGCGACGACGTTCCCGATGACCTTGCCGATCTTCACGTTAGTATGTTCAGCGCTCCGGCGTGGATGTACCGATTACTGATTACCGATCACTGATCACCGACCCAGAGTGACTTCATCAACAATAGAAGTAATGGTGGCATCCGAAGGGTTGAACGGATCCGGAAGGGGCAGCGACGCCTCCCTTCCTCCGATGAAGGTCACGATCTGACCCGGTCCGGCCTGCTGGCTGTCGCAGGCGACCACCGGTTCGCCGTTCGGCTTCAGGTTCTCGTCCAGGGGCTGGACGATCAGGAACTTGACCCCCCGGAACGCCTCCATCTTCTGCGTGCTGACGACGGTGCCGATGACTTTGCCTAAATTCATTTTAAAATTTTTTCTTCGAAAAATTTTAGTGATCCGGCGGTGAACCGCCGGATTATTCTTCTTTAAACTTGTGATATTTCTTCACCCCGTTCACTTCCCACTGGTCGACCACGCCGCAGATCACCGCGTCGTTGGGACGGTCCCGGGTCATCTCGGTTTGCCGGGCGGAGCTTCCCTTGGAGTAGAGCACGACTTCCCCCCGGTCCACCCCGATCGGGTCGGCGGCGATGATGGATCCTCCGGTCGGTTTGTTTTCCAAATTCAGGTCGCGGAGGACCATGAAGGGCACCCCCTCCATCTTCTCGTCCTTCCTGGTGGCGACCACCGTCCCCACCACCCTTGCCAGCTGCATAATAAAATATTCTCCGAAAAAATGTACCTGTATTGAGATGAACAATGATAATGACTACTATATATCAGATTATCGAGCTTATACCAGTTAAAATTTTCCCTCTCTCCCGGTTTGTCGGGAGAGAGGGAAAATTTTACCGGGGTTGAGAATATTATTCGGGTCAAGCGCGTGCTTGATCCGGCGCATGCTCTCGATCGCCGCGGGCATGAGCGCGAGCGGGAGATAGTCCCGTTTACTGAGGCCGATCCCATGCTCGCCGGAGATGGTCCCGCCCAGCTCCACCGCCAGGGCGAACACCTCGCCGGTCGCCTTTCTCAGGACGTCGGACCACTGCCTGTCATCCATGTCCCTTTTTAGGAAGTTGACATGAATGTTGCCGTCTCCGGCGTGGCCGAAAGAGACGATCTCCAGCCTGTGCCGGCGGCCGATTATTTCCGTTCCGGCCATCAGCGCGGAGATCTCCCTGCGGGGAACAACCACGTCCTGGGCGGAGATGATCGGGCTGACCGCCCGGAGCGAGTCCCGGAGCTTCCTTCTGGTGTTCCAGATTTTGTCCTGGTTCTTTTTCGAGTCGGCCACGATCACGTCATCCGCCCCCGCCTCCAGGCATAACTCTCCGATCGCCTCGTATCGGCGCTCCACTTCGTTCTCCTCCATCCCGTCCACCTCGATCAGGAGATGGGCTTCGGCGTCGGCCGCGGTGATTCCCTCTTCCAGTACCTGCCGGCTGATCTCCAGGCATTTGCGGTCCATGAACTCGATGGCGGTGGGGGTGAGGTGGCGGCGGATCACGGCGGACACGCAGTGAACGGCCGCCTGGCAGGAAGGGAAGGGGACCAGGAGGTCGACTCGGAAGACCGGCCTGACCAGGAGCCGGGCGGTGATCTCGGTGATGATCCCCAGCGTCCCCTCGGACCCGATCAGGAGATGGAGAAGATTGTAGCCGGTCGCGTTCTTGGCCAGCTTGCCGCCGTAATTGATGATCTCGCCGGTGGGGAGCACCGCCCGGATGCCGCTGATGTAATCGCGGGTCACCCCGTACTTCACCGCCCGCGGCCCACCGGCATCTTCCGCCAGGTTTCCCCCCAGGGAGCAGTTCTCGAGACTGGCCGGGTCGGGAGGATAAAAGACCCCCCGCGCTTCCACCGCCTGGTGAAAATCCCCGGTGACGATCCCCGGCTGGACGATCGCCATCATGTTCTCCTCGTCGATGTCCAGGACCCGGTTCATCCGCTCCAGACTGATGACGGCGCCGCCGTGCAGGGGCAGCGCCCCTCCGGTGACCCCGGTGCCCCCGCCCCGGGCGACCACGGGGAACCCCTCGCGGTTGGCGAGCGTGACCAGGCGGGCGATCTCCTCCTCGGTGGTCGGTTTGACTACCGCCCCGGGATCGGCACGAAGGTTGGGGTTCTCGTCATGGGCGTAATCCTCCATCCGCTCCGGGTCGGTCAGCAGGTTTTCCGGCCCCACGATATCACCCAGGCGGCGGATAATGGCGTTGTCTATCCTGGTGTACATACTTTTTGCCGGGAAAAAGAATCTTTCCCCCTGCTTGTTCATGAGCACTGCATACAATATAGCATTATCCCGGATTATTCATGGAATTTTACTTTTCATGAATAATCCCGGACTATCGTTATTATGCTTCAAAACTAATCCGATTTATAAATAAATCGGATTATAGTGTGATCTGTTGGAGCTAAACTGATTCTCTATCCATTATCAATCTATTTTCGCTGCAATAAAATGCGATAGACATAAATTAGCGACCGAAGGGAGCTAATTTATAAATAAAGATGTTGACGCTGGAGTTTCGCCTGGCCCATAATAACAAAACTCCCGTGGAAATAGGAGAATAGCCTAACGGATATAAAGAGATGGATCAGAGCCGGCTGGAAAAAATTGTCGACGAGGTGATGAAAGAGGCGTCCCCGATCGTGAAGGGGCCCGCCAACGAGGTTCCCATGAGCACTGTCACTGAAAAGAAAGGGTCGGTGAAGAGGATCGCCATCGGGGCCGATCACGGGGGATTCCCCCTGAAAGAGGAGCTGGTCCGGTTCCTGGAGGCAAAAGGGTACACCGTGAAGGACATGGGGACGGACAGCGCCGCCGCCGTGGATTACCCCGATTTCGCGGAGCAAGTCGCCCGGGCGGTCGCTTCCGGGGACTGCGACCGGGGGATCATGATCGACAGCCTCGGGATGGCTTCGGCGATGGCGGCCAACAAGGTCCGGGGGATCAGGGCGGCCATGTGTTATGACCTGACCACTGCCCGCAGCAGCCGCGAGCACAACGACGCCAATGTCCTGACCCTGGGCGGGAAGACACTCAATCCCTCCCTGGCGGCGGAGATCGTCAGCCTCTGGCTGACCGTCGAGTTCGCCGGCGGACGGCACTGGCCCCGGGTCAACAAGATCATGGCCATCGAGCGCAAACGAAAGTAGAACTACGAATTTCGCCCTTCGACTTCGCTCAGGATCTTCGACGAATTACACGAATAATATAAATTAGCGAGCGCAGCGAGCTAATTTAAAGAACTAAAATTTTTCGGAGAAAAATTTTACAATGGACACCCAAGCATTGATTGATCGAGTCACCCGGGAAGTGATGGCCGCCCTGAACGGGTCCGCCCCGTCCGGGGGGGCGTGCGGCGTGGAAAGCGGACTCATCTGTCTGGAGTGCGGGCAGTGCGTCGCCAAGCGCCCCGATTTCATCGAGAGCCTGGTCTCGAACGGGGTCTGCCGGCTCAGCACCCAGCTGGGGATCGGCCCGGTGGAGGCGAAGATCGCGAGGATGATCGATCACACCCTGCTCAAGCCCGAAGCGACCGAGGATCAGATCCGTCAGCTCTGCCGGGAAGCGGACACCTACTGTTTCGCCTCGGTCTGCATCAACCCGGTCTGGGTTGAGCTCTCGGCGAAGTTGCTGCGGCGTTCCGGGGTCAAGGTCTGCACGGTCATCGGCTTCCCGCTCGGCGCCGACACCTCCGAGACCAAGGCCTATGAAACCAGGGATGCGATCGGTAAGGGGGCTACCGAGGTGGACATGGTGATCAACGTCGGCCTCATCAAGTCCCGGCAGTACGACCGGGTCCGGGAAGACATCCGGTCGGTGGTGCGGGCGACCCGTCCCAACATCCTGGTCAAGGTGATCCTGGAGACCTGCCTGCTGATCGACGAGGAGAAAGTCAGGGCCTGCGAGCTGAGCGTGGAGGCGGGAGCCGACTTTGTCAAAACCTCGACCGGCTTCAGCACCGGCGGCGCGACGGTCGCGGATATCGCCCTGATGAGAAAGGTGGTGGGGCCGGATATCGGGGTCAAGGCGTCCGGCGGGGTGAGAACATTTGAAGACGCCGAGGCGATGGTCGGGGCCGGCGCCACCCGGCTCGGCGCCAGCGCCGGCCTGAAAATCATCAGAGCGAAAGATAACCAGGCCGCCGCCACCCCCACCAATTATTGATTTGGGCTTTGGAATTTTGCTCTTCAGTCGTTGTTGTTCGACCACATAAATAACCGTATTGGCTATGCATCAATCTCTTCAACCTAATCCTCCGGTGTATGTCCGGAAGCGAAGAAGCGTCTGGCCCTGGATCATTGCGGGCGCTCTTGTTGTTGTGCTGGGGGGAAGTCTCCTGATCAGCCTGGCGGCCAATGTGTTCCTGATCAGGGGCGCCGCCGAAAAAGCATCCGTTAAAGTCGGGCACGACCGCTTCTCGGAGGTGGTGGTGGAAGGGGAGGGGGCGGATAAGATCGTCCTCATCCCCGTCGAGGGTTTTATCACCTTCTCCGATTCGCAGGGTTTCTGGAAGAAAGAAAGCATGGGAGAACAGGCGGTGGAACGGCTGCGGGCCGCGCAAGAGGACCCGGCCGTGAAGGCGGTTGTCCTCCAGATCGACAGCCCGGGCGGAGGGATCACCGCCAGCGACATTATCTGCCACCGGGTCAAGGAACTGCAGAAGTCCGGGAAGAAGGTGGTGGCCGTCCTCGGCGATCTGGCCGCGTCGGGAGGATATTACGTTGCCGCCCCCGCGGACTGCATTGTCGCCCATCCCACCACGGTGACCGGCAGCATCGGGGTGATCATCCAGTCGTTGAACATGGAAGGCTTGCTGGGGAAGATCGGCGTCCGGGATGTCACCATCAAGCGGGGGGAAGAGAAAGATATCCTCTCCCCGTTCCGGGAGCTCACCCCGGAAGAGCGGACGATGCTCCAGGGGGTGGTGGATGAGATGTACGAGCGATTCCTGGATGTGGTCTCCGAGGGTCGGGGCATGGACCGGGAGCAGCTGGAAGAGGTGTCGGGCGGCGCGATCTTCACCGGAACCCAGGCCCTGGCCAACGGCCTGGTCGATGAGATCGGCTACCGGGACCTGGCCATCGACCGGGCCCGCCGACTGGCCGGCCTGGAGACGGCGACCGTAATCGAGTACCGCCGGGTCTATTCCCTCTTCGATCTTTTCCGGGGGCGCCTCTTCCGGATCCCGGACGCCCCCGCCGGTTTCGACTTCCGGCAATTCTTCCAGCCGCAAACCCCCCGGCTGTTATACCTATGGACAATCTGACCAAACAAATCACCTCGTACACCGTCCAGCTCACCGCCGACCAGGCCGAAAAGCTGAAAAGGGGGCTGGAAAATAAGGGCTTCCTTTTCAAGGCCGTCCCTCACGCGCACTTCGGCGCCTCCCGGGGAAACCTCTCTCTCAGTCTGTACAAATCGGGGAAACTCTTGATCCAGGGAAAGGACACCGTTGAGTTCGTGCAGTTTTTTATGGAGCCGGAAATTCTACAGGAGATCCGGTTCGGATACGAAAATATCCTCGAGGGGTTCCCGGGGGACCGGATCGGCGTCGATGAGAGCGGCAAGGGCGATTATTTCGGCCCGGTCGTGGTGGCCGGCGTCTATGTTGACGCCGGAACCGAGAAAAAATTGCGGGACCTGAACGTGCGGGACAGCAAGAAGATATCGGACCGGCGGATCAAGGAGCTGCGGAAGTTCATCCGGAAGGAGTGCCGGTATTCCGTCGTCGCCATCGGCCCGGAGCGGTATAACCAGCTTTACACGACGATGGGCAATCTCAATCGCATTCTGGCCTGGGGACACGCCCGGGTGATCGAGAACATACTGGCCAAGACCAGCTGCCACAAGGCGATCCTGGACAAGTTCGGGCAAAAAGATCTGGTGTTGCGAGCGCTGATGAAAAAAGGCCGGTCGATCGAGGTCGAGCAGAGAGTCCGGGGGGAATCCGATCTGGCGGTGGCGGCCGCTTCCGTCCTGGCCCGGGGCGAGTTCGTTCTCCGCCTGAAAAAGCTTTCCGACGAGATCGAGGTCAAACTGCCCCTGGGGAACAAGAGGGAGCTGGTGGTCGCGGCCGGGAGGAACGTCGTCAGGAAGGCCGGGATGGAAGCCCTGGTCCGGGTCGGGAAAGTTCACTTCAAGACCACCAGGGAGATACTAAGTGCCTAAAGTTCGAAGTGCCTAAAGTGCCTAAAGTTGCTCGCTTTCACCTCCGACTGATCGGTCTGATCCGACGGATCCGTCAGAGTTCGCACTGCGAGGGGGGTGCCGGACCGTACAGTAGTTGCAAAGTTAAGTTATATAACTTTAAGCACCTTAGCGCATTTCACCAGGTAAAAAAGCCAGAACCGGCTCAACCAAGCCGAAGCGATAACTTTAGGCACTTCGAACTTTAGGCACTTCCAACTTCTCCCTATGTTCTCCCACCTCCATTGTCATTTTCTCGGCTCTTACTCGGACAGCCTGCTCGACCCCGCCCGCGATCTGGATTACATCAGGGAAATGGGACAGGAGGCGGCCGCCATCACCGACCATGGGGTCCTGGATTATTGCTATCCGTTCGATCGGGCCTGCCGCCGGGCCGGCCTCCACCCGGTCATCGGCTGCGAGGTGTACTTTGTCGACGACGCCCAAAGAAGTATCGAAACCGGCGACCCCTACCGCAATCACCTGATTTTACTGGCGCGGGATAACGGCGGTTTTCAGAACCTGGTCAGGCTGGTCAATCAGAGCTGGATCGAGAACAACTTCGGGGAGACCCGCGGCCTGGTGGACTGGAAGCTGCTGGAGAAGTACCACGAAGGGTTGATCGCCCTCTCGGGCTGCTTCTGGGGGTCGGTCCCCCAGAAGTATATCACCGGCGGACTGGAGGAAGCCGAAAAGGAATTTCAGCGGTACTTCGATCTATTCGGCCGGGACTTCTACCCCGAGCTGGGCCGCCACGGGATCCCGGACGAGGAGAAGGCGAACGAGGGGCTGATCGCGCTCTCCCGTCGCTTCGGGGCCGCCCCGGTGGTCACCAACGACGCGCACTATGCCCGGCCCGGGGATTGGGAGTTTCACGATATCATCATCAAGACCCGTTTCGGCTACCCCACGGATTTCGCGCTCGATGTCCGCACCTATTACCTGAAGACCGAGGATGAGATGCGGGCTCTCGGGTTCCCCCCCGAGTACTATGACGCCTCCGTGGAGATCTCCCGGCGGTGCCGGGTGGATCTTGATGAGCTCGCCCCCGCCCTGGTCGCCGGTCCGGTCCGGCCGAAAGACACGGTTGTTTTCAGCCCCCGGCAGGTGCTGATCGATGCCGCCCGGGCGATCCGCGATGTCGCCGGCGCCTGGAAGGTCTTTCCGGGGACCGTGGAGGAGATCCTGCGGGACATTCCGGCCGGGATGACCGTGCCGGCCGCCTGCCGCGAGTATCCCGCTTTGCGGAGGTGGCTTGACGAGCACCCCCAGGTCAGAGAAGCGGCGGAACGGATCCAGGGGATTCCCCGGCAGAGCCTCCCGGACTTCGACACGATCATCCCGGTTCCCCTTGACCGGCTCGGCGATTCCATCCCGCTGAAGCGGTCCCGGGGCGAGATCATGGCCGCCTATCCCGAACCGGTCCTGAAAAGCCTGGGGGTGCCGCTGGCCCCGTCTGCTGCTCTGGAGGAGCTGGGCGGCCGTGTCCGAACGCTGAAGACCAGGGAAGAGGCCCGGGGAAAGATGGAACAAAAAGAATACGCCTCCGCCGCCATCCTTTTAGAGGGCATCCTCCGGGGGCATCCGGACGACCTGGAAGCCCGGTATCTTCTGGCTGAAACCCTTTTTTCCCTCCGGGAGTTCGAACGGGCGATCCCTGAGTACGAGATCCTGGAGAAGTGCAATTACAGCCCCTCCCGGCGCCCCGGTCTCCTGACCCGTCTGGGCTGGGCGTATAACTGGCTGGAGCAGACCGCCCAGGCCGAGGATTCATTTGCCCGGGCGCTGAAACTGAATCCCCGGTACGGCCCCGCCTTATACGCCCTCGGGGTGATCACCGGCCGGCGGGGCGAAAAGGAGCGGTCCCTTAACGCCCTGGACCGTTTTCTGGCCTTGAACCCGGAGGGCAGGAAGGCGGAAAAAGCCCGCCTCCTGGCGGGCCGGCTCCGCCGGGCCGGTGGCCGGGAGAAATGAACATTCGGCGGACTGATGCGTATGAATAAATCGGGTTATAGGGTTGCCAACCCCCCGGAGAGTCAGTATCTTACCTGCGCGATCAGCCTGGCGGATTGTCGTGCAGGTAAGAAACCGGCCGGAGATTATTGATGGGAAGACCGAAAGAACAGAATACCGCGGTAGAAGAGAAGAAAGATTTTTGGGAACGGATCGAAGGCTGCCCCCTCTGGCGGCTGGTGGCTTTTATCTTTCTCTTCTGCCTCTCCGAACGGGTGGTCGTCACCCTGGTCTTTTTTCTCCGCTGGGGCTGGCACACCGTCAGCGGGATCGAGCTCTGGTTTTATTACGGGGTGGCCAAGGGGACCTTCGACCTCTACTCGGTCTGGGATCCGACTCTGTGGATACTGAGGGCCCTGGGCGCGCTTCTGGGCGGGATGCCGCTCCTCTATGGAACCTACCTGGTCGCATCGCTCAGTTCCTCCCTGAACGCCGCCCTCTTTTGCCTCTTTGTCTCGGAAGTCCACGGAAAAAAGACCGGCTTCCTGGCCGGGATACTTTACGGCTCCATGGTTCTTCCCATGTTCAACAGCGCCGGCACCGTCACCCACGATATCTTCGCCTACCCCTACCTGGTGCTCTCCATTTACGGCGCGGCCGCAGCCGTGAGGAGAAAAGGCTGGAGGAAACTGCCCTATGCCGGGCTGAGTGTTCTTGCGCTTTTTTTGGGGCGGCAGGTCGGGCCCACGATCTACGTGGGGGCGGGGACGATCGGCATCTATCTTCTCTGGCAGGCGGTGGCCGCCCTGCTCGGCGACCGCCGGCGGCCCCGGAATCTGGCCCTGATCCTGACCCCGCTCCTGGCGATGACGGCGGTTTACTTCGGGGGGAGGTTTATCTTCGGCGAGGTGGGGACAAAAACCCTCCTGATCACTCTGGGGGCGACCGCGGTCTTCTTCGGGGTCTGGGAAGCGGTCCGCCTGGGGCTGCGCGGGGGCCGTGTGGTCCTGCTGCTGTCTCTTCTGGCCGCCTCCCTCTTCCTTTTCGGGTGGATTCTGATCCGGTACCGGGTCCTGGGAGATGCCCTCTCCGTTGAAGGCGTCTGGGGCTGGGTTTTCGCCGTCGTCTTCGCCGCGCTGGTCACCGGTCTTCTTTACTTCTATTCACGGAGCGAAAAGGACCTCTCGCATCTCCCGGTCGCGATCTTCCTGGTCCTCCTCTTCACTCTGATCGTTTTGCTCCATTTTGAAGTCACGCCTTCGATGATGGAGAAGACCTATGACCTCGCTCTTAAGGAACGGGGGATCGACGTCCGCGCCCAGATCAAGGCCGGCTCCGGGGATCTTCTGGGGAGTTCGCTGGGCGACTACTGGCTCCGTTTTAACTTTCTTCTCTTCTTCCTCCCGGTCGGACTCTGGATCGCGTTCCGGAAGAATGATGTTCTCGGCTGGGCGCTGATCCTTTCCGGGTTTTTAATGTCGCTGGCCGCCGACCGGGGGACCCGTCCCCTCACCTTCGGTTTCGCCCTGATGGGAGCCCTGGCCTTCGTCAACTGGAGGGCTGTTTACGGCGGGGTTCTGGCTCTCTGGATGTGTTTCATTATCGGCGTTTTCGGCGACAAGTACTCGACCGAGTACGCGGTTTTTTTCCCGGCCGCCGCGCTCTTCATTTATTATTCCATCCAGTGGCCGGCGGACGATCGGCGATCGACCACCGGCCTGCTCACGCTGCTCGTCAGCCTCGGCGCCCTGCTGGCCGGTTTTATCCTCCTCTCGTCATCATCCCTCCGGGACAGCCTCGGTTTCTTCTCCATCCCCGATATCCCCGGCGGTCTTCTCCGGGCCGCCCCCGGCTTCCGGTATCTGTTTGTCTTTTTGGCGGCGGCGGCGGCCGGGCTGCTGGTCTGCCTGATCAGGAAGTGGGCGGTGCGCTCGGTTCGGCCGCGATGGATCTGGGCGATCCTCTCCCTGACCGTTCTCTGGATCGTGGCCGGGGGGATGCTGGGCGGGGCGGTCTTCCAGGCCAAGCAGCAGGGAAGGCCGGAGGAACTCCGGCTGCTGGAGGAGATCGGCCGGCTGGAGCCGACCCGGCAGATCGAGGCGATCAACTCCATCCTCGCCGCCCTCAACCGGTTCATCGAGGCGGTCCGGAGGCACTGGTCGATTCAGATCTGTCTGTTGGTTCCGGGGCTGCTCATGCTCTTGTTCGCGTTGTCCCTCCCGGTCCCGGATCGGAAGAGCCGCCGGTGGATGCTCGGCGCTCTGGAAAAGACGGCTTTCGGGGCGATCCCCCTGCTCGGCCTCCTCCTTTTGTTTCTGGGCCTGGAAAAGTTCTGGACCGCATTGTACCTGATCGCGCCGCCACTGTTCGGCGGCCTGCTCTTTATCCTGCTCTGGCCGCAGAGAGGACGGAAATTCGGGCATTATCCGGCGGGGGTGGCCGCGGTCTGCTGGCTTTTCGCCACCATCATCCCCTCCATGAACCAGACCGCCAAGAGCGCCGAGGGCGAGTACCGGAGCTATCAGTGGCTGAATGAACACGCCGGGGGGAAAGGAAAGATCTTTGTCCCCTGGAGCGACGGATACATGGCCGAGGCGATCTCTGGTCTCCCGTCGGAGCTTTCTCCCGAGAAAATCGATTTCGAGCTTCCCCGGCTCTACTGGCTGCCGGAACCGGAGGCCGCCCGGGCCCTCCATTCGCGGGGGCTGGAGTACATCCTGGTCTCGTCGAAGTACTTCAAGCTGCTCCGCTATAACAAGCAGACCGGCGAGTTCCAGTACAGCTTCTCGCCCGACATCATCTACCAGCCCCAGCAGCTGGGCGTCTCCAACGTGACCCAGCTCCAGGAGACCACGCTCTATCGGCTGCTCTACCGTCCCCGCGGCCTGAGCCATTTCGAGCTCCTTCACCATGAGCGGGATGCCGCCGTGAATGAAACTTTCTTCATCTACCGGGTCATCCCGTGACGCTCTCTCCCCGCCCCGGGGAAAAAATATCAGTTTTTATTTTCATTACCATGAAAATAAAGTAATAAATCAGATGGCGCCGATCGTAGCTTTATACTAAAAATTTGTAATTGTGATTATTTTGTATTCATGTTAAGAAAAACAATTACCTAAATTAGCGCCGGAGGCGCTAATTTATTATGAAGAAGATCACCGTCAAAGAAATGAGACACGACGGTCTGGTGGATGCCGTCGCCACCACCGCTTCATTCATGCGAAGATACCGGGCGGCCGCCCTCGTCCTGGGAATCATTCTGGTGGCGGGGGCCGTGATTTTTGCCGCCGTCTCTTATCACACCGCCGGCACGATTGCCCGGGCGGAGACTGAACTCGGCGCGGCCCGGTCCCGGGAAGATCTGCGGGCTGTCTTTGACCGGTATCCCGACACTCCCGCCGCCCCGCTGGCTCTGATCCAGCTGGCCGCCGCTCTTTACGATGCGGGAGAGTTCGATCAGGCGCGGGATACCTACCGGCTCTTTATCGGCCGGTATGCCGCCCACCGGCTGGCCCCCTTTGCCCAGATGGGGGCGGCTTACTGCCTGGAGAGCGCGGGGAAGCTGGAGGAGGCGCTCGCCGGGTACGGCCGGATCGGGGAGCGTTACCCCGGCTCTTCCCTGGAACCGGAAGCCGGCGTGAATAGGGGCCGCTGCCTGGTCCGGCTGGGCCGGTATGACGAAGCCCTCGAGGCCTACCGGTCGGTGATCGAGCGCTTCCCCCGGACCATGTACGCCGGGCTGGCCCGGGAAGAACTGGTCAGCCTTCTGAGCGAAATTAGCACTTGACGGAATATTTGCTGACTGATAACTTCGTGCCGCAGAATAACCATCCCGCCATCGGGAGCCGGGCTCCCGGCCGTTGGCGGTGAGATGGATGGACATAGATGCGAACTGCTAACCGGTACCGAGGAGGTTGTTATATGAGAAGGTTGATGGCGGTTTTGCTGGCGGCGGCGCTGCTGATCGGCGCCGCCTCCACGCTGCAGGCGGAGGTGCAGAACGTTCGCCTCGGGGGCGATATCCGGACCCGGGCCTACTACACCAAGAACCTTTACAGCGTGGATTCCACGGAAAAAGCGGACGACTTCTATTTCCGTCAGCGGACCCGGGTTTCGTCCGAGGCCGACCTGACCGATAATATCTGGGCGGTCGCCACCGTTGAAGCCGACGGTGTCTGGGGCCAGCAGGTGGTCGTGAGGAGGACCGAGGAGGTCGAGGTCACCCAACCCGACGGCACCACCGAGACGGTGGAGGTAACCACGTACAGCAAAGAGAAAAATGACTGGGATGTCAATGTCGCCGAAGCCTACTTCCAACTGAGCGAGATGTTTTACAGCCCCTGGACGGCCAAGCTCGGCCGCCAGTACCTCAACTACGGCCGGGGCTTCCTGATCAGCAGCCGGGAATGGGAATACAAGTTCGACTGCTGGAGAAACATCTTTGATTTTTATCCCTGGACGATCGACCTCTTCTACTCCCGCCTGGTTGAGTCGGACAGTGTCAATGGCGGCGACCTTTACAAGGGAGGCGATGACGAGGACCTCTTCGGCCTCAACATGAACTACCAGGCTGACCTCTGGGCGATGGAGGGGTACGTCTTCGGTGTCCGGGATCAGTTCGGCGAAGAATACGGGGATCTGAAACAGGCCCCGATCGCCGTGGGGTTCCGGTTCGACGCCTCGCCGGTGGAGGCCTTCGACATCTGGGGTGAGTTCGCCTACGAGTTCGGCAAGTACCAGGCCACTGGCATGGCTGACCAGGAGACCATCCGGGCCCTCGGATTCGACCTCGGCATGGTTTACGTCTTCGACGTCACCTGGGAACCGGCGATCGCCGTTTCCTACACTTACGGATCCGGCGACAAGGGCGACGAAGCGAACAACCCGGACAAGAATACGTTCGATCCGCTCTTCAACTACAACTATTACGGCTACGCGTATTCTCCCAAGCTTTCCAACATCGGGATCTTCAACGCCCAGGCCAGTATTCTTCCCGCCGAGTCCTTTACCATGGTCCTCGATTTCTACTGGTACAACCAGTCCAAGGACCGGGCAATGGTCATGGGGAACCCCGACATGGATAACGGCGGGGTGAGCGCCGTGACCAGCGGCGCGGACAAGGACCTGGGGATGGAACTGGATCTCATCCTCGAGTACGACTACACCGAGGATGTCAGCATGCAGGCGGTGGGCGCCTGGTTCAAGCCGGGTTCGGCCTACGATCTCCCCGCCAATGATGAAAGTCCCGACGATGTCCTGGAGATACGTGGCGAGGTCCTGATCAGCTTTTAAATTTTTAAATTTTCGTTCCGAAAATTTAGTTGAAAGCCGCCCCCCACGGAAATTCTGTGCGGGGCGGCTTTTTTCTTCGTGATCTTCGTGGGCTTATTGGTAGATTAAAGTTTTCCTAAACATCCTTCACCTTCACGGCAATGGAAGAAACGCAGCGAAAATCGCGGTTCGACTGTCTTAAGTGGCCCCTCCTGGTCCTGGTCGCGGCCGGATTCCTCTGGGCGAAAAGATACGGCTTTCACTACACGGTGGGCGGGGATGAAAACGCCTATTTCTACATGGCCCGGCTGATGAGCGAGGGCAAGCTCTTCTACCGGGACTTCTTCTTCGCCCACCCCCCCCTGCAGCTGCTTTTTCTTTTTTTCGTTTACTCCCTCTTCGGTTTCCACCTGGTCGCTCTCAAGCTGACGGCTCTCCTGCCGGTCCTGGCGGGTGCGGCGGTGATTTATCTCCAGTTCTGGAAGAAAAAAGAGGGCCTGGCGGGCCTCTTTTTTCTGGTCATTTTCCTTTTCAACTACGAACTGCTGAAGATCACCACCCATCCCTTCGGGCTGAATCTGACCGCTTTTTTCATCCTCCTCAGCCTCTATTATTTTCTGGATGACCGGCCGTTGGCCTGCGGGCTTTTCTGGGGCTGCGCTTCGGTCACCGGCCTCTACGCGCTCCCCTGGGGGCTGCTGCCCTTTGGATATTATCTGATCCGCCGGGAGCGGGCCGCGTTCCTGCGCCGTTTCCTGGGCGGCTTCATCATTTTCTTCGGCTCTGTCAACGGACTCTGCCTCCTGCTCTTCGGCGAGAAATATCTCACTCCGGTTTACATCTATCACGTCCTGAAACCCCGGGGCCCGGAACTGGTGGCCGACATTTATATCCGGGTGATCCGCCGGAACATCCTGATTTTTTTCCTCCCCTTTCTATACGCGGGGACTCCCTGGACCTGGAAGCGGACCACGGTCCTGGCCGCCGCCCTGGCCTACCTGGTTCTTCTGGCGGGCCTCAATCCGCTCTTTACCCAGTATTTCATTCTCCCCCTCCCCTTTCTCGCCTGGATCGGGGCGGTCAGTCTGGCGGCGGTCGTCAGACGGTTCCCCCCGCGGACTTCCCGGGCGGCGGCCGGTCTGGCCGCCGTGCTGGTGCTCCTGGTTTTCAGCGGTGACGACCTGCGGCGCTACATCCAGCATGAGAGAGGAACCGGTTTTGAGACCGCCGAGCAATGCCGGAAGTTTATCATTGACAACTCGGCCGCTGACGATCTGCTCTTCGGGCACGTGACAACCGTCCCTCTCCTGGCCCTGATGACCGGCCGGGCGATCGCCCTGGACATGGTTGACACGAATCACATGAGGTTCAAGGCGGGGCTGGCTGATATCGGGGAGACCATGGAAAAATTGGCGGCGGAGCCCCGGCTGAAGTTCTTCATCATCATGGAAAGCCGTTTCTGGCTTGATCCCCTGATCCAGTCCCATCTCTCCCGATACGAACTGGTGGCCGTGTTCGATGAGCCCCGGGAGAGAGTCATTATCTATGACTGCCGAAAAAAATAAGTGGAAAAGGCTTCGCTTATTCTCTATTCTGGCGGAAGTCGAAAGTAATCCGGTTGAACAAACGCCGGGCATCTGCCGTATTAGGAATATAAAAACAAGGATGGCAACGTTTCTTGCTTTGGAATTTTAATAATATTAGCCACCAAGGCACCAAGGCACCAAGGAAAGAAGGGAAAGGGCAAAATATTCGCCTTATATGGTTTTCCTTAGTGTCTTGGTGTCTTGGTGGCGAAAAGTTGCGCCGAAGGCGCTAATTTATAGGAGCTGATAATGAAATGCCGGTACTTTTCGGGACTGAAACGGAGATGGCCCGCGCTTCTCCCGGTCGGGATCTGCGTTATCCTGAACGCCTGCGTGACGCCGCCCCCGCCCCCCTCCTATAATGTCCAGGTTCATACAATTGACAATCAGCAGATCAACCTCTGCAATTTCAAGGTCTTCGAAAAGAACTATAACATTGAAAGCGAAGATTTCCGCGCCCGCTGGCGGCAGAGCCTCGACCTGGTCACCCTCCCCTTTGCCGATGTCGCTTCCGCCCGGCAGATCGGCCGGTTCATCACCCGGGTCCGGTTCCGGGACGGGAGCGAAGACGATTTTACCGAGTTCTTTGTCGACGAGTATAATATGAAAGGCTGGTCCGAGTACGGGCCGTTTGAGATCAACGCTACGCTGGTTCGGGGGCTGGTCTTCGTGGACGAAAACGGCCTGCCGGCGGGAGGAGAGGCTTCCGCCGGTATCCCTCTTATTGTCCCCCCCCCGCTGGTCGAGGACCGTTTTATTACCTTTGAGGGCGACATCATCTCCGGGGAGCTGCTTGATCCCCGTTTCAAGATCAGGACCGCCTACGGCACGCTGATCATTGATCGGGACCTGATCAGTGAGGTCCTGATCGATCGTGAAGCCGAGGTTCTCCAGCAGGTGGTCAAATTGAAGAACGGGGATATCATCAGCGGCTTTCTGGAGCCTCCCCAGATCAAAATGCTGGTCTCGGCCGACCAGATGGTGACCCTGGACGTCGATCAGTTGAGCCGGATCCGCTTTGCCCGCCCGGTTGCCAGCGAGGAGGATGAGGAGAGGTAAAGGGGAGGAATAAAAGCCGCATAAGCGGATCAGATAATCAGGAGATCAGTAGGGAGGGGATCAGACTATCAGAAGATCAGTCGGCGGGTCCGGCCTCGCCTGATAATCTGATATCCCGGTATTCTGCCCACTGATATCCTGATAACCTGATATCCAATCCGGGGATAAATATACCGTCTGGTAATCCCCGGACATAGCCCTAAAAAGGTTAGCGCCGCGGGCGCTGATTTAATAAGATGAGTTGTATCTTTTGTGACATTGTTAGCAAGAAGATTTCGGCCGAGATTGTTTTTGAAGATGATGAAATCCTGGCCTTCCGGGATGTCGTTCCCCGGGCACCGGTGCATGTCTTGATTATCCCGAAGAAACACATCTCCGGCATTCCGGAGGCGGGCGAGGACGATTGTGAACTGCTGGGCCGGATCTGCCGCGTTGCCGCCCAACTCGCCCGGCAGGAGTCCATCGATCGGAGCGGTTATCGCGTGGTCGTTAACTCGGGCCCCGATGCCGGCCAGGCGGTCGATCATCTGCACTTCCATCTGCTGGGGGGCAGGAGTTTCCGCTGGCCTCCAGGGTAGGGGCGATCCCTGCCTGCCGGCAGGCAGGCTTGTGATCGCCCACTTGATTGCCTGGATACGGGCGAATACAAGATTCGCCCGTACGATTCAAAATGTCCGAAATCCGGATCAAAGTCAAAAAAAAAGCGGGGTTCGAGGACCTCCATCTGCCCCGGTACATGAGCGAGGGCGCTGCCGGGATGGACCTGCTGGCAGCGATCGATGATGAAATTCTTCTCCGCCCGGGCGAGATCAAATTCATCCCGGCCGGGATTTTCATCGCCCTTCCCCCCGGATATGAGGCGCAGCTTCGTCCCCGGAGCGGCCTGGCCCTGAAGAAAGGGTTGAGCATCGTCAATTCGCCGGGGACGGTTGATGCCGATTACCGGGGAGAGATCGGAGTGATCATGATCAACCTGGGGGGGGAACCCGTGACGCTTCGGCGCGGAATGCGGATGGCCCAGATGGTTATTAAGGAGGTGGTGAAGGGCGAATGGGTGGAGGTTGACGAACTGGAGACCACTCCCCGTAACTCCGGCGGCTTCGGCCATACCGGCGCATAAATTAGCTCGCTGCGCTCGCAAATTTATGTTTCAGCAATATGTGATTATCTAAATTAGCGCCGAAGGCGCTAATTTATAAAGGAGAGAGGTGATGGCGGAAGCAAAAATCGGGATCATCGGCGGCAGCGGACTTTACGAGATGGATGAACTCGAAGACGTGCGCAGGGAAAATATCGAGACACCTTTCGGCGAGCCGTCAGACGCTTATGTCCTGGGGACTCTTGGAGGTCGGAAGGTCGCCTTCCTGTCCCGTCATGGCCGGGGTCACCGTTATTTCCCGAGCGAGCTTAACTACCGGGCCAATATCTGGGGATTTAAAAAGTTGGGGGTAGAGTGGATAATCGCCGTCAGCGCGGTGGGAAGTTTGAAGGAGGAACTGAAACCGCTGGATATCGTCCTTCCCGATCAGTTTTTCGATCGGACCAACCAGGCCCGGAAGAGCACCTTTTTCGGGGACGGGGTGGTAGCCCATATCGCGTTTGCCGAGCCGATGTCGAAGGTGCTCCGGGAGATTATCTATCAGGCCGCGGTTGAGGCCGGCGCCCGGGTTCATCTGGGAGGTACCTACATCAACATGGAAGGGCCGGCTTTCTCCACCCGGGCGGAGTCGAATGTCTATCGGCAGTGGGGTATGGATATTATCGGCATGACCAACCTGCCGGAGGCAAAGCTGGCCCGGGAGGCGGAGATAGCGTACCAGACGATGGCCATGGTCACCGACTACGATTGCTGGCGGTACCATGAGGGGATTGAGGATGTTACCGTTGAGACGGTGGTGGCTACCCTGCTCAAGAATATCTCCCTGGCCCGGCGGATCATCAAGACGGTGGTGGAGAGGATCCCGGAGGAATCGGATCCGGCCTGTGCCAACGCTCTTAAAAATGCGATCATGACTGCGCCGGAGGCGATCACCCCCCAGGCCCGTCAGCGCCTGGCCCTGATCATCGGGAAATATGTTAAAATATAACACTCCGGTCGCAAAAGCATTATAGTAATGTAGGGGCGATCCTTGTGATCGCCCGAATGCCACGATGGGTAAGGGTAACGAAGCCCGTATCGGTGAGGGTAACGGTAACGGTTGCCTCGCTGGGCGCACGTAACCGTAACCGGCAGACGAAACGGGCATCGTCACCGTAACCGTAACCACGTTGCGCCGAAGGCGCTAAGTTCTTTTGGAGGTATGTGAAAGTGAAGAAAATAATGGTTGTTTTATTAATTGCCGGGGGATTGTATCCATGCCTGTCAATCGCCCAGGATGCTGAGACGCTCAAGAAGGCCCTCCCGGACGGATTCGCCGTCATATCGATCAATCAGGAAGCGGTTCCCCTCAGCGCCGAGGTCAGGGGGCCGGATGGACAGGTGACGACCGTCTATCTGATCAAGGACGGGAGCGGTCAATGGGTGGCCTCATCCAATCCCAACTATTACCGGGCGCCGGGAGACGTCTTCGTTCAGTCGGAACAGCAGGATGATGCCCGGATCAAGACTGACCAGGAAAAGATGCACAGTCTCTATGAAGAGCAGCAGCGGGACCAGGATATTGCCGACGATGTCAATGCGGACCGATGATCTGAATTAGTATAATTGTAACACTTTAGCCCTTTCCCTCGTTCCCACGCTCCGCGTGGGAACGTAAGGTGAGCGTTATCACGCGGAGCGCGGTAACGAGATAGGTGGCCGCAACTTTCAAAGAGCTAAAGTGTTACGTATAATTTAGAAGTCCATCACCTTCCGCTCGCCGAAACCGCCCCGTTCTTCCGCCTTTCTGGCCCGGAGTTTCTCCAGTTGTCGGGGGCTGATCCCGGCCTCCCCGGCCAGGTGGTAGACGACCTCCATGATATCGGCCAGTTCCGCCGGTTCCCGGCTTTCCAGGAACTCTGCCACCTCTTCTTTCAGTTTTTCCATCAGAAAAGAGAGATATTCAGTCCGGGAGGCTGTCCGAAACGGCGCCTCCCGCCCCCGGTCGGCGGTAACGATCTCGGGAATCCTGTCTCGCACCAGCTTCTCCATTTTAAAATTTTTCCTCCGGAAAAATTTTAATGTGTCTATTCTAACAGCGCCTATAATCTATGCAAATCCTCAAGGTAAAATGGCATTCACATATTTAGCTGAGAACGGATTTTTTTGATCCCCGACAGGGTGGGTTTCAACTGGAGGGCTTTCGACAGATACGACCGTGCTTTCACCGGATCATGAAGTCGGCAGCAGCATTCGGCGATCTTCTTTAAGAAGAAGGCCCGTTCGTTTTTCGGGAAGCTGTATTCTTCCAGCAGCTTCGTGTAGAATTTGATCGCTATTGCGGGTTCGGCCTCCCGGGCTAATTTTTGGCAGTAGATGTCGCGTATCCGCTGTTTTAGCTCGGAGCGGAAGTGGCGGAAGTAGTTCCACTTCAGGTCTTCCCGGAATGCTTTCTCATAATGGAGTGCCGCCTCTTCATAACGGCCCTGCCGCTGGTAACCCTCCGCCAGCAGGAAGGTGAAATCAAGGTAATCGGCAAACCCGAGCAGGGCCGGCAGGTCGAGCGAACCGCCGCGGTTTTTCAGAAGACACTCATAGTTGTTGATCGCCGTTCCCGCCGACCCGTGCAGAAGATCATAAAAGATCAGCAGGGCCCGGGCATAGGGGTCGTCCTTCTTCTTTTCCAAAGAATCCCGGTAGGAACGGCCGGTTTCGGTTCGCTGTCTCCGGAAGCGGAGATCATAAACGGCCCTTTTCCCGGCGTCCATCAGGATCCGGTACGCCTCCAGAAGGACGCGCATCTGCCCGGCGGCGGTTGCCGGATCGAGGCCGCTGGTATCGGGATGATACTTCTTGGCCAGCCGCCGGAAAGAGGCCCGGATGCTGGCGGCCGGGGCATCCGGACGGACGTTCAGGATACGGTAATAGTTCTTGACGGAGCGCATAATATAAATTAGCGAGCTGCGCTCGCAACTTTTGCCACTAAGACACCAAGGAAAACAGAATAAGATGTGGGAGGGGTTTTTAACCCCGATTTGCGGCTTTTCTGATCGAGGTTGAAAACTTCTCCCACAAAGACTTTTTAAATTCCGAAGCAGTAAATTAGCACCTTTAAAACCGCCAGTATAACATACTAATGGGCATGATGAAATACGTGTAAATTTTCTTTCCCCCGGTTCCCGGATATGGTATGTTTTAGTACCCAAAATGACCGTACCCTTATTATTCCTGGCGATCCTGGCGATTTTGCTTGGTTTTTCCGCCTTTTTTCCGGTTCGGAAACGGCACTATTTTCTCTCCCCCCTTTTACGGTGGAGAAACTGAAGCACCAGAAACCGGGCCGCGGCACCATCATCTACCGCCTTCTCAGCAACCCCCGCCGCCTGCTGGTGTCGATCGTGGCGAGCAACATGCTGGTCAATATTTTTTCCGCCACCCTCGCCGCGCGCGTCGCCTCCACCATCTTCGCTTCCGGCCCTCTCCGTTCCCTGGCCTGGATTTTTTCCACCGTGGTGATGACTTTTGTTATTTTGATCTGCGGTGAAGTGACTCCCAAGGTTCTGGCCATCAACCGGTCGGAAAAATTGGCTCTGGCGGTGGCGCCGGCCATCTCCCTTCTGGAGCGGGTGATGACGCCGGTCAGGGTGGTGGTGAATTTTCTCAGCGACTGGATTCTTGCCGTCTTTGAAAAAAGTCATCCGGCGCGGGAGTCCCCCCTGACCCGGGAGGAATTAACCGCCGCCCTTGATCTCGGTTCCCGGGAGGGGACGCTCAACGGCGAGGAGCGGGAGATGATCACCGAGATATTCAAACTGGGGGATAAGAGCGTCCGGCAGTTGAGGACCCCCCGTAACGAGATGGTCGTATTTGAGATCGACACCCCGCTGGAGGAGATTGCCGCTGTAATCCGGGAGAAGGAGTATTCCCGGATTCCGATTTATTCCGGCAAGATGGAGAACATCGTCGGCATCCTCTATCCGAAGGACCTGGTCATGGCCCAGGCCCGGGGGGTGGAGCGTCCGGTCCTGGGGGACTTCCTCCGCCGACCGTTTTTTATCCCCGAGACCATGAAGGCCTCCCGCCTCCTCAAGGAATTTCTGGAAAGGAAAGTCCATGTCGCCCTGGTGGTGGATGAATACGGCGGTCTCGCCGGGCTGATCACCATGGAGGACCTGATTGAAGAGATCGTGGGGGAGATTCGGCAACAGGGGGAATCCCCCCGGGAATATGAGATAGTGGACGAGAACACCGTCCGGGTCAGGGGAAGGCTGGAGCTGAGTAATATCAATAATGAGTTAAAACTCGATCTGGCCGGGAAGAGGAGCGTGACCCTGGGAGGTTTAATCTGTGAGCGTCTCGGGCATATCCCCCAGCCCGGGGAGGTCTGGCAGGAAGGGGATATCCGGTTCACCGTGGTGAACTTGAAGAAACACCGGATCGGCCAGGTGGAGATACGGGGGAAAGGTATCGGCGCCCGGCTGAAGAAAGAAGGACCGGCGCCCGGCAACTTTAAGAAGAACGTAACTTCGCAACTTATTTAACCGCGGATTGTGCGGATTATGCTGATTAAGGAAATATTATGGTTAATCAGCAGACCCGACGAAGTCGGGTCCATTATAAAGTAGCGAGCGCAGCGAGCTAATTTATATGACTATCGGTCTCAGCGTACTGATTATTTTTTGCTGTCTCTTCCTGCATGCCTTCTTCTGCACGGCGGAGATGTCGCTGGTTTCCGCCAACCGGCTTCGCATCCGTCATCTTGCCGGATCGGGGGGCCGGCGCGCCTGGATTATCGAGGGGTTCCTCGAAACCCCGGAAAAATTTCTCTCCACCACCATGGTGGGGATTAACCTCTTCATGGTCCTGGGTGCCACGGTGGCATCGAATCTTTTTTCCACGGGGTTCGCTTTCGGAAACCGGGGACCGTTTTTAGCCACTGTCGTGATGCTGCCGCTGATCCTGATCTTCGCTGAGATCATCCCCAAGAATGTGAGTCGTCCCCGGGCGACCGGGATGAGCCTGGTTTTAAGCTATCCCTTTCGGTCGGCATATTATCTTCTCTATCCTCTGGTGAAGGTTGTCTCGTGGCTGGTCGCCCCCCTCTTAAAGCTGTTCGGAGTCACTCCGGAGAAGGGAAGGCTCTTCACGTCGGTGGATGACATCCTCCTCCTGATGAAGGAAGGGAAGAAGCAGGGGACCCTTTCGGAAGAGGAGGAGAGAATGATCGCCCGGGTCCTGGAGTTCCGCGAGAATGAGGTCTCCGAGATCATGGTCCCCTTGATCGACGTCACGCTCGCGCCCGAAGATTCGACCGTGGCCGATATCCGGCGGATTATCAGCGAAAGCGGCCATACCAGGATCCCCATCTACCGGGACCGGGTGGACAAGATCATCGGCACCGTGCAGGTGACCGATCTGGTAACGGTTCCCGGCGAAGAGGGCATCGTCCCGCTGATCCGGGAGCCGTACATCGTCCCGGAGAGCAAGCCCCTGGATGAATTGCTGGAGGAATTGCGCAACAACGATGTGAATATGGCCATTGTGGTTGATGAATACGGCGGGGTGGCCGGGATCGCCACCCTGGAGAACATTATCGAGGAGATTGTGGGGGAGATCCGCGACGAGTACGACCTGGACGAGGTCTCGCCGTTCAAAATGAAGGAAGAGGCGGCCGAGGTCTCCGGGTGGATGAGGCTGGATGATTTGAACGACATCCTGGATCTCAGCCTCCCGGAGGATAAGGAGGAGGAGACGGTCGCCGGGTTCTTGATCGACCAGCTGGGAAAAATCCCGGCCGCCGGTGAACAGATCAGCTACCACGGTCATCTCTTCACGATCACCCAGGCGACCGACCGCCGGTTGGTCCGGCTGGAAATCAGAGGGCCGGCGGTGGAAAAGCGGCGGCTGGGAAGGGAGAAAGATGCTCAAGGAGAAAGAGGAGAGGGCAAACCGGGTAACGTGCCGTGAGGACGGGGGCAAAAGTTTCCTTACACATTACACCTTACACTTTACACTACAAGTTGCGCCGAAGGCGCTAACTTGCTGCTTCGGAATTTCAATAACTGTTAAATTACTAAACAATATAGCGCACGGCCTCGTCGGCGCCGGGTAGTTTTTTAACTTTAGGCACTTTAGGCACTTCTCCGCCGGAGGCGGATCAGCCTCTGGCTGAAAACGTTAGGCACTTAAGAACGTTGCCCGAGCGCAGCGAGGGCTATTAATCCGACCGTTGTAGTATTTACATCAACGATTGCGGTCATTGCGAGCGCAGCGAAGCAATCTCTTGCTGTGCATAGAGTTGAGATTGCTTCGTCGCTTCGCTCCTCGCAATGACATGTCCATACAATTATGGACCG
>JAZDIV010000133.1:0-14605 GCA_043804695.1 PVC group bacterium | reverse complement strand
CGATACCTTGAATATGACTACTGACAAAATTCCAAATTTCAAATCCCAAAGCGCCTCCGCCGAAGCGGTTATGGCGCTCTCGCGAAGGCGGATAACAAACAAATTCCAATGACCAAAATAACAAACAGTCGGTCTACATCTGATAGCGCAGCTTAACCGTTTTGGTCATTGTGATTTGGAATTTGTGATTTGTTTGTTATTTTCAGCCCGAGGCTTCAGCCAGAGGCTTCAGCCAGAGGCTTCAGCCAGAGGCTTCAGCCAGAGGCTGATCCGCCTCGGGAGGAGATCCGCCTCGGGAGGAGATCCGCCTCGGGAGGAGATCCGCCTCGGGAGGAGATCCGCCTCGGGAGGAGATCCGCCTCGGGAGGAGATCCGCCTCTGGCGGAGATCAGCCTTTGGCTGAGGTGCTTGTTTATTGAGAGGTTGAGTTTTTCAGCGAACTTAATAAAGAAATAAGGGATCAGGAGCGGGTTGTCAAGTGGAATGAAAGCGGTCTCTCCGATCGGCGGGTATGTCGTGAGCCGGTGGCGGTTTTTCCGGTATCTGGCCGCGGTGACCGGGGCGATCCTGGCCTCCTGTTTACAGCGGGGAACTTTCCGGCCGACGGTCCGCAATGTTTTAGCCCGGCAGATTCTCTTTACCGGTTTTGAAGCGGTCCGCTTTGTGGCCCTGATCGCCTTTCTGATCGGCATCTCGGTGGTGGTCCAGACCCAGGTCTGGCTGGCCCGGGCCGGCCAGACCAGTCTCCTGGGGCCGGTGCTGGTGATGGTCATCATCCGGGAGATTGGGCCCCTCCTGGTCAACTTTGTGGTGATCGGCCGTTCGGGAACGGCGATCGCGACCGAACTGGGGAACATGAACGTCTCGGGCGAGGTCAGGGTGCTCGACGCCCTGGGCCTGGATCCTTTCCTCTACCTGGTCGTGCCCCGGGTACTGGGTGTGGTCGGATCGGTCTTCTGCCTGAGCATCATTTTCATCGTGGTCTCCTTCGGGAGCGGGTACCTGAGCGGGGTCCTGTTCGGCGCCACCGCCGGCAGCCCGGTTTTTTTCTTCCGGAGCGTCTTCAAAGCGATCACCCCCTCCGACGTTTTTAACCTTCTGGCAAAGACAATCATCCCCGGTCTGCTGACCGGGGTCATCTGCTGTACCGAGGGGCTGGGGGTGCGCGCCGCGATTACCGAGGTCCCCCAGGCGGCAACCCGGGCGGTCGTCCGTTCGGTCACCGCCCTTTTCATCGTCTCGGTCCTGGTCTCTATTTTTACCTATATATAAAGTAGCGAGCTACGCTCGCTACTTTATAATGGACCCGACTTCGTCGGGTCTGTTGGTTAACGATACTATTATCATAGAGGCAACACTCTAAGAAGGCCTTATAATCTCAGCCCACGTTTTACCTTTAAAGTATGGGTTATCTGTAGACTGAAATCTGCATAGTTATTATTAAAATTCCGAAGCATTAAATTAGCGACCGAAGGGAGCTAATTTATCATGAACGAAAGGACTGCACATACCGAGGGGACGGAAATCCTCTCTTTCCGGGACGCATCGGTGATCGCGCCTCCCCCCTATGAGTACGGGCTGGAAAATGTCAGCCTGCTCCTCAAAGCCGGAGAGCTGGCCCTGGTCAGCGTGGAGAGAGGGCACGGGCTCTCTCCGCTGGCCGATGCGGCCCAGGGACTGGTTGAAGCCGCCGGCGGTGAGATCCTTTTCCTGGGGGAGAACTGGCTTGCCCTTCGCCCGAGGGACGCGGCTCGGGCCCGGGGAAAAATCGGCAGGGTGTTCATGACCGGCGGCTGGATCAGCAACCTCAACGTGGATGAGAATATCACGCTCCCGCTGCGCCATCACTCAGGGCTTTCGGCGGATGAGATCGCTGCCGCGGCCCGGAAAACGGGGGAGTTTTTCGGATTGAAAGAACTGCCGAACATTCGGCCGGCTCTTCTCCAGAAGGCGATCCTTCGTCGCGCCGAGTGGACACGGGCTTTTTTAGGCGAGCCGGCGTTAATTATACTGGAAGAACCCTTGAGGGATGCGTATATTGACGTGCTGCATTATCTGATCAAGGGCATCGCCGGCGCGCTGGTCCGGGGCGCGGCGGTCCTCTGGATCAGCGGTGATTTTCCGGATCTCTCGGCGGTCCGGTTATCCCCTCTGAAAAGGTATCGCTTGAAAGGTCCACGCCTGGAACAAAGTTAATATTACTGTTTCGGGAGTTCAATAATCGGATAAAATCCTATTATTGAACTCCCGAAACAGATGAAAAAGCACCCGGGATGAGATTATGTCTTTTTAGAATTATAATAATATGGGCTTGCCGTTGCTTACTGAGTAGTTATTTTTAAACTAATTCTTGGATCATTATCAGTCTGTTCTATTTTTTAAAAGAAAAATTCTCTTTAATAAAATAAATTAGCGCCTCCGGCGCTAATTTAGAGCAAAAATTTTATGGCGCAGCCGTTCAAGTTCCGGTATGTCAACGAGATCGTGGGGACCTTCGTGCTCCTGGTTCTGATCATTCTCCTGGTCGGGATCTTCCTGGCCGGGCAGTCCCAGCAATGGTTTGAATCCGTCCACCGATACACCCTGATCTTTCCCCCCGAAGGCTCCCTGGGTCTCCAGGAGAGCTCCGAGGTCGTCATCCTGGGAGCGGTGGTGGGATCCCTGGAAAAGCTGTCGGTCGACTCGGATGGGAATATGACCGGACGGATAGCGATCAAGGGCGATTTCTTCCGTTTTGTCCGTGAAGACTCCAAGGTGATCGTGAAGAAAAAGTTTGTGCTGGCCGGCGATTCCTACATCGACATCACCAAGGGCACGGGCGCCCCTCTCCCGGAAGGTTCGTCCCTGACGTGCGCGAAGGATACCGAGATAACCGAGTTTCTGGAGATCGAGGTGGAAAAAGTCATGGAGGAGGTTATTCCGGTCATCGAGCAGACGAGGCTCGCGATAGAAGAGTACACGCGCCTCGCCGCCGACATCCGCGACCCCGGGGGCAGCCTTCAGCAGCTGCTTGGCAACCTGAATCGGATTACCGAAGGGCTGGCGGCAGGGGAGGGGATGGCGGGCGCCGTCCTCCGCGACCCGGGGATGACGGAGGACCTGAAAGAAATTGTCCGGAAACTCAAAGAGATGACCGAACGGCTGCAGGTGATCGCGGACGACGCCGCCCGGACCGTCCACACGTTTCCCCCCATGGCGGAGACCATCGCCGGCGAAGTCGAGGACGTCCCCGGGCTGGTGCTCCAGTCACGGGAAACCCTGCGCGAAACGCAGCGGCTGATTGAAGCCCTGCAGCGGCACTGGCTGATCCGAGGGTACGTCGACCGGGGGGAGGGGAGTTCCCGGATTCCGGTGTCATCCATTTCGATTGGTGAGTAGGCAGGCAGAAACATATACGAGAGCAGAACGGAATTTATGAAAAGATGGAGTAGTGGAGTAATGGAGTGGTGGAGTAATGGGAGATCCGGCCTCCAACACTCCATTGCTCCATCACCCCCGTACTCCGGCACGTTGTCCGAACAGAGAGTGGATCGAGCTTCCGCTTCGGATTTCCTATGTATACCGTAAAGTTATCCGGATATATCACCGCAGTTCTTACGCTGCTTCTCACGGCATGTTCGAGTTCGGGACCGGCCAGGCGGATTGACCCGGAGCTGTCCCAGGCGGCCGCGTCGGCCCGGATGGCCTATGACCGGGGCGAGTTCAAGCTGGCCGCCCGGCATTACCGCCTGGCGCTGCAGCGGGCCCGGGTGATGGATGACGCCGGCGAGATCGGCAACGGCGCCTATAACCTGGCCGCCTGTTGCCTGGAAGAGGGGGATCTCGACCGGGCGGAAGACCTTTTGGGGGAAGCCCGCCGGGCCTTCCTGCAGGCGGGCGGCATCCCGACCGATCTTCCCCTGCTGCAGGCACGGGTCGCCCTTCTCCAGGGTCGCCCGGAGGAAGCGGAGAGCCTGCTCCGGGAAGAAGTCTGCGTCGATCAGGGGAGCCTGACTCCAGCGGTCCGGCTCCAGGCCGCCTTTCTCAGGACCCGGCTGGCCATTCTGGCGGATGACGATCAGGCTGCGGCGAGCGAGCTGGTCGCCGCCCGGCAGCTTCTGGAGGAGACGGAGGACGATCTCGCGGCGGCCGAGTATGCCGCCCTGGAAGGGGATATCCTGCTCCGGGAAGGCTCCGCGAGCGAAGCCGGCGCGGCCTTCGACCGGCAGGCCGGCCTCCTTCGCCGGTCGGCCCGGTACGCGGCAATGGCCGGAGCCCTGGCCCGCGCCGGAGACGCCTACCGCCGGGCCGGCGATTACTGCTCGGCCGGGGACCGTTTCTTCCGGTCGGCCCGCAACCTCTTTGCCCGGGGTGACATCACCGCCTCCCTGGAGATGATCACCTCGGCGGTGGAGACCGGAGAGCAGTGCGAACAGGAGGCGTTCCGGGAGGACGTTCGAGGCCTATTCGAGGAAATCAGGAAAGTGGTGCCCGCGCCGCCGGATAGCGAGACCCCGGTGAATGAGCAATGAAGTCAGCTAATTTACTGTTTCGGGAGTTCAATAATTGGATCTTTCCGATTATTGAACTCCCAAAACAGGCGAAAAAGCAACCAGGAAAACATGTTGTTTTGTTTTATTACGCTAAGGGCTTACCGTTGTTTATTGAGCAGTTGCATTCAAACTAATTCTTGGGTAATCATCAGTCTGTTACAAGTTTAAAAGGTACAATTCACTCCAATTCTTCTAAATTAGCGCCGGAGGCGCTAATTTATATTGAATTTTTTCGCGGTTTTTTCTTCTAATAAGACGGAAGGTAAGCAGACGGAAGAAAACAGTGAGTTAAAATGCAGTGGAACCATGAGGTGATGGAAATGAAAACAGGCGTAATCGGGGTATCGCTGCTGTTTTTTCTGCTGGCCGGGACGGCGGCGGGAACCCGGGCCGATATTTTGAACGTGCAGGTAAGGAACGGCGCCCTTCGATCCAAGCCGTCGTTTCTCGGCCAGATAGTCGGCTCGGTCTCTTACGGGGACCGGGTCACCGTCATCCAGGAACAGGGAGAGTGGGTCCTGGGGCGCAAGGGAAGCGGGCCCCAGGGATGGATTCACATCTCGGCTTTGACCGACGACGAGATCGAGCTTTCGGCCGGGAGCGGAACTGTCGAAACCGCCGCCTCCGGCGATGAGCTGGCCCTGGCCGGGAAGGGGTTCAACTCCGATGTCGAGGCCGAGTTCAAAACCCGAAACTCCGACATTGATTTCACCTGGGTGGACCGGATGGAAAAGATCATCATCTTGCCGGAGCAGATGGAGGGATTCCTGAAGGTCGGGCAGGTGACCGCGCCCGGAGGAGGACGGCGATGAAGGAGAGAGAGCTGATGGAGACGAATCCGGCGAGCACATTTGGCCTCCTGGCGGTTCTCGTCTGCCTGGCCGCGATCGGCGGCTGCAAGACTCTGGAGTCGATGGGGGAACTGGGAGGCCAGGTCGGCAAGGCGACCGGGGTGATGACCGACGAGCAGGCGGAATCGCTGGGCCGGGCCTCCAAGGCGGTGGCCAAGACGTTTGCCGATATCACCCCCGAGCAGGAGTACTACATCGGTCGGGCGGTGGCGGCGACGGTTCTGCACGCCTACCCCCCCTATGACGACAAGGAGGCCATCCGCTATCTCAACCTGCTCGGGCAGACCCTGGCGGCGGCCTCCGACAAGCCGGAGACCTTCGCCGGCTACCATTTCCTGATCCTTGATTCCGACCAGATCAACGCTTTCGCGGCGCCGGGCGGGTTCATCTTTATCTCCCGCGGGATGATCAGGCTCTGTCGGAACGAGGATGACCTGGCGGCGGTGCTCGCCCATGAAGTCGGCCATGTCCAGAACCAGCACGGCCTGAAGGCGATCAAGTCGGGCCGCCTCACCTCCGCCCTGACCATCCTGGCGGCGGAAGGAGCCAAGAGCTTCGGGGGGAAGGAACTGGCCGAACTGACCGAGGCCTTCGAGGGCAGCATCAGCGACATCACCTCCACCATGATGAACAGCGGGTACGCCCGCTCGGCGGAACGGGAAGCGGATGAATCGGCGATCGTGATCGTGAAACGGGTGGGGTACAACCCGAACGGCCTGGTCGAGATGCTGCGGGAGATGAAGAAGCAGCTCAAGCCGGGCGGCCTTGATTTTGCCAAGACCCATCCCGACCCGAACGACCGGATCAAGGATGTCGAGGCGATCATCGACACCTACACGGTCGTCGCCGTGCCCGCGCCCCGGCAGGAACGCTTCGGGAGAAACTTGAAAGGAATCTAAAATTTTTGTCAGGCAAAAATTTTAACAAGCAAAGAAAAAAGATCGGCCGCGGTATCCTGATCGGTTTCCTGGCGTCGATCCTCGCCTTGCTCTTCTGGCATCTCGGCCTCCTCGATCGCTGGGAGTCGGCCTCCTGGGCCTGGCGGGTTCGGTATTTCGCCCGCCCCTCCCCGACCACCGAGCAGGTTAAAATCATCCTGCTCGACCAGGCGAGCCTCGACTGGGGAGAGAAGGAGATGGGCCTGTCCTGGCCCTGGCCGCGGGAGGTCTACGGTCCGATCATCGACTTCTGCCGGCGGGGAGGCGCCCGTTCCGTCGCCTTCGACGTTCTCTACACCGAGTCGTCCGACCGGCAGAGCGTCTCCCAGGACGTGGCCCTGGGGGAAGCGATCCGTCGCTCGCCCCCGTTCACCGCCGCCCTTTCCCTCAGCAAAATGACGGGCGGAGAATCGGCCTGGCCCCCCGACCTTCCTCCCCGCGGGATCCCTCTCGAAGGGCTCTCATCCTGGCTTTCCACCCCGGAGCGGGAGAAAAGCTTGGTCTATCCCCGGGCGACCTTCCCCATCCCGGAGGTCGGCCTCAATGCCGTCCTCCTGGGGAATGTCACCGAAGAGCCCGATCCGGACGCGATCTTCCGCCGGTCCGCCCTCTTCGGCGTCTTCGATAACCACTGCATCCCCGCGCTGGGAACCGCCGCCTACCTGGCGCCGCTGCACGCGGAGGCCGTTCCGCTTTCGATCGGGGGGACAACGCTTCATCTCGGGGAGAAGTCCGTTCCGCTGGACGCATCCGGCCGGGCGCTCCTCCGGTTCCGGGGGGATACCGCGGTTTACCGGCCGCTGAGCGCCGCCGCCGTCATCCAGTCCGAGCTCAGAATCCAGGAAGGGGCGGAACCGTCGATCGACCCGGCGACATTCCGGGACTGCTACGTGTTTTTCGGCTTCAGCGCTCCGGGCCTTCACGACCTGCGGGCGACCCCGCTCAGCCCGAAATCACCGGGTGTTCTCGTCCACGCCACCGTTCTTGACAACCTTTTGTCCGGCGATTTCCTGCAGGATGCTCCGGCCCTTCCGGCGGCCGGGCTGATCGTACTCCTGGCGATCGCCGCCGGAAGCGCCGTCTCCCTGGCCCGGAAAGCCGGGGAGAGCGCCGTCATTTCGGCTCTCTGCCTTCCGTTTCCGTGGGTGCTCGGGTTCGCCGCCTACCCGGCCGGTTGCTGGTGGCCGATCATCGCCGGGGAGGCCGCGGTGGTCCTTTCATTGGCCGGGGCGCTGCTTTACAACTACGCGACCGAGGGGCGCCAGAAGGCCTTCATCAAGGGGGCATTCAAGTATTATCTCAGCCCGGCCGTGATCGAGCGGCTGATTGAAGACCCCTCCCAGCTTGCCCTGGGGGGCGAACGGAAGGTCCTGACCATCTTTTTTTCCGACATCCAGAAGTTCTCGACCTTCTCCGAGAAACTCGACCCGCCCACCCTGACCGCGCTCCTCAACGACTTTCTCTCCGACATGACCGACATCATCCTCGAGGAAGGGGGGACGCTCGACAAGTACATCGGGGACGCGATCGTGGCTTTCTGGAACGCCCCTCTCGCTCAGAATGACCACGCGGAGCGGACCGTCCGCGCGGCGCTCCATTGTCAGAAGAAGCTGGCCGCCCGGCGCGCCGATTTCAGGGAACGGGTCGGGGTTGATCTCTTCATGCGGATCGGACTCAACACCGGGGAGGTGGTGGTGGGGAACATGGGCTCCCGCGACCGGTTCGACTACACCGTGCTGGGCGACGCGGCCAACCTCGCCTCCCGGCTGGAAGGGGCGAACAAGGCCTTCGGAACCTACCTGATGGTCTCGGAGGCGACCTGGGAACAGACCGCCGGGGCATTTACCGGGAGGGAACTCGGGAAACTCCGGGTGGTGGGGCGAAAAACACCGGTCACCGTATTCCAGCCCTGGGGGTCGAGGGAGGAAGAGCCACCTCCCGGATGGAAAGCGTTTGCCCAGGGCGTGGCGATGTGCTATCAAGGCCGGTGGAAAGAAGCGCTCGCTCTCTTTAAGGAACTGCCCGAAGATCCGGCAGCCCGGGTCTATGCCGAGCGGTGCGAAGCCCTTATCAACGATCCCGGCAAGACCTGGGACGGCGTCTGGAACTTGACAGAGAAATAGTATATTTTTTTGCGGAGCAAAAAAATATGAAGGTTACTTTCTTCGGTGTGCGCGGCACTAGCCCCGTCACCCAGCCGGCTTTTTCACGGTACGGCGGGGACACCACGTCCCTGCTGGTTGAAGGAGCCGGGGGTGAGCAGATCATCATCGATGCCGGAACCGGCCTGAGAAACCTGGGGCGGCGGCTGATCAGGGAACCTCATGAGCCGACGCTTTTTCTCCTGATGACCCATTACCACCTCGACCACCTGATCGGACTGCCGTCCTTCGCGCCGCTCTATCGGGATTCGATGCGCCTTACCATTGCCTCACCCGAACGGAAAGGACGGACACCGGAAGAGGTCGTGTCGAAGATCTTCGATGCCCCTCTCTGGCCACTCCAGATTGATACCATTCCCGCCTGGATCACGTTCCTGACGCTCCCGCCCGATAACGGCGGCGGCCCCTTCCGCCGGGGATGGCTTCTGGTCCGCTGGACCGGTCTTCACCATCCGGGCGGCGCCACCGCTTACCGGATCGACGAACCGGCAACCGGGGCTTCCTTCGTGTTCGCGACCGATGTCGAATGGAATGAATCGTCCGCGGAGGAGAAAACCGCATTCGAGCTGCTCTGCCAGGAACCCGCTCCCCCGGAGCTCCTCGTTTTCGATGGCCAGTACGACGATCGGAACTACCCTGACTACCGGGGCTGGGGGCACAGCACCTGGCAGAACGCGGTCGATGTCGCCGAACGAGTCCGGGCCGGACAACTCATCGTCACCCACCACGATCCCCTCGCCGACGATTCGATCCTGGAGAAAATTGAAGAAAATCTGACCCGGGTCTCTCCAACCGCCCGGCTGGGCCGGCAGGGGATGGAAGTGGTCTTAAAATAAAAAAGGCCGATGTCATTTGGTAGTGTACCGTCGCAAATCCAGGATTCGCCAGGCCGGAATTGTGATTTGGGATTTGTGATTTGTTTATGATTTGGGGTTTGGAATTTGGTAACATTTTAGCCCTTTGAAAGTAGTAAGCTACCCCTTCCCTCTCGTTACGACGCTCTGCGTCGTAACGAAAGCTGCTGCGTTGTATTCCCACGCAGAGCGTGGGAACGAGGAAAAAATTAAGCAACAGGCGACACGGAGTACTTGAACTAATCTCATAATCATAATCAATCTCTGTTCGTTATCGTAAAATGTGTTTAATATATAAATTTTCGAGCGTAGCGAGCTAATTTATAATGAGCAGTTACCTTCCGGTTATATCTGAAATCGGTCTCTTTGTTTTTATCCTGTTATTTTCTTTCCTGGTGACGATCCCCTGCCGGCGCTGGGCGAAACGCGCGGAAGCCGTTGCCGGTTGGCAGGGGGCCGGGCGCTATCTGGCGAGCCGGCTGGCCTTCCCCCTGGCCGTCCTGATCCTTTCCCCGCCTCTCTTCTTCCTGGCCCGCCGGGAGCTGGCGATTCAATTCCCCCCCGGGATGCCGGCGCACCTCCAGAACTGGCTTGTCTTCTGGGCCGCTCTTTTTTTCCTGAGTTTCCTGGAGTCGCTCGCTCTTCAGTTCTACGACCGGCGGGAACGGCCTTTCCCCATCCCGGCGCTGCTCCGGAACATCATCCGGTTCGTCTGCCTCCTGCTCGTCCTCTTCGCCATCCTCCGCTTCGGTCTCGGGGTCGACATCTCGCCCCTGCTGGCCTCGACCGCCCTCCTCACCGCCGTGATCGGCTTCGCGCTTCAGGGAGTTCTCGGGAACTTGCTCGCCGGGATGTCCCTTCACCTGACCCGCTCGGTGGTCCCCGGCGACTGGATTTCAGTCGGGGAGTGTGAGGGGAGGGTGATCCAGACCAACTGGCGGGAGACCCGGCTGCGGACGATGGGCGGCCACACGATCGTGGTTCCTAACAGCGTTGTCTCCTCGACCGTGGTCCGCAACCTGAGCACGCCGACGCCGGTCCGCCGGCACGAAATCAATGTCGGTGCCAGCTACTCCGACGCTCCGGGTGAGGTGATCGAAGCCCTGGTCAGCGCCGCCCTCAGCGTGCCGGAGGTGCTCCGCAAGCCGAAACCGACCGCCTACGTGACTGAGTACAAGGATTTCGGGATCAACTACGTTCTCCGCTACTGGAGCAAGCGTTATTACGACCGGGTCCCCCTCGATGGCGATGTCAGCCGGATGATCTGGTACGAGTTCAAGCGTCGCTCGATCGAGATACCCTTCCCGATGAGCGACAAGCTCCTCAACGACTTCATGGCGGTCGTCTATCGACAGCGCCGCCTTCCCCCCGACGACGGGGAGCTGGAGCGACGGGCTCGGGCCCTGGTAAACTCAGAATTGATGACCGCCGTTCTGGTCGACGGGGAGGGGCGGCCGCTCCTGGCGGACGAGGACGCGCGGACCCTGGCCGGCGACCTCCGGTTCGTCCGCTACACGGACGGGGAACCTGTCTTCCGGCAGGGGGAGGGGGGCGAGAGCTGCTTCATCGTCACCCGGGGGAGGTTGGGCGTGACGATCGCGGCGGAGGACAACCTCCCGGCCCACGAGATCGAGGTCGAGGGAGGGGCGCTGGTGGGAGAGATGACTCTTCTGACCGGGCTCCCCCGGACCGCCACCGTGACCGCCCGGGGCGAGGTGGAGCTGTTGGAAGTGAGCGCGGCCGCTTTTACCCGCCTGCTTGGCCTTCGTCCGGAGATCCCGGATTGCCTGGCCGACCTGGTCGCTGACCGGGCCGAAAAAAACGCCGCCGCCCTGGAACGCCTGAAGACGCTCAAGAAAAGCGAGGTGGCGGAATCCCTGAAGCGGGAAAACATTCTCCGGCGTTTCCTCCATTTCCTCCACCCCTCCTCGTAGCTCCCGGCCCGCTTGTAGCGCGGGACTTTTTACCCCGACGGCCGAAAGGCCTTTTCGGGGCAGTCCCGCATCCCCCCGGGCAGCGCTGCCGGGGACGCCCTCAGCTCAATGAAACAGGGCTTGACAATCAACTGTGAATATGGTCATATAACTATAGTCATAAGGATAAAGTTGTATAAAGTCGAGTGTTCGCGGGAGGCGGTTATGGAGATCGCGGCAGGTCAATTCAAGGCGCGGTGCTTGAAGCTCATGGATCGCGTGGCCGAGACGCATGAAACGATCACGATCACCAAGCGGGGCAAGGCGGTGGCGCGGCTGGTCCCGGTCTCCCCGGCCCCGGAACAACCGCTGTTCGGATACCTTAAGGGGAAGGGGACGATCACTGGTGATATCGTGGCCCCAACCGGCGAGAACTGGGAGGCGGAGTGATGCCGCGCTCAGTCCTGCTGGATACCCACGTGTGGGTGTGGCTGATGCTGGGGGACAGTCGCCTGGGCAAGAGAAATCGCCGGTTGCTCGAACAAGCCGTTCCCGACGGCCGGCTGCTGGTTTCGGTCATCTCCGTCTGGGAAGTCGCGATGCTGGAGACCGGGGGACGCCTGGTCCTGGCGGGGGATTGCCAAAGCTGGATCCGGGAGGCGCTGGCCGCGCCGGGCATCCGGCTGGCGGAACTCACGCCTCGCATCGCGATCTCCAGCACCCGGCTGCCCGGCGTCTTCCCCGGCGACCCCGCTGATCGCCTGCTCATTGCCACCGCCCGTGAATCCGGGGCATCCCTCCTCACCGCCGATCAGGCGATCCTGCAGTATGGCCGTGCGGGACACGTGAATGCCCTGTGCGCCGATTCATAGATAAGATAGCTTAAACCGAATGGGAGTAGACACTTCTTATTCGATCGAACAAGAAGTGTCTACTCCCATTCGGTCTTGCATGCAGATCCACCCCGCAGTAAAATTTAAGTCGCTGGGTACAGAATTGCATTGGCCTCCGTCATAAAAAATGTACTGGACAGGTCCTCCTTTCCCCGATCCCCCCGATTTGTCGGGGGGTTGATGAGGGTTGAGAAGTCTCTTCATCATACCAATAGGCATGATAAAGGAGGAGTCCTTAAACAGGATTAAGGCGTTGTAACGGACGTCCTGAGTACCGCATTAAATGAGGCTTTTCGATATGCCCATGAGACCATTCTTACTCATCAACATCTATACTGCCGGGCGCTGTTGAGCTCAGCGTTCCATTGAAAAATAATCATAAATTCTATTGCATTCTTATGTATTCTATTGTATTCTATGTGTAGACAGTAGATACAGTTCAGGAGGCGAATAATGTCCAAAACTGTAACACTGAGACTTGATGACAAGGTATACAAGAGATTTCGAGGCTTGGCAGAACATGACAACCGCCCGCTATCGAATTTTATCGAAACCGCAGCCCTGCGCTTTATTGAAGAGCATGAGTATGTAGATGAATTCGAGATGGCAGAAATCAGAGATAACGCAGAATTGAATCGCAGTATCGAGAGCGGTCTTCGCGATGCGAAAGCCAAGCGGGGTCGCTTTGTCTGATTTCCGCATATTTGAGACCGACGAGTTCTTGAAAAAGATCAAGAAACTGTCATCTCGCGACGCCACCTTCTTGAGGAAGAAACTCGATTCCTTTGTCTACCCCCAAATCAAGACAGAACCCTTTTGGGGAAATAATATCAAGAAACTTCAGGGGCACTCCCCCGATACCTGGAGATACCGAATCGGCAAGTTCAGGCTTTTCTATATCGTCGATCAAGAAGAACAAGTAGTTTACATCCTCACGATCGACGACCGAAAAGATGCCTACAAGTAATCAAACGAGTTCTCAGATCAACTGGCAACCGCGTAGAGAGTCTGCCCAATAACCGACTCGACACGTACGCAGGTAATCCGCGCCTTCGGCCCGTCTCGCCGGCGCCGGTCAGCCGAGGCGCTGGCGAGGAGATTCATGGCGCAAGAAGAACGAAAGTCGAAATGGTCTCTGAACTTCCGCCTGCTGTTCCGATCGCTGCAGCACCGGAACTTCCGGCTCTTTGTCATGGGCCAAGGCATCTCGCTGATCGGCACCTGGATGCAGATGACGGCGGTCGCCTGGCTCGTCTGGCGCATGAGCCACAGCGCCTTGCTGCTCGGCTTCGTCGGGTTCTCCTCCCGGATCCCGACGTTCGTGATGGCGCCCTTCGCCGGCGTGCTCGTCGACCGCGTGGACCGGTACCGCCTCGTCATCCTGACGCAGGTGCTGTCGATGGCCCAGGCCCTGATGCTGGCGGCCCTGATGTATTCCGGCCGGCTCGCGATCTGGCACGTCATCGTGCTTTCGCTCCTGCTCGGATTCATCCACTCGCTGGACATGCCTGCCCGGCAGTCGTTCCTCGTCCAGATGCTCGACCGGCGCGAGGATCTGACCAACGCTATTGCCCTGAACTCCTCGATAGTCAACGGCGCTCGGCTGATCGGCCCCTCAATCGCCGGCCTCCTGATCGCGGGCTCGGGCGAAGCCCTTTGCTTCCTGCTCAACGGGCTCAGTTACATTGCCGTGATCGCCGGGCTGCTGATGATGCGCGTCCGGCCGAACGCGCGCGTCGAGCGTCATACCAAGGTCCTCGATAACCTCAGGGAGGGATTCCGCTACGCCTTCGGCTTCCCGCCGATCCGTTCTCTGCTGCTCCTGCTCGCGCTGGTCAGCCTGGCCGGCGCATCCTATTCGCAACTCCTGCCGATCTTCGCCCAGCAGATCCTGCACGGCAACGCGCGCACGCAAGGCTTTCTCATTTCGGCCGCCGCGGTCGGCGCACTCGCCGGGGCCCTGTACCTGGCCGGGCGGCGCAGCGTGCGCGGGCTCGGGCGGGTGATCGCCTGGGCGCCCGCCGTGTTCGGCGCCGGCCTGATCACACTGGGGCTGTCGACGCGGTTGTGGCTGACGCTGCCGGTGATGTCCGTGATCGGACTCGGTTTGATGGTACAGATGGCTTCAACGAATACCGTCCTGCAAACAATCGTTGACGACGACAAGCGCGGGCGGGTGATGAGCTTCTACTCGATGGCGTTCATGGGTATGGTGCCGCTTGGCAGCCTGCTCGCGGGCATCCTGGCGCAGTTCATCGGGGCACCGCTGATGGTGATCTTCGGTGGAACCTGCTGCATTGCCGGCTCCATCGCTTTCGTCCGGCGACTTCCGGCCCTGCGCAAGCTTGTCCGCCCGATTTACGTGCAGCGGGGAATCATCCGGGAAGTCGCCGACGGTCTGCAATCGACCAACAGCATCTCTCTATAGCCGGGAAGAGGGCTTCCCAGGCGCGGAAACGACC
>JAZDIV010000132.1:0-4792 GCA_043804695.1 PVC group bacterium | reverse complement strand
GGCGGCGGCCCGGAGCCGGCCCAGATCGACCAACCGGCGGGCCGGCATATCCCAGTAAAGCTCCGCCCGGGCTTCGTATTCCCCCGGGCGGGACGGGTTAAGAGCGGTGAATTCTTCCGGGTCCCCGATCAGAAAACCCCGCTCATAGAGCCGGAGGTTGAGAACCGGCATCAGCATCGAGAAAACCTGCTCGGATTCCCCGTGCCAGACCCGGAGCATAATATCCCAGCGGCGGGAGATATCGAAGACCCGCGGGCGGGGATAGGCGGTATAGACGGGGACCGGAATTACCTCCGCCGCCCGGCGGGCGGGGGGGAGGTTGATGACGTCGCGGGTATATCGACGGGCCGGATCGTTAAAACCGAAATCGGCCGGCATCCCCTCGAGCACCCGGGAACTTTGCCCGAAGTTCAAACCGCCGATGATCAGCAGGGCCAGGCAGACAAGAACCCAGTTTCTGGCCGGCCGGGCGGAGAGGCCGGACAGGAAACCACCCAGGGGGAGGATGAAGAGAACGATGATCGTGGCATAGTAATAGACCGGCATCTCGACCGTGGCCGGGATCACGGGAAACATCAACAGGGCGATGGCCAGGAAATTGAGGACGGCCGGGATCAGAGGCGGGAACGCCAGCCGCCAGGATTTCCTCCCTCCCATGATCAAGATTACCAGTGCGGCGGCGGGCCCGATGAAACGGCTCAGTACCGGGAGATTACCACCCGCTCCCAAATTCTGGTGGAACATCTCCCTGATCCCCACCAGGACAAAATCGCGAACCCGGGATAGGATTATCGCCGGATCGGCCAATAGTGGTTCCAATCCTCCGGTCATCCAGTCCATCGGGGGGGGATAACCAACCGCCCGCTCGGCCAGGGGGGGGAGCACGATGAAGAGGGAGATCAGGTAAACGGCCCAGGAGAGAAGGCCAACAACGGTGGCCGGGATAAGACGGCGGCGCAAAGAACGCTCCGAGCAGATCAGGATCAGGACCAGGGGAACAAAGATGAGTCCGAACTCGTGGATAAAGGCGGCCGCGGTCAGGGCGATCCCCACGCGGACCAGGCTGAACCGGTAGTTCGTCAGTTTCCGAGAGCGGATTAATTCCCAGAATATATAGACCAGGAGGAAGGTCAGAAGCGCCATATTCGGCCGGATCGGGAAATGGGCGTCGAGCAGGGTCTGGGAGGTGAGCAACCAGCACGAGGCGGACACCAGGGCGGCGCTTATGGATCCGAACCATTCTCGAATCAGCAGCAAGAGGAAGACCCAGGTTAACAGTATCAGAGCCAGGTTAATCGGTTCCCGAAGGGAAGGACCGCAGAGGGAATAAAAAGTCTGGTAGATCTTGGGGATCAGGGCGTCAAGAAGCATTATCGGATAACGCCCGTCGAACATCCCCCCCTGCGCCTCCCAGACCAGGGGCTTGAGGAGATCGTAGACATTGAGGGACGCGGTTACCGGTCCTTCCCTCAAACCGGCCTGGAGGCCGTAATAACGCACCCGTAAAGTCTCCGGCTGCAGCCAGTCTACCGGGTGCCGGAGGAAAAACAGAAAAAACATCCCCGCCGCGATGATCGCGAATGATCCCGCAATCAGCCTGATTGAACGGGTGGAGGATATTTGCAGTGATCGATTTTCTATTTCAATCGGGTTCATAATCTTCTGTTAAATAAGGAGGGGCAAGCTTCCCCGTAACCATGTACTCCCCGGCAATCTATATAGATTATTCCATACCTCTACGGCCCGACGCCATAAGAAATACAGCTTACGATACCTTATCAGGAGACAACCCTGCTTGTCAAATAACCTCGGGATTGATAGTATTTACCTATGCCGATATTATCCGCCATTGCCTGGGGAACCGCCGGCTTCCTGGCTGCCCTGCTGCTCCACGTCATCATCTGGCGCTGGAGAAAACCGCCGCGGGAGATGATGTGGCTGGTGATCATCTTCATCATCCTGCCGGGGTTGGCCTATGCAGGTATTTTGATCGGTAACTGGCGGGCGGCTTCCACCCCGGTTTTTCCCGGCAACCTGAGCTGGAAATTGATCTTCTCCTTTATCTGGCTGGGCGTTCTCTCTGCGGCCTACATTATGACCTACCCCCCGATTCAGGCCGGCTGTCCTTCGCTGAAGATCGTCCTCGAGATCCACCGGAACCGGCCGGGCGGACTGACATTGAAGGAGATCAACGGCCTTTTCCCCCGGGAGGCGATGTTCTCCGACCGTTTCGACGATTTGGTGGAAGACGGACTGATCTCCTGGGAGTACGACGCCTGGGGGATCACCGGTACCGGGAGGCTCCTGGCCCGCTTCTTCCTCGCCTACCGCCGGATACTCAAACTCCCGATCGGGGAAGGATGATGCTGGCCCCGCTGACAACCGCTCGGACCTGCTATATCCTGCTGGTCCTGTTCTCCTTTTTCATCCCCTTCGCGGTCCAGATAATCCTGGTCCGGTTCCTCGGCCTCTACCGGGAAAAGGCCCTCCGCCAGAAAGGACCGGTGGCGGCGACCATGGCCGGTCTTCTGCCGGTAGGAGTACTCTTCCTGGCCTGGCTGCTCGTTTTCTCCGTCCGGCCGTTCTCCGCGATCTTCTGGTCGGGGTTCTATCTCTTCTCCGTCTATCTCCTGGCGGCTTACGTTTACTTCCATATCTTCAATATGAGCGAGACCGCCCGTCGGATCCGGATCCTGGCCCAGGGGCACCGGGCGGGGGCAGTGGTGAAAGATGAGATGAGCCAGAACTACTCTCCCGAGCAGATGATCGATCTGCGGGTGGAGCGGCTGCTGGCCTTAAACGAGATCGCCTTGCGGGGAGAGAGATACTTTCCGGCCCGGGGAAGATTGGTCAAAGCGGCCGAATTGGTCTTTTTCCTCCGCCGGATTATCTTCCCTCCTGCCGGGTGATGGGGCAGTCAGGTCTTTCCGGAGTGGAAACCAACCAGGCAAAATGCCGGAGGACGGCCCGGGCGAGCCATCGGAAGAGCAGGCGGGAACAGGATAATTCCCCCCGACACCCACAGCGATCGCGCAATCTTGTTCCGTGATGGAAAACGGTGAACCCGCCGGCCGGCTTTCCGGAATCCGTCAGGCGAAACGCGCCGCGCAATCCCGGGCCATCCCGACTGCGTCATTCATGTTGATATACTCGAACGCGGCGAACCTTCCCAGGCTGACTATCCCCCGCGACCGGAGCCAGGCCAGGACCCGGTCGGTGTTCTCCCGATGATCCAGATCATAGATGACGTACGCGTAGCGGAAGGTCCGGGCGGAGGCGCTCTTCACGGAGGCCGCCGGACAGAAACCCAGCCGGTCCAGGTCCCTGACCGCCATTTCCGCGACCGCCTCCGGCGGGAGATCGAAACGGTCCCCCGGCCGGAAAGTGATCTCCGCCATCAGGGTGGAGACGCCCGGGAGGCGGTAGTTCTCGCCCAGAAAATCCAGCCGGGTGACGCGGTGAAACGAAATATCCGGCTGGGGCACCATAACCGCTAAATTGTCCCCCAGGTTGTCCCGGGCGGTCTGCACGATAACGACGTGGAGGGAGTTGTACTTCAGATTTCCCAAGGCGCGCGCCACCTCAACGGGGGGCGCCGGCTCCAGGCGGGGGAAAAGCTCGTGCAGCGGCAGGGTGGAGACAACCCGCCCGAAATCGCGCGCCCGGCCGCCGGCGGACACCCGGAACGTCCCGTCGCCGTTGACCCCCAAGCTTTCCAGGGGAGAAGAGAGATGGACTTCGAGATGATCCCGGCAGCGTTCCGCCAGGGCCCGGATGATGGATTCGGTCCCCCCCCGGTCAGGGTAGGAAAAATACAGCTGGTGAAGGTAGCCCTCCGTGGGGACTCCCCGGGCCGAGGCGATGATGTCTTCCGGGGGGGGATTGGGTATCCGCCCGACCATCTGGGTGTCCATGAAGGCGGGCTCGAATTTCCAGATTTTCCGGTTGTACGGCTCCAGGTAAGCCCGGGTGATCCCTTCGCCGAAGGTCTTGTAGAAAAAACTCAGCATGTCCGGGGCCGGGTAATCCCGGTAGGGGTTGTTGATGAAGGTTTCCAGGCACCAGTCCCGGTCCTCGTCCGGAAGCGCTGAGAGCTCGTTCTCGAAGGGGTACTTGACGAACTTTCCCCGGTAGAAAATTTTGTTGGAGCGGCGAAGCTGATGCATCGGGGTCAGGGAAAGCAGGAAATCCAGGGTCTCCCGGTCCTTCGAGAAGAAGATATGCGGGCCGATGTCGTGGCGGACCCCGCCCGTCTCGAAGGAGCGGCAGAGTCCGCCCAGGCGGTCCTCTTTCTCGTAAACGACGATCTTCCGCCGGGAGAAATACGCGAAGGAGAGGGCGGACAAACCTCCGCCCAGCACGCAGATTGGCTTCTCGCTCATCAAACGACAACTCCGCAACTTGCTCGTAATTAACAGACGATTGAATGTGATTGGATCGGATTTATGGCCTCTCCTCCCCTCTACTAATCCGGGAAACAATCACCGGGATGGAGTCGGAGCAGAAACTCCCCGCACGGCAGACACACTATACCATCCTTCATGAACCGCTCTTTCCCGCGGTATAGAAAATAACCCTTACACTCCGGATAATCCTGTTTGCAGGTTCTCAGGTGTCTCAAATCATTGAGAGAGATCCTGCCTGATTATGAGATGAAACCCTGTTTCGAGGGGACATCGCCGACATAGATGATGCGGGAACCGGACCAATCGAACTTCAAGGGCAATTCAGGGAGGTCGAACAATGCCCGGCGAAGCTTTTCCTGGTTTTCCGGCTCGCAGTAAAACACTCA
>JAZDIV010000131.1:0-2537 GCA_043804695.1 PVC group bacterium | reverse complement strand
TCTCATCTGGGACTGGGGTATAGGGACGGTGGTCATGGTCTTGCCTCCTCTACTCTGCTAATGGGGACCTAGTAAAAAGTCGGACATTGCTATCATCTGTCATTCCCGCCCCGTATCCGGTACGGGGTAAACTCCAGCGGGAATCCAGTGAATACGGGTAATTCTGGACTCCTGCTTTCGCAGGAGTGACGGTTGAAGAAACCATGAACAGGTTTTAAATCTGTCCCCAGGGGTCATGTTTAATCTGTGCCCAGTCCCAGTGCCTTCCGGTATTCGCTGATGAGGACTGTTTTTTCGGTGCCGTGGTCAATGAAGTCCCACGGCAGGATCTCCTCGGTTTCCTTCGGGCGGTAGACGTAGAAGTCGGGATTCACGTTCACCTCCCGGAAGGCATTCGCCCAGTTCCCTCCTCGCCGATGGACCGCGAGCAAAAGCCTGCCCACCGTTCGGTCGCCCAGCGAGAGCAGGGCCTGGATGTAATTCCACTTCGGGATATCGTGTATGACCCGGACCGCCTTCTCGCCTCGCAGCGCGTCGGCGATCTGCCGGATTCTCCGCTTGACGACCGCCGTATCCTCCAGCGGGTGCCATTGGAACGGGGTGCCGGGTTTGGGGATGAACTGGTTGATGCTGAGCGTCAGACGCCGGAACCCTTTTTGGCCTTTCGAATACCGGCGTGCGTGGTGCTCCATCCCCTTGACCAGCCGGACGATGGCATCCATATCCTCGCCCGTCTCCGTTGGGAGGCCCACCATGAAATAGAGCCTCACCTGCACCATATCACAATCCATCAGTTTTTCCACTGCGGAAAAAATATCCCCTTCGGTGATCCCCTTGCGGATCACGTCCCGGAGGCGCTGGGAGCCGGCCTCGGGGGCGAGGGAGACGGTCTCCACGCCGGTTTCCTTCAGCAGCGCCGCCATGGGTCCGCTCAGGCGGTCCATGCGGAGAGATCCGACGGCCACGGATCCGCCCGCGTCCAGAATCGAGCGGCACAGCGGGATGAGGGCGGGGTGGTCGGAGACGGCCGTGCCCAGAAGGCCGATCGTTTTTTTCTTTTCGAGTCCCCGCAGGAAGGAGGGCGCCAGCGCCGTGGCGCTCCGGAAACGTGCCGGCCGGCAGACGAAACCGGCGGCGCAGAAACGGCAGCCCCGCCGGCAGCCCCGGCTGACTTCGGTGAGGAACATGCCGCCGAACTCGGTGTCCGCGGTGGTGATGCCCTGTTCGGTCGCAAAAGCGTCGAGGTCGGCGGCCCACGGCCGGACGATCCGCCGGGGAAAGGCGGGATCGACCGATTCCCGGGCAGTGATGCGCCCGTCCTCTCCGGCGGTGACCTGATAAAACCGGGGGACGTAGGCCCCGGCGATTTCCTTCTGGATCCGGGCGAGAAGCGCCTCTCGGGGGAGATCCCTCAGCAGCGGGGCTGCCAGATCGAGAAACCCGGGGAGAATCGCTTCGCCTTCTCCGAGGAGGAAGAGATCGAAGAAGTCGGCGAGGGGTTCGGGGTTCAGGGTGGCGGCGATGCCGCCCGCGATGACGAGCGGATCATTCTCCCCCCGTGCCGCGGCTTCAAGGGGGATTCCCGCCATCTCCAGCATTTTGAGGATCTGGGGGTAGTCGTTTTCAAAGGAGAGCGAGAAGGCGATGATATCGAAGTCAGTGAGAGGTTGCTGCGACTCGATGCTGATCAGGGGGGCGCGGTCGTCGGAGAGCGCTTCGTCGCCGGTTTCCGGGAAGAAGACCCGTTCGCACAGGCAGGCCGGATGGCGGTTGATCAGGGCATAGACGGCCTGAAAGCCGAGGTTGGACATTCCCGTCCGGTAAAGGTTCGGATAGGCGAGGCAGACCTTCAGGGATTCCCCCCAGACCTTCCGGGTCCAGCCCTCCTCGCCGGCGAGACGGTCCAGACATCTCTTTTTTTGCTTCCAGGACATCTTCTATACTTTCTATTGCCCGTCGGGCGGCGGTCAGGAGACTGGCGTTCACGGCGGAGATGCATCCCCCGGACTTTGTCTTATTCGTAGTTCCAGGCATTTCCGATGTCCGCAAGGGGGATCACCTGGACCTTCTCGGCAAGGCGATGCCGCCACTGGCTTGCATTGAAATATCAAGCGCCATGTTTGATATTTCAATGATCAATGATTTGCTTCCGGAAGGATCATCGGGGAAACGACCCCTCGAAGTCGTTCATGCCAGCGAATTCTCCCTTACCGGCATGTGTGCCGCCTGGAGCCTGGACCAGAGACCTCTTCAGCGGCGAATCGATCCACCGTAGTACTCGTTTACACCTTATTAATACCATTGATTTCACCGAACAGATAACTGGTATTTATTGTGGTCATACTTTCGGGTTGATGGGCTTGTGTAGCAGATTTCAACCCGTATTGAACGAGGCATTGGGCATCTCCGCAAAATCATTTCATAGACATAAAAAGAATGCGTAAATAATCGTAGCCTTCTTTCTGCTCCGGAAACAAAATATGCTTCTCGGCAAATTTCTCCCTGTCCCAGTCGCCGTTGTCGTAACGCTTATGCAA
>JAZDIV010000130.1:0-10794 GCA_043804695.1 PVC group bacterium | reverse complement strand
AGTTGCGGAGCTAACTTGCTGTTTCGGAATTTCAATAATTATAGCCACCAAGTCACAAAGACACCAAGAAAAGAGGGGAAATGGCAAGATACTCACCTTATTTGGTTTTTCTTAGTGTCTTGGTGTCTTAGTGGCAAAAAGTTACGCCGAAGGCGTTGTGTTTTACTATGACCCGTTACCGAGCAATCAGGGGGATGCAGGATGTCTTCCCGGAAGAAGCAGGTCGTTTCCGGGCGCTGGAATCGATCGTCCGGAGCGCGGCGGAACGGTACGGCTATGGGGAAATACGGACCCCTCTGGTCGAGCCGACCGAGCTTTTTATCCGGAGCATCGGAGAAAGCACCGACATCGTTGAAAAGGAGATGTTCTCGTTTACCGGCTCGGGCGAGAAGCGTCTGAGCTTGCGGCCGGAGGGGACGGCCGGGGTGGTCCGGGCTTGTCTCGAACACGATGTTTTTAACCGGCAGTCGCTCGCCCGTTATTATTATCTGGGATCGATGTTCCGGCGCGAGCGGCCCCAGGCCGGCCGCCGGCGGCAGTTTCACCAGTTCGGCATCGAAGCCCTGGGAAGCCTCCATCCGGCCGTTGACGCCGAGGTCATCGATCTTTTGATCTGCTGTCTGGAAGAAACCGGTCTGGAAGGATGGACGCTGGGAATAAACAGCGTGGGCTGCTCCCGGTGCCGTCCGGCCTACCGGGAAAAATTGTACCGGTACCTCTCCGGCCGCCGGGCGGAACTCTGTGATCACTGCCGGCGGCGTCTGGAGGACAACCCGCTCCGGGCCCTCGATTGCAAGAACCCCGGCTGCCGGACGATCGTCGGCGAGGGACCGAAGCCGGCCGAGCTTTTCTGTGAAGAATGCGAATCGCATTATGAGGCCGTTCGCGGACTTCTGGTTGACCTGGCGGTGCCGTTCGCCGTCAATCCGCTCCTGGTGCGGGGGCTCGATTATTATACCAGTGTTGTCTTTGAAGCCTATGGTCCCGGCCTGGGGGCCCAGGACGCGGTGGCCGGAGGAGGACGATACGATACCCTGATTGAAGATCTGGGCGGCCCCTCGCTCGGCGCCGCCGGGTTTTCCATCGGCCTGGAGCGTCTCCTGCTGGGGGTGGGGGACCGTGTGCTGACCATACCCGCGCCGTCTCCCGGGCACCTCTATATTGTTACGGCCTCTCCGGAGGCTTTCCGCCCCAACTTCATCCTTCTCTCGCGGCTCCGCCGCCGCGGGTTCAGGGCGGGCATGGATTACCTGGACCGCAGCCTCAAGGCCCAGATGAGGGAGGCCAATAAGCTGGGTGCGAATCACGTCCTGATCCGCGGGGAAGAAGAGATTGAGAGGGGGGTGGTGAAATTAAAAGACATGAAGAGCGGAGAAGAAGCGATGGTCCGGGAAGATGAGGTGGCAAATATAATGACGAAATCCGAATGATCCGCCTTCGCTAAAGCTTCGGCGGACAGGCGAATGACGAGGGCAAGGAGAGGAGAACAATTCCTATTCAATCCTATTCGATCGTCTGTTAAAAAAAGGGGGCGAGGCAGGGGGATAGCATATTTTTACGAAGGGGAAAAATAATGGCATTTTGGAAACGCGATCACACCTGCGGAGAGCTGCGGGGCGCCGATGAAGGCAGCCGGGTTGTGCTCTCGGGGTGGGTGCGCCGCCGCCGCGATCACGGCGGGGTGATCTTCATCGATCTCTGCGACCGTAACGGAGTGACTCAGGTCGTCTTCAGCCCGGAGGCGAACGGGGAAGCCCATTGCCTCGCGGCGGGCCTCCGGTCGGAGTACGTCATCGCGGTCAAGGGGGTGGTCAGGCCACGCCCGGAAGGAAGCGTGAACCCGAAACTGCCGACGGGGGAGATCGAGGTTTTCGCCGACGCCCTTCAGATCATCAATCCCAGCCGGACGCCCCCATTCCCGATCGAAGACGAGGAGGATCTTCAGGAGGAGGTCCGTCTGAAATACCGGTATCTCGATCTCCGTCGCCCGGTGATGCTGAAAAATCTCCGGCTCCGCCACCAGGTGACCCGCCGGATCCGGGATATCCTCGACGCCCGCGGCTTCTGGGAAATCGAAACGCCGCTTTTAACCAAAAGCACCCCGGAAGGGGCGCGGGATTACCTGGTTCCGAGCCGGGTTCATCCCGGCCGGTTTTACGCGCTGCCCCAGTCCCCCCAGCTTTTCAAGCAGCTGCTGATGGTGGCGGGCGTGGATAAGTACTTCCAGATCGCGCGCTGCCTGCGGGATGAAGACCTCCGGGCCGACCGGCAGCCCGAGCATACCCAGATAGATCTGGAGATGTCTTTTGTCGAGCCGGAGGACATCTTCCAGGTGGTGGAGGAGATGCTGGCCGCGCTCTTTTCGGAGTTTGTCGGGGTGAAGATGGAGTTGCCGATATCCCGGATGACCTACGTGGAGGCGATGTTGCGCTTCGGGAGCGACAAGCCCGATCTCCGCTTTGATCTCCGGATTGCCGAATTAAGCGATTTGTTCCGGGAAAGCGAGTTCCGCGTTTTTAAGGAGGTCCTGGCCGGGAACGGTGTTGTCAGGGGATTTGCCGTTCCCGGCGGCGCCGGCCTCTCTCTCAAGGAGCTCGATGAGCTGACCGGCTTCTGCCGGGAGTCCGGGGCCGGGGGGCTGCTCTGGATCTTGTTCAAGGAAGACGGAACCCTGAAATCCCCCCTGAAAAAGTATCTTCCCGAGAACGTACTCGCCAGCCTGCGGAAACGGCTGGGCTGCGGTCCGGGCGATTGCGCGATGATGGTCGCCGATCGGGCGGATGTCGCCGCCCCGGTCCTGGGGAGGCTGCGGCTGAAGATCGCCGCGGATCTCAACCTGATCCCCCGTGACCGGTATGCTTTTCTCTGGGTGGTCGATTTCCCGCTTCTGGCCTATAATCCGGAAGAGAAGCGTTACGAGGCGGTTCATCACCCCTTCACGAGCCCTCATCCGGATGATATGCCGCTCCTTGATACCGACCCGGGCAAGGTCCGCTCGCTGGCGTATGACGTGGTCTTGAACGGCACGGAACTGGGAGGGGGGAGCATCAGGATCCACCAGGAGGATATGCAGGAGAAAATGTTCGCGCTGCTCAATATAAACCGGGAGGAAGCCCGCCGCCGTTTCGGGTTTTTGCTGGAGGCACTCCAGTACGGCGCTCCTCCCCACGGCGGCATCGCCCTCGGTCTTGACCGGCTGCTGATGCTGATGGGCGGCCTCGACTCGATCCGGGACGTGATCACCTTCCCGAAAACGCAGAAGGCGATCTGCCTGACGACCGGATCGCCTTCCGAGGTCACGCCGCGCCAGCTGAAAGAGCTGCATATTACACTAGCCCCGGAAGCGCTGACATAGCTGCCTCTGAATTTCAAAAACGGTAACGGTAAGGGTAACGATGCCCGTTTCGGTGAGGGTAAAGGTGACGGCGGCCACGCTGGGCGCACGTAACCGTAACCGCCAGACGAAACGGGCCTCGTTACCGTAACCGTCACCCAGTTGCGCCGCAAGCGCTAATTTATTAACGAGGAGATGCTGATGACCAGATTAACGATTCTTATTTTGTTGGCCGGGATCGTAATTGCGGCGCTGGCTCCTGGAGGGATTGCCGGTGATACTGAAGAACCCGGCCCCGCCTCGACCGCTCCCCCTGCTGCATTCCTGCCGTCAGTCACACCCGGGGAGACGCCCGTCCCCGAGCAACCGGCTCAGGAGAGCGAAGTCCCTCTCTCCCAGCGGGAGGACATCATCCTTCTCAGTAAATTTTACCGGGGGATGGGCAATGACACCGCGCCCAAGGGCTGGAAGCTTGACAGCAAGCAGGAGCCGGTCGACATCTCGCTGGTTAAAGAGGGAGACCAGATCGCCGTCCGCCTGAAGAGCGAAAACAGCGCCTTCGGTATTTACAATACCAAGGACTTTGATATCAAAGATTATCCGATTCTTAACTGGGAGTGGAAGGTACTGGATCTTCCGGTTGGCGGGAGTTTCCTTGATAAAGATAAGGATGACCAGGCCGCCCAGGTCTATATCTCCTTCGGCTCGCTCTCCATGCTCAACAAGCCCTTCGTCAGGGCGGTCGGCTATTACTGGTCCAGCACGCTCCCGGTCGGGACGGAAGGGCCCTGCCCGACCTGGGGGAAAAGCCGGGCCATCGTTCTCCAGACCGGCGAGGAGAAGCTGGGGGAGTGGGTCGCGGAAAAGCGGAATGTTTACGAGGACTATGTCCGGCTATTTGACGATAAAAAGCCGGCCAATGTCAGCGCGCTCCGCCTCTACACCAACTCCCAGCACACGAAATCGTCGACCGAGGCGCTCTTCCGGAACATCTATTTTTCCAAAAAATGAATGGTGAAAAGAAAAATTTTTGGTTGACACGGATAAATAAAACGATACGATGTTACTATCGTACTATCAGAAACCGGGATGGCGTTGTCATCCCCATAACTAAAATTTTCCATCAGGAAAATTTTAAAAGGAGGAAAGAATGAAGGGATTGTTAATTGTTGGTATGTTGGCCGTGCTGGCTGTGGCTGTCACCGGCTGCATCTCCCCGGTCGGTGCCCCGATTATGGGCGCGATCTACACCGGTGTCAAAGGCCCTGGCTATGCCATCGAATCAACCGCCACTTTTTCAAAAGTCGGCCAGTCTGAAGCGCAGGCCATCATCTGCGTCGCCACCGGCGATGCCAGCGTTCAGACCGCCGCTCAGTCGGTTGGGATCACCAAAATCCACCACGTCGATGTTGATTACATGAGCATCCTCGGCGTCTACGGCAAGGTGACTACCACCGTCTACGGTGAATAAGCCTTAAAAAAAATGCCCTTCACCCGTAAAACGGGTGAAGGGCATTTTTTTTATTTTCGGGAATTTTTAAAAGAGATATCGGGATATTCATGGAAAAATGCCTGAAGACGGCGGGGAAAAAATCCCCATCATCAGGCAGGCGTTGGCTGAGTTCTTCCATCGGGCAGACCCCGGCGCCGCCGGATTTCCGGATAATGTCCGTTCTCTGCTTCCAGACGACCTGGATTGAATGATCCCTGAGGTGACGGACCGCTCCTTCCGAAATCACCCCCGCCTCGAGACGGTTGATCATCCGGCTGGCGGTTATTAACCGCGAGGCGGCCAGGCCGGTCACCCGGTCGATCAGGAAACCGCCGCGCAATTTCCCGGCGCAGGCCGCGACACACTCCAGCAGAGGCCGTAAACCCCGCTTCCGGGAAGAGAAAATCACTTTATCCCCGTCTCTTAATACCAGCGAGAACTCTTCTCTCCCGGTTTCCTTATTATGCTCTGCCTTTGACATGGCCTCGCGCCACGGGTGAATGAGTTCATCGGCTACCTCCGCCCAGCCCCCATTGTATTATGAATAAATCGGGTTAATCCTCTTCCTCTTCAGGCAGGGACTCCTGCTCCCCTTTCTTTTCTTCCGCTTCCTCTGCTTCTTTCGCCTGTTCCCTCAGCATCTTCTTTTCGTCCAGGCCCTCCTTCCAGAGGTGGATATCGCTGTAGACGAGTCGGGTGTTTTCCCGGCCGTAGAGCAGCTCCAGTTCCGTGTTCAGCCGGGTCCAGACGAGTAAGTTGGCCCCGGGGATACTCTCCCGGGGCTCCCCGTATGTTTTCTTCAGTTCCTCCTGCACGAAGACACCGAATGAGGGGGGATCCCAGACGACCGTGGCCGAATACAACTTCTGGCCGATCGGGGTGAAGGAAAAGGTGACGACGCAGTCTTTTCCCCTCAGGAAGGTCCTGTACTCGAGGCGCGGTTTCAGCCCGGTGATCTCCTTCATCCGCAGGTCATAATTGTTCTCCGCCGCCCGCGCCTCGACCTGGAGGAGCGTCATCCCCCAGTCAAAATCCTCGAACTGGATGTTCTTCGAATACGCGGAACCGGCCGCGGGAAGAAAAAGAATCAGGAATACAATAGCTGATTTCATGCGCGATAGGATATCATGTTATTAATCCGACCGTTGTAGTATTTTCATCAACGATCGCGGTCATTGCGAGCGCAGCGAAGCAATCTCTTGCTTTGCATAGAGTTCAGATTGCTTCGTCGCTGCGCTTCTCGCAATGACATGGCTATATAATTATGGACTGATTAATAATAGTGTCTTACTGCTTCGGAATTGATATTTTTTTCCGGAGGAAAATAATAATAATGAATTATTCTCATACCCGAATCTCGACGTTTGAAAACTGCCCCCTCCAGTATAAATATAAATACCGGGACCGTTTGACGCCCACCCTGGGAACGACCATTGAAGCCTTCATGGGGAGTTGCGTGCACGAGGCCCTGGAGACCCTTTACCGGGACCTTCTGATGACCCGGTGCCCCTCCCTCGAAGAACTGCTCGATCTCTACGAGGTTGTCTGGGAGAAAGCCTGGGAAAAGAGCATCCGTGTGATCAAAAAGGAGTATTCTCCCGCGGACTACCGGCGAAAGGGGAGGAAGTGTGTAGATGATTATTACCGCCGTTATCACCCGTTCGCCGGGGGCCGGACAATCGGAATCGAGGAGCGTGTGCGGATTGATCTCGGCAGGGGCCGCACGTTGTCAGGCTTCATCGACCGCCTTGATCTGCGGGACGGCGGTATCTATGAGATCCACGACTATAAGACCTCAAGCTCGCTCCCCCCACAGGAGGCGGTCGACCGCGACCGCCAGCTCGCTCTTTACCAGCTGGGGATTGAAAAGAGGTGGAATGACGTGGCAGAGGTCATCCTGATCTGGCATTACCTGGTATTCGACCGGGAGCTTTGCTCAACCCGCAGCCCGGGTGACCTGGAAGAACTGCTGGTCCGGACCAATAAAATTATCGACCGGATTGAGTCCACGGTTGAGTTCGAACCGAAGCGGAGCGCCCTCTGTGACTGGTGTGAATTCAAAAATATCTGTCCGCTCTGGAAGCATCAGTTTCACCTGGAAGAACTTCCGCCCCGGGCATTAAAAGAGGATGACGGGCGCACACTGGTCGACCGGTATGCCGGTCTCCTGGCTGAAGAACATACCCTTAAAGAGGAAAAAGATCGCGTCAGGGACGCCGTCATCGAGTACTGCGCAGCCTTCGGGTATGAAGTCGTCTTCGGTACCGACCGGAAGATCCATATCAGGCGGACAAAAGAACTGCATTTTCCCCCGGCTAAAGATGAACGGCGAAAGGAACTCGAGCGGTTGATTGAGGAAGCCGGCCGGTGGAGGGAATTATCGTCGCTCAATATCGTAAAGCTGACGAAAGCGCTCCAACTTGGCAAGCTCCCCGCCCCGCTGTCGGAACAGGTAGCGCCGTTCTATACCGAGGAAGAAGCCTGCCGGCTCTCTATCTCCCCGATCAAGCGGAAAGAATAGATTCAATAGGAGTGGAGGTTATGTGATTAATTACCCCCCCGAGGTTTATCCTCGGGGAGTATAAGTTCAACAGCTACATTCGGCAGCAAAACAAAAACGGCCCCTGCCACCTCGTGTGGCAGGGGAGAAAGTTCAAAAGTTAATCGCCAGCCCCCAACCATCGTAGGTTGTAGTAAATCGGGATAGCCGATGAACTCATTCACCCGTCACATAAAGTGACGGGGGTCTTGGGGGGGGCAATGATTTTAGCTGATGAATTGATTCACCTGCCGCATGAAGCGGCAGGGATCTTTGCAACGTATTTTGGAACTTCAATCGCAAATTGCAGCAAACCATCATGACATAACAAGTTGCTCCAGCAGGATAGAGCCAGCGCCGCCTATCGCAGAGCTGAGTCCGCTCGGCTCTGTGTTGGCGGCAACGAAAGGAAGAGGGAAATGTTTCGGTTCGTTTTGATCCATGGAGCTTATCATGGCGGCTGGTGTTGGCGGAAAATAGTTGATGTCCTTTGTGAGCAGAGCGTTGAAGCGCTTGCTCCCACCCTTACGGGACTAGGCGAAAGGAGTCATTTGCTCACCGGCGATGTGAACCTTTCTACTCATATCACCGACATCGTGCAAGTCTTAAAGTTTGAGGATTTGCATGATGTCGTGTTGGTCGGGCACAGTTATGCCGGGATGGTGATTTCGGGAGTAGCTGAGATTATTCCGGAGCGGATCGCTCATCTTGTGTACCTGGACGCATTAGTGCCTCTCGATGGACAGACTGTTCTCGACATTTTGCCCGGAGTAGAATCTAGAGCAAAAGAAATCACTCTTGCGGGCCGAAAGATAAAGGTGATCACACCTCCAACACCACAGGCTTTCGGAGTTGACGATCCAGCTGATGTCGCGTGGGTGGCTCCCCGACTCACGCCGATGCCTTACAAATGTTATGCGGAGCCGATTAAGATCACCAATGTTGCAACGGCTAATATCCCGAAGACGTATCTCATTTGTGATATACAATTGGGAGGGGACTTAAGGCAATCTCATGAAAGTGCCTTTGAAAGGGCCAAGGAAGCAGGTTGGTCATACAAGAGATTAGCCGGTCCTCACGATATAATGGTGACCCATCCAAGAGAATTAGTTGACATTCTCTTGGAAATACCAGGCTCCTCGCTTCGCAATTGCAATTAAAACTTTGCGTCCTTTGCGTCTTTGCGGTTATTTCTCCTTTAAAGGGGCCAGTACCAGAACGCGTTCATTTTCAAAGAGGATCGGGCGCCGCTCTTTCCGGATGGCCTTTAACGGCCTCCAGTTAATGAGGTCCTTCCAGAGGATGAAGTAGCGTGCTCCCTGTTCTTCCAGGAATGCCATCTGTTCTTCCCCCGGCTCCCTCCAGATTCTTCCCAAACCCATCACCCGGTCCCAGAGAGCGGTCGACCGGGCTGAGTAGCCGTTCATCAGATAAATGTCCGGGAAGTGATTGAAGTAAAGCATCGGCCGGGTGCTGGCCTGAAAGGGGATGGAGGGGAAGACCGCCACCGGACCGGAGATGCCGGCAAAATAGGCCCTTTCTTCCGTGGTCGGGGCCAGATCATCCGGATTATAGCGATTGACAACTGCCCGGGCGGACAATCCCTCGATGAACTGAAACGCGATCAGGATGCAGACCACGATTGATAAAATTATCCGGCCCCGTTTTTCCGCCCGGGAATAGAGATAACAGAGGGTGAGCAAGAGGAGCGAGAGGATCAATCCCTGCCCGATCACCGCCATCCTTCCGACCGCCCGCATGCTGGCCGCTCCCGGAATGAAAAACGCCGCCAGGCCCCAGAGGGAGGGGTTGATCGGCTGGTCGATGAACTGGCTCCGGGGGCCCGAGGCCAGGCCGTAGGAAAAGAGGGCGGCGAGGGCGATATAGGCGGCGTAAAGCACCAGCGGCGATTTCCGGGCGCGGTCGGCCATTCCTTTCGCGTAGAGGAGAAGAACTGCCGCCAGGATAACCGCCCCCATCCAGCAGGCGTATTCCTTCCATTGTCCCCCGCTCAGGCGGATACCTATCGCCGCCATCAGTAAAAACCAGAACCAGGGCTTTCGGATCATTCCGGAGAGCCACCGCCGGAGAGAGGGCAGTCTCCAGATAATGATTCCCACCGCCGCCAGAATGACGCCGATTCCTGGATAGGCCGGCGATTCATGAGAGACGCCGAGGAGAGGGGGAAAGATCGATTCGTAAAGGTTTTTAACCGGGCCGGAGGAAGGGGTGTAGAGATGGAATATCTTCATCCCCATCTGATGAACATATTCGGCGGTGAAGATGTTTTTCTCGATCCGGGTGTATAAGAAAGCCAGCGGGGTGAATAATAGAAGGCAGACGATCAGGACCGGCAGGTTCTGGCGGATAATCCGGGGGATCTCCCGGAGATCGAGGCAGCTCTCCAGGAGGAACCAGGCGAAGAGAAAGCACAGCCCGAGCACGGCAAAGTAAGGTGTCGAGTAGAGGAGCAGAACCTCGGATATAACCATCAGGGTGAAGAATATTCTCCGCCGGTAGTGCCAGTAACCGACTCCGCCGCCGACCATGACCATGAGCCAGAACGAAGAAAGATTCTGAAAATGCGCGTAATAGATCAGCCTGCTGGCGGAGAATGTTGCCAGATAGGAAAAGATCGGTACAAATAGGGATAACCACCGGGGAACCGCCGGCAGGATCTGCCGGGCGACGAGGTAGAGGAGGTAAAACGCGAAGAAGTACGCCGCAAAACCCAGCAGGGAAAGAGCCAGTGCGGTCAGCCGGAAGGCGGTCAGCACGTTTCCGGCCGCGGCCTTGAAAAACGCGAATCCCGCTGCGGGGACGAACAGGTTGTCCGACCAGAGAAAGGTGTCTTCGTTTTCGGGCCAGAAGATCCGGCCGTCCAGAATATCCGCCCCTCCGCGCTCAATAGAGCGGACCGCGTGATCCATCACCCAGATATTAAAAAAGCCGTCGCCGTCATCCCCGTAGATAATCCCCGCAGCGGCCGTTATCCCCCCCAGGTGCAGATAGACTCCCAGGAGAAAAAGAACAATCCCCAGGGGGATGAGAATCAAGAGAGGTCTTTTGATTTGATTCTCAGTCATTCTGTCTGGGCATTTTTAATTCAATAGGGAAAAACCGTACTTACTACTCCAAGCGGGAAATAAATCAATTTTACCTTAACCAGTCATTGCGAGCCCTGATCCATCAGGGCGAAGCAATCTGACACCGAAGGTGTCATCCTGAGCGTATGCGAAGGATCTATACAAACTAAATTAAGATCCCTCGTTTCACTCGGGATGATGCTTCGCATCAGATTGCTTCGTCCCCTTCGCTTCGCTCAGGGTCCTCGCAATGACATGTCTATATAATTATGGACTGACTAATAATTGCTGCTTTGTAGACCGAAAGTTAAAACTGATATGAAATCCGACATTATTCATTTCG
>JAZDIV010000129.1:0-17697 GCA_043804695.1 PVC group bacterium | reverse complement strand
CTGGGGAGCAGGCTGACTTTTTGGATCAGCGACGGATTAAAAACGCTTCACAGCGGGGTGCTCCCGGCCTATTTGAGCTGGTGTTTATTGGGGATAATTGTTTTTCTGATTATCTTGATGAGGTAAAAAATGGTCGGCCTCTATATCCTGTTGCTCCTGATGATCATCGCGGCGATCGCCGCCGTGGAGATGAAGGACCTCCTTTCCTCGGTAGTGGCGGTGGGAGCGGTCGGCCTCGGGTTGTCGGTCACGTTCCTGCTTTTGAAGGCTCCCGATCTGGCGATCACCCAGCTGGTGGTTGAAATTCTGTGTCTGATAATTTTGATCCGGGCGACGATCAAAAGAGACGTTTATTCCAAGAGCGCGAAAAGGGAATGGGCCCGTGCGGTCGTGGCCCTGATTTTTAGCGGCGTCTTCTTGTTCTTTGCCTGGTTGATAGTGAAAGATCTCTCTCCTTTCGGCCGTCCGGAAATGAGGGTTTCCGATTATTATTTAAGGGAGGGACTCAATAAAACGGGGGCGGCCAACCTGGTGACGTCCATTATCTTGGATTTTCGGGCCTATGACACTCTGGGCGAGGCCACCGTCCTCTTCACTGCCGTCATCGGGGCGCTGGCGGTGATGAGACGCGTGGGGCGGAGGAAGGCGGGAGGGAAGAATGGTGAAGAATGAAGAAACCCGGGAGGGGATGACCCTGATCGTCAAGACGATCACCCGCCTGACGGTGGGGTTGATCCTGCTCTTTGGAATCTACATCGTTCTCCACGGTCACCTCAGCCCGGGAGGTGGTTTTGCGGGCGGGGTGATCATCGCCCTTTCATTCATCCACCTGATGCTGGCGTTCGGCAAGTCCTATGCCTTGAAAAAGATGAGTCAATCCGCATCCTCTTTCCTCGAGAGTCTGGGGGCGATGCTGTTTCTGTCAATCGCCCTCCTGGGATTTCTCGGCGGCTGCTTTTTCCTTAACTTTCTGGGCCAGGGAGAGCATTTCCATCTGTTCAGCGCCGGGACCATCCCGCTTTCCAATATCGCCGTCTCTTTAAAAGTCGGCGCGGGTTTATTCGCGGTTTTCGCGGTCTTGGTTTTATTCCGGATGGATTCGGGAGGGAAAAAATAATGGTCTATCTGATGGTGTTCCTGCTTTTTTGCGTCGGGATTTACTGTATTCTGGCGAAGAAGAATCTCATTAAGATCATTATCGGGATCGGGATCATCGAGTATGCCTTAAATCTGTTGTTTGTCATCCTGGGTTACCGTTATCAGGGCCGCGCCCCCATCCTCGCTCCCGATCAGGTCATCACCGATATGGTCGATCCGTTACCCCAGGCGCTGGTCCTCACCGCCATCGTGATCGGCCTGGCGACCACCGCCCTGATGGTTGCGATCGCGGTCAGATTGTATGAAAAATACGGCACGTTTGACATTACCAAGATCCGCAAGTTGCGGGGATAAAATATAAGATGCGGGATACAGGATGAGCAGGGCCATGCGAATGCGTACCATGCATCTCGCATCATGCAGCATGATTTACAGGCTGAATTGAGTCGAATAGTATGATACCGCTCTTCGTAGCCATACCTTTAGGAGGCGCCTTCCTCATCTCCCTTCTGGGGAAGCGGTTGAGGGGGTTCGGAGACTGGATGGCCAGTCTGATCACTTTTTCTGTCCTCGTTTTGACTTTGTTCTCCATCGGCGCGGTCCGCGCCTCCGGCGTGCTCGTCTATCATGTCGGCGGATGGCCTCCTCCCCGCGGGATTTGCCTGGTGGAGGACGGTTTGACCTCTTTCATGCTTCTTACCGTGAATCTGATCGCCTTTCTGGCCGTTATCTATTCCATAAGTTACATGGAAAGATACACCGAAAAATGGAAATTCTATACGTTGTTCCTGTTGATGGTGGGGGGGATGAACGGGGTGGTAATTACGGGCGACATGTTCAACCTGTTTGTTTTCCTGGAGATCGCGGCGATCGCAAGTTACGCTCTCGTCGCCTTCGGGACCGAACAAGAAGAGCTGGAAGCGTCCTTTAAATACATGGTGCTGGGAGGACTCGCCTCGGCTTTTATCCTGTTGGGTATCGCTCTTCTCTATGGATTCACCTCGACCCTGAACATGGCCGACATGTCGCGGGCGCTGTCGGAAAAACAGCCGGCGAAGATCATCAACTTTATCAGCGTTTTGTTCATCATGGGCTTCGGCCTGAAGGCGGCTTTAGTCCCTTTTCATGCCTGGCTCCCCGACGCCCATCCGTCCGCCCCGGCTCCGATTTCGGCGATGCTTTCGGGGGTGCTGATAAAAGTCCTGGGAGTTTACGCTCTGATCAGGATTCTCTTTAACGTGCTGGGGGTCACTCCCTCCGTTCTCAACGTTCTCATGGTCATGGGCACTATTTCCATGATTGCCGGCGCTCTGCTGGCTATCGGGCAGTCTGATATTAAACGAATGCTGGCCTATTCCAGCATCAGCCAGGTGGGATACATAGTTTTTGCCTTCGGCGTGGGTACTCCCCTCGCGATCCTGGGCGGACTTTTCCATCTCATTAACCATGCGGTCTTTAAGTCTTTGCTCTTCCTGAACGCCGGCGCGGTGGAATACTCCATCGGGACCAGGGATATGAAGAAGATGGGCGGGTTGAACCAGCGCCTGCCGGTTACCGGTTATACCAGTTTGATCGGTTCTCTCTCCATCGCCGGGGTGCCGCCTTTCAACGGGTTCTGGAGCAAGCTGATTATCATCATCGCGGCGGTGCAGGCCGGCCATTTCGTGTATGCCCTGATAGCCGTTCTGGTCAGCGTGATTACGCTTGCTTACTATCTTAAACTGCAGAGATATACTTTTTTCGGCGCCCTGCGCAAAGAATGGGAGCTGGTTAAAGAGGTCCCCCTCGCCATGCGGCTCTCAATGATTATCCTGGCTGTTTTTTGCCTGCTCGGCGGGTTGCTTTTGCTCCCCGGACCCTCGAGCGTGTTCCTTGAACCAGCCCGGGATGCTCTGGTGGAAGGGAAAAGTTACATCAATGTTGTTCTCGGCTCCGGTTAACATGATCTTTCCCCAACCGGAGATTGAGAAGAGGAGTTGACCAAGATTGAAAGGATTAGCGGATTGAAGAGCAAAATCATTCTATTTATCCTGGGATTTTTAGTCTGGATGGGGCTGACCTGGCCTCCCCAGTGGCAGGAAATTCTGGTCGGAGCCGCGGTCTCTCTACTGGTCGCTCTTCTGACCGGTGACATGTTCGTGGAAAGGCCGCATCATTTTAAAGACTTCAGACGCTATCTCTGGTTCCTGTATTACCTGCCGGTGCTGGCCTGGGAATGTTTGAAGGCTAATATCGATGTCGCCTACCGGGTGGCCCACCCCCGCCTGCCCATTAAACCCGGGATAGTGAAGGTGAAGACCGTTTTGAAATCGAACAGCGGTTTGACCTTTCTCGCCAATTCCATCACCCTCACGCCGGGGACACTGACGGTCGATGTCGACCGGGAACAGGGAGTTCTCTATATTCACTGGATTTATGTCAGGGACAAAGACATTGAAGAGGCAACCCGTTTGATCGTGACAAAATTCGAGCGGATATTGCAGAGAATATTTGAATGAAAGCGACCTGGATAATCGGAACGATACTCTTGCTGGGCGTCGTGGGATTCCTCGTATTTTTCGACCTCCCGACCCTCTTCTATCCTCACCTCCCGTTCGTGGCTTTCTTCCGTCACTGTCTATATATCCTTCTGCTCGCGGGCGTTTTTTGCATGGTCAGGATCGTCAAAGGACCCACCGCCGCCGACCGGGTGGTGGCGATCGACATCCTGGGGATTTTAATCGTCGGCCTGTGCGCCCTTCTGGGGATTCCGACCGGAAGAAGCTGGTATATTGACATCGGCATCGCCTGGGCCCTGCAGAGTTTCATCGGGTCGCTGGCCCTGGCCAAGTATTTGGAAGGAAGGGAATTCGATGAATAATGTTATCGGGATGGTTTTCATCGCGATCGGGCTTGGTTTCGATCTTTTCGGGTGCCTGGGCTTGATCCGGCTCCCCGATGTTTACAACCGCCTCCAGGCCGCGACGAAATGCGTTACCTTCGGAACCTGCAGCATCCTGTTCGGAACCTTCCTCATGCTGGGCTTCACTCCGGCGGGTCTGAAATCCTTGCTCTGTATCCTCTTCTTGATTTTAACCGCCCCGGTCTCGGCTCATGCCATTGCCCGGGGAGCTCATAAATCGGGGATCAAGCTCTGGCCGAAGAGCGTCTGCGATAAGTACGAAGATGATAAGGAGGGTTGAGTCCCCGCTTAGGAATTTAAAAAAAATAACCACCAAGACACAAAGACACTAAGAAAAGAGAGAAGAATATTAAATAAGCATCCTATTCAGTTTCCTTAGTGTCTTGGTGTCTTAGTGGTAATAATCGAGCGAAGCGAGCTAATGAGATTGCCCAAAATAAGAGAACTGGGTGAAGCGATCAAGGCGGTCATCAAGGGCCCGTGCACGCTGCCGTTTCCGAAGAAGCCCTCCGTCCCCTTCGATACCTTCCGGGGGCAGATGAAGTGGGATGACGCCGTCTGCGTCGGCTGCGGAGCCTGCGCCCGGGTCTGCCCGCCCGGGGCGATCGAGATCGTCGATACGCCGGCCGGGAAATCCCCGCAGCGGGAGATGATCCGGCGGTATGGGATGTGCATCTACTGCGGGCAGTGTCACGCGCTCTGCACTACCCTGACCGGGTGCAACCACACGATCGAATATGACCAGGTCTGCGTCGAACGTGACGAGTCGATTGAGAACATCAGGAAGGACCTGGTTCTCTGCGAGGCCTGCGGAGATGTCATTACCACCCGGGACCATCTCCGGTGGATCTATGATAAGCTGGGTTCGCTCTCCTTCACCAACCCCACCGTCTTCCTGGGCGCCCGGGCGGATCGTATGGCGACGCCCGAACCGCTCGGCCGGGAGGCCACCCGCGCCGACCGGATGAGGGTTCTCTGCCCGCGCTGCCAGCGGGAGGTCGTGCTGGCCGACCGCGCCTGACCCCCTGTTCCCCTTCTTATTAGCCGCAAAAAAGCGCCAAAGACGCAAAAGTTCGTTGGGTGTTCGACGTTGAAGGTTCGACGTTCGGTTCCCCCCCCCCGCTTCGCCCCCTTTTCAGTCCACAGATTTCACAGATTGTTTGATTATCATTGAAATAGTGTACATTAGATGGTACGGTATAGTGTGCATATCCAATAACAGGGAGGTCAATCATGTCCACGCAGATCATCTCAGCAAGCGAATGCCGGAAGAGACTGCCGACGCTGATCGGAGAAGTCGAGAAGGTACACGATCATTACGTCATTACCCGGCACGGGGAACCGGCGGCCGCGCTGATCAGCTATGAAGAGTTCAGAAGTTTAATCGCTACCCTGGACGTCGTGTCCGATCCGTCCCTGGTTAAAGATATCCGGGAGGACATGAAGTGCGCTGAGAAGGGAGCCGTCTATTCCTTTGAGGAAGTATTTGAGGAACCCCTCTGATGCCGCCGGTATTTTTGTCAAAACGGGCCCGGAAGTTTGTAGAGAAACTTCCGGGGGTAGAGAAGAAACGCTGTGCCGACGCATTGCGGATCTTGAGTAATGATCCGCTCCGGGGAGAGGTGCTCCTCGGTGAGTTCCGAGGATTGCGGAGATACTGGGTCGGCGTTCTCAGGATCATATACAGGCTGGAGAAGAAACCAGAGCGTATCCTGATAATGGCGATCGGTCATCGCCGGGAGATTTACCGTTAGTTTGAATTATTCGTGAAAATCTACAATTTTCACGAATTAAGGATAGAGTTATTTAGGCATAAGAAAAATTTTATAATTAATAGTCCTGCCGGATAATCGTCCTGCTATCAAAGGGGGTGAAGTTGGAGGCCATCTTCCTGTTCCGAAATCGTTCTGTCAAAAAAGTTGCAAAGCTAAGTTCTATCATGTCTGCTCTTGAGAATTCTTCGGAGATCAAGCTCCGGGCCCTGGCGGGGAAGAGGGTCTTGCTGCTGGGGATCGGGAATACCGGGCGCGGTGACGACGGGGCGGGGGCGATCCTCGCCCGGCGCCTGATCGGCCGGGGGAAGGCGGGCGTGATCGACGCGGGCGTTTCCCCGGAGAATTATCTCGGTCCCGTCCGGGTCTATAACCCGGACGTCATTCTCCTGGCCGACGCCTGCCGGTCGGAAAAACCCACGGGTTCCTGGAGTCTTCTGGGACGGGACGAGCTTTTTTCGGTAGCCTGCGCCACCCACGGCCTCTCCCCGGCGCTGGTGATGGAGTTTTTAGAGCGGGAGACCGGGGCCGACGTCTTCCTCCTCGGGATCGAAGCTGAAAAAGACGAGTGGGGAGAGGATCTGAGCCATGTCGTTAAGAAGACTCTGTCCGGATTGGAACAACTCCTCCTCCCTCTTCTCCCCGGTTTTTTGTAATCATCACCGGCAAGCAGGATGAGTGGACAAATATTTTCGATCGAAAAAATATGTCTACTGACCCAATTTATTCACACATCAGGTCAGCAACAGGAGGTAGGTATCGATCGATGCAACGACCGCATTTGATAGTACACACTATTGCCTCGGTGGATGGAAGGGTATCGCTGGGACCAAACCGGACGGGTTTCGAGGATATCGGAGACGAGAGATGGCAGGCGATCTGGTCTTCGGAGACCACGCTCGAGGATGGTGTCCGGGAGCTGGAATCTTTGTACCATCCCGGGGCGTTCCTGGAAGGGAGCGGTTCGTTTGTGCGGGAAGGCGACGATCCGGCGCCGCTGCCGCTCAGCGAGTTCGATCCGGAAGAGCTGTACCGGGATTTTCTGCCCGACGCCGTCGTCAGGCGGCCGGATCATCAGGGCTGGTTTGCCGCCGTGGACGGTCGCGGCCGCCTTCGGAGCGGGATGAAGGAATTCCCGGGATGGGAGGGCTGGCACACGCTGCACCTTGTTTCCCGCGGCGCGCCCCCGGAGTACCTGGCCTTTCTCCGGCGCTCGGAGATCCCCTACCTGATCGCCGGCCAGAAACAGGTTGACCTGAAGGCCGTAATGGAGAAGATGAGGGCCAAGCTGGGAGTGGAGTGCGTTGTCTCCACGGCGGGGAGCCGTTTGAACGGTGCCCTCCTCCGGGCCGGGCTGGTGGACGAGGTCAGCCTGGTGCTGCTCCCCGCCCTGATCGGCGGGTGCACTACTCCCTATCTTTTCGCCTCGCCGGATCTGCGGTCGGACGAATGGCCCACCCGGCTGAAGCTCCTCTCTGCCCGGGGCGAACCGGGCGGCCGTGTCCGGCTCCGCTACCAGGTAACCCGATTTATTGATAAATCGGGTTAAGCGAAAAAGTATTTTAGAGGTTTTCCCTGAGATCAAGAAGATATTCACCACGAAGTTCACGAAGTACATGAAGAATGATTGAGCAAAAATGAGATTGGGCTCTTTTTTATCAAACTTTCGTGCTCTTCGTGTCCTTCGTGGTTTTAATTGGTTTTTTCGAATGAATGCGATTTTCGAACAGGGGACGGCCGATGTCATGAAAAACCCGGATTGTCCGTTGTGCGGGCAAAAAGCGACGGAGGGATTTTTTTCCGGCCCCCGGCGCGACTATTACCGATGCCGTAAATGCCGGCTGATTTTTATCCCCCCGGAGCAGCTCCCCTCCGGAGATGAGGAAAAGGCCCGGTACGATCTGCATCAAAACAGTCCGGGGGATCCGGAGTACCGGCAATTCTTGAGCCGTCTGTTCGTTCCCCTGCAGGCGCGGTTGGCGCCGGGCAGCCGGGGACTGGATTTCGGGTCCGGACCGGGGCCGACCCTCTCGGCCATGTTCGAGGAAGCGGGCCACACCGTGGTCCTCTATGACCATTTTTATGAAAGGAATCCGTCGGCGCTGGAAGGGCAGTATGATTTTATTACCGCCACCGAGGTGCTGGAGCACCTTCATCATCCCGGCCGGGAACTGGCCGGGCTATGGAGCTGCCTGAAGCCGGGCGGCAGCCTGGGGGTGATGACCGGACTGGCGCCGGAAGGGGAGAAGTTCGCGCGCTGGCATTACATCGGCGATCCCACGCACGTGTGCTTTTTCGGCCGCGAGACCTTTGAATGGCTGGCCGCCCGCTGGCAGGCGGAATGCGCTTTTGTCGGCGAGGGGACGGTTATCCTGACGAAAAACCACCGCTTCCGTGAAACGCGGCAACCCTCACGCTGAAAGCGCAACCGGAAACAGATTGTTGCCTGCTATTTATTAAAGGGAGAATGAGGGAATCGCTATGTCCGGACGTCGCTGTTTGTGCAGGCGGCGGCAACGTTCACATCTTTCCTGATGCCGAAAGGCATCAGGAAAGACCGTAAGAATATTTTTTCTCTTTTTTTTCCCGTTTTTCCTGCCGTCTCTCCTTCATCGTCTTCTGGGGCTTTTTTTTGGTGTCTTTTTTGGTATCTCTTGGCTTGGACATGTCATTCACCTCCGTTGGTTTAACCCGACAATGACTGCTTGACGATACGATAAACGAACTCACTGGGCAGGTATAAATATAACTCTATTCCGGCAAGAATGCAATAATTTGTCCTCATCCGCGCCCCGGTCCTTCATGATGCCCCGCGATACACACCCTCTTTCCTGAGGAAGGGGGAGTGTCCTGTCCCGACCGCCATCTCTCGATCCGGTTGGACCGGGATTTCCGGTGCTTATAACGATATTTCTGAATAAATGAATCGGGACAATAAATCGGGCCGACACAGCGGTCGGCCGGGAGGGCCAGAGTCTATCCCGAAGTATTTGGGATGTCCTCCCGCAGTAACAGAGCTAAGTTCACTGTCCTTGTGGTAATAGAAAGGTATTTAGCTGATTTAGTCCACTTTTATCTGGAAAAATTCTTTCATCTCTCCTTTTAAAGTTAATGGAAGACAGAAGGATTACCAAATGACTGAACAGAACAAAGTACACTCCGATCTGATCCGGATACTCAAGTCCCTCCCCGGCTCCCGGGGAGAGAAGCTCATTCTCATCCACGGCTGTTTCCATTCCCGGGAGTTCCGAGATAAGGATTACCGGGCTTGGGCCCATTCGTGCCGCCGGGCCGGTTTCCGGGGTGAAATTGACGGTTTTTATTGGGAGTCGTTCGACTACGCGGCCCTTCTTGAGGACTTCGCGGAAGGCCTGGCCGGTGTCGTGAGAAAAGGTTTCAAGGGCGCGGCCGATTTGGCGGTTCAGGCGCTCCACGGTTCCCGTGAGAGGTGGCAGGACTCGAAAGCGCAGGCGATATCGGCCGGTGAGGAACTCGCCCGGCATGTTTCTTCGACCGGTTCATCGGAGAAGGTGATCCTGATGGGCCACAGTCTCGGTGCCCGGGTTATCAAGACTTGTCTTGAATCTCTGGCAAAAGGAGGAACAGAGGTGAAGAAGGTGTACCTGCTCGGTGCCGCCGTCCCGTCCGGAGAATCATGGGCCGGGACATCCCGGGCCGTTCTGGGAGAAATAATCAACTGTTATTCGACAAATGACGCTGTTCTCCAGATCCCGTATCACGCCGCTGAACTGCTCTCCGGTATTGCCGACACCGACGGCGGCAATCGGGCTGTACAGAAAATGCCGGCCGGTCTCCTCGATTCCCCCGCAGGTCTGAGGGGAATCGCGAAAGCAGGGAAGAAAGTAGCGAATGTTGACGTCAGCAATTTTGTTGATAGGCACAACGGCTTCGAGAAAACCCTCCACCGCTTTGTAAAGTTCTAACCCGGGTAGCGCAATTGTGGGCGAAACCGGCGGATTAGCTTCTGAACTTCCGCTCCCCGACGATAAACGTCAGGGGGGTGAAGATCCCTGCGACCTTGGCCTCCCCCGATGATGCGAAGCAGCTTTTCGGGGTGTCGCAGGTGAATCAGTTCATAAGCTATATCGCTTCTCTCAACATATTAACAGACCCCCGTCACCTTGTGTGACGGGTGAATAAGTTCATCAGCTAAAGGGGCTGCAGCCCCTATCCAAAAGACCCCTGCCGGTTCATCCGGCAGGTGAATAAGTTCATGTGCTACCAAATGAAAAATGCTTATCCAATTCTCTTAATCCTCTCTCTCCTCCCGGCCGGCGCTCTTACTGCCGGTGGTCTGAAGGAAGCCGTTCTGGACGGTGACATCGCCGAAGTGAACAGGCTGATCCAGGAAGGTGCCGACGTCAATTTGCCGGACGAGTCTGGTTCGATGACCCTCCACCATGCCGCGTTCAATAACCATACGGAGATTGCCCGGCTGCTGATCAAAAACGGCGCCGGACTTGAAGCGGTCGAGGGCGAGTTTGGCTATACCCCGCTTCACATTGCTACCCGCGCCGGATGGGAAGAAATGGCCGCTCTTTTGCTTGCCGCCGGCGCCGATGTCCGGGCGGAGACGAAAAACGGGAATACTCCCCTTCTTTACGCGGTGCAGGAAGAATGCAGGAGTCTGGAAGAAATATATCGCCGTCACGGCGGTGATCGGCCCGGAAGAGGAGCCCGCGACACCTCGACCCCGGCAAACGCCTTTTGGGGGCACTGGCTGGCCGCGCTTCCGGGATCGGAACGGGAAGAGAGCGAATTCTTCTTCGGGAAAAACGGTACGGTGAACGAACTGCGAACCGGCGGCCTGATTATTCAGTATGCCTGGGAGCTTGCCCGCTACGACGAGAACCATAAAATAGTGACCCTGCGGATGGATGATGACCCCGATGACGGCGTTCACGTGATGATGACCGGATCCTTTGGGGATGGGTACAACCATTTTATGGGATATCTCACGTTCCGGGCCACCAGCTTTGAGGGCAAAGTCACCCTTCTCGCGGATGACGAGCACAGCGTGGACGAAAACTGGGAGACCAACCGGGTACTCATAACCATGACCTATATCGGCCCCAGCGCGCCGCCGCCGGAAACTGAAAAAAGAGAAATGTGTTGTCCATGGTTTTCCCCGGAATGGATGGAGTATTTCTATCAAGAGATGAATTAGTCCGGGAGTGGCCCATTCGGATTCCTTGGTTGCGGCGTTTGCTTTTCCACCTCGACGGGGTGATACATCACAACATTGCGAAAAAAGCTCCCCTCTCCCCCCAATTTTTGGGGGAGAGGGGCAACTTGTCCCGTCGAAGACCCTGAGCGAAGTCGAAGGGAGCTTGCCGAGGGAGGGGTGAGGGGCCCGGCAGGTGAATAAGTTTCGAATCCCGTCTACTCCTCCGGCTCCGGCAGGTTTAGCCACTCTTCCTCGCCTTTCTCGGGCGCGAAGGACTCGATGACCTCGTCCACCGACTGGACGAAGCGGGCAATCTGGAGGGAATCCCGGACTTTTGGCAGTTTAGCTGCCGCCCGGGCGAACTCGCCGATCGTCATCCCGGAAAGCTTCCCCAGGTCAACCATCTCTTTGGTGATGTCCACCCCCAGGGTCAGCTCGTAGGACGTGAGGGACAGCCAGAGCTTACGCTCGTCAAATTCCTTGGTTTCGACATCGGCCATCGGCGTGTCGGCCGTGAAGTACCGCTCACTCCCGGAAAAGAATGTCAGGATGCTGATGAACAGATCCTCGGGCATTATATCCGGCGCCTGCCTGCGTTTCTTGAACATGGCGACCCCCGGTTGGTGGTTATCCGTGTCTCTCTTCTTTATATAATAATAAGGCCAAACCCCGCCGTTTTTCCAATTATTTTTTATGGAAAAAAGGCGGGATATCCCCTTATATAGAACTTAGCGCCTCCGGCGCAACTTTTCGCCACTAAGACACTAAGAAAAACCAAATAAGGTGAGTATCTTGCCCTTTTCCCTCTTTTCTTGGTGCCTTTGTGACTTGGTGGCTAATAATTATTGTGCGCCAGAGGCGCATCTCCGCCTGAGGCGGATCAGCCTCGGGCTGAAGCCTCAGGCTGAAAATTCCGAAGCAGCAAGTTGGGTGCTTCGCGCCTTGCTCAGGATTCATATCCCTTCCCTGGCGGAGCTTTTAACAACTGCCTGAGGAAATGAAAAGGCGAAAAGAAAAGGAGGGCGGCACAGGCAGGAATGCCTGTGTTACTTTGCTTGAAGCGCCCCCCTCCCCCCGCAACTTCGCGGGGGGAGGGGGGGCAGTCACCGCTCTACCATGATTGAATCAATCGGGGGACCAGGAATATGAGCAAAACGTACAGGTTCCGGATTCCGGGCGATCTGGAGGAATTCATCAGCAAGGCCCGGGACCTGGCCAGGGAGAATGGCGTGACCATCAGTGAAGATTCAAACTGGGGCAGCGTCAAAGGAGCAGGCGTTGGGGGGGAATACCGGCTGGAAGGGGCAACGGCGGTTCTGGTCATCAAGCAGAAGCCTTTTCTCGCGCCCTGGCGGCTGGTTAAAAAAAGAGCTCAGCGGCTTTTTCGGCGGACCACCTTTGCGATGAGAAAAATCAGGCCGCCCTGTCGCGGAGGCGTAACACCGGCGGCAACATCCGCCTGCAGTAGCTGGCGTTACTTCTTTTTCCGGCGAGTCTGGTAGGCAGCGCGTTTCTCCCGCACACCGGACGATTTCTCCGGAAGTCCGAGAAACGCCTTCATCGAGCGTGCCACGTCGGGGCAGTTCTTCTTGATTCGACGGTCCTCCGTGACAAGAACAATGCCCAATGAACGGGCCAAAGCGACATAGTACGCGTCGTAGGCAGTCAGCCCCGCTTCTTCCGCTGTTTGCAGTATCAGAGCGGGCGCGCAATCCTGTATCCGATCAAGAAGAACGCGCGACGCCATATTCGCCGCCTCGATGGCCGCCTCCAGCGCAATGTGTCCCGCTTTCACTTCCCGGAGGAGCCCGTTGAGGACCTCCGGCTTCCATAAAGGAGGCGCGACCCAGTGGGGATCCGCGGCGTACACCTCGCGGGCCAGGGGGGTGAAAGACGTGTCCCTGACCAGGTATATGATCGTGTTGGCATCCACTACGATCATCGTTTCCCGTCCCTGGCGTCACGGATAACCTGGGCGATCCATTCGCCATCAACCGGTTTCAATCCCTTTACCGGCGGCGGGAGTTCACCGGGTTGCCTCGCCCCTATTTCCTTTTCCAGGATCGCGATGACCTCGCGGTTCATGGATCGGTGATGCTCCGCGGCGCACCTGCGGAGGCGTTCGTGCAGATCCGGCGGCAAGTTTTTGATGAGCAACGCGGGCATTAATTCCTCCTTTCGATAGTGTTTTGATACCGATATGCTATACACTATCCGGGTGCGGCCCGCAAGCCCAACCAGCGTTTTTGGGGTCGGACCACATTATCTTATTGGGTCGCTGGATGATAAGACCAGAACACCATCCAAAACGGGTCTTAGCCGCATTTTTTAGATTCAAAAACCGGATCTAAGGCTTCTTGAATTAATATCCCCATCTTGGTGCCCTTGGAATTTTAACCTCTTCCGGAAAGAACCGGAGTTCAAGGTCTTCCCGGACGCGAAGAAAAAAGAGTGGTGGGGCCTGAGTGCCTGGAGCAACCCCGATCAGGGCAGGTGTATCTTGATCTTGTTCAGGAGTTCCGCCCGGTCGATGGGTTTCCCGACGAAAGCTTCCGCTCCTTCCCGGGCCGACCTGAGATAGTCCTCCATCTTATCCAGGCCGGAGACCATGATCACCGGGATATGACTGGTTTTTGGGTTCTCCTTCAGCATCCGGCAGAATTGAAACCCCCCCAGTGTGGGCAGGTCTATGTCCAGGAGGATCATGTCGGGCAACTGGTTCCTGGCGATCTTCAGGCCCTCCCCCCCCTTCTCGGCGGCCAGCACGTTGAAACCCGCGTCTTCCAGGATGAAGGTTTCATACTTGACCACATCCGGGTCATCATCGACTACCAGGATGGTCTTCTTCGCGGTCCTTTCCCCGGACCCCGCATCACTCCGTTTCAGTCCGAACAGTTTCTTGAAGTTCATGGCTTGTTCCTTAGCGGCAGTGTGACTTTAAACGTAGTCCCGACATTTTCGCGGGAGAGCACTTCGATTCTGCCGTCGTGCTCGATGACGGCTTTTTTGACTATCACCAGGCCCAGTCCGATCCCTTTCTTCTTGGTGGTGTAAAGGATCTCGAATATCTTCGCCCTCTCGGTTTCACTCATTCCCCTACCGTTGTCGGCCACCGAGATGGTTATCTCCCCGGCTTTTTGATCAAGAGAGGCGGAGATGGTTATCTGAGGGGACTTTACGCCATTCAGGGAGTCAAGGGCGTTTGAGAGCAGGTTGGCGAGGCAACGCCGACAACTTTTGGGGTCAAAGTAGAATTTCGGGATGCCCCGGGGGGTATCCAGTTTCAGGCGGATTCCCTGGCGTTTCGCCTGTTCCTGGAAAAGCTCCCCTTCCACCCGGATAATTTCCGATATGTCGGCCATCTTATAATCAGGTTTGACTCTCCGGGAGCAGAAGAGCAGGTCCTCCACCAGTTCCCCCACCCGCTGGTGGCCGCGTTTCAGCATCTGCCACCCATCCGCCAGTTTGTTGTATTCGTTCCGGTTCAGGCAGTGATCCACTATGTCAATGCCGCCCTTCAGACCGGAGAGGAGGTTTTTTATGTCGTGGGCCAGACCCCCGGCCATCTCTCCCACCGTCTTCATCCGCTCCGACTGGACCAGGGCTTGCTGGGCGTCCATAAGTTCGGTATAGGCTTTCTGCAGACGCCGGTTGACCCCTAGAAGATCCAGGCTTCTTTGCCGGAGATTCTCTTCGAACTTTTTAGTCTCGCTGATGTCCGTGCTGAAGGACATGATCCCCAGGAACTTGTTGTACTGATCGGTGACCGAGGAAAGTGTCAGGTGCAGGGGAAAATTCTCGCCGCTTGCTTTCTTACCCGTGAGTTCGCCTTCCCAGTTGCCGGTTTTTTTCAGGTTGGGGATTACCTCATCCTTGAGTCTGGCGGCGCCGATTTCATCGTAGAGGTCCGCCGGTTTGAGATTCATGAGCTCTCCCATGAGGTAGCCGAACATCTTTCTCTCCGCCTGGTTGACGAAGATCCACTTCCCCTCCCGGTCGGTCATCGTTATACCTTCGGAGGATGTCTCGCAGGCCGTCAGCAGGATGTGCAGCTTGTCGCTATCCGGCAGACTGGCCTGATCGAGTCTACGTTCCGCGTCCTTGATCCGCAGCAGCATCTGCAGTCGGTTGCATAGTTCTTCCCGGTTTAAGGGCTTGGAGAGGAAGTCGACGTAGGCCAGATTCATCTCCTTGACCTGCGCGGAGATCTCCGGGGAGAGGTAGGAGGTCATCAAGATAACGGGGGTGTTCCGGGTATCTTCCCTTTCATTGAGCGCCTGGCAGAGCTGGAGGCCGTCCATGACCGGCATGACCACATCGGTCAGGATGGCGTCCGCCAGGTGAGACTTTTCCAGGGCTTCCGCACCCGTGTTGGCGGTGATGACGTCGTATCCCAGCTCCAGCTTGATCATGAGCTGGATCATCCGCAGGGAATCGGCTTCATCATCGACGACAAGAATCTTGGCCATGGCAACAATTTCCCGGGAAGCAAAATCTCCGTTGCTGAATCAGCGTCGCAGTCGCTGATTTGCTGCTTCGGAAATTTCAGCCTGAGGCTCTTGTCTCCTCCAGAGGCGGACAGGCGCCTCAGGAGGAGATGAGCCTACGATTCACAATAATTGATAAGAAATCGCTTTTTGGGCAGGACGGCCCCGCGCCCGTTGAAATCGGGCCGAAGAAGCACTTTCATGGAGATAAGTGTAGCAAAGAGCGGGAAGGAGTGCAAGACTGAAGGTGGTTGAGGCCCGCCGCCGCGCCGGGGATGCCTCGCCCGGCAGATTGGACACATCTTAGTGAGATGAGCAGCGTACCGAAGACAGCCCGCCCCTGCCGGTGAGTCTCAATCATCGCGGTGAGTTTTGATAACGCGTCCCGGAGGGAGGATTTGGTTAGTTTGAGCTTTCCCCTCTTAAGAAATTGACCTGCCGGGTAATATTTACTCTGATCGCCTGATTTGTTAAGATGGATCTCGTAGAGCCCGGTTCAGCGCTGACTTTCCGGGCCCCGGTTTAATCCTCCGGGAAATAGTATGCCGATTTCCATTTATAATGAAGTCGTGACAGGCATATTTTTCCACTATTAATTTTCCCCGATGCCGGTGATACCGGGGAAGACGGTTTCTCCGACCTCTTTGCCGCCCTTTGCAAGCGCGGGGCACCGTCCAAATACGACGCGGTGAAGGAGTGTGTCTACGAAATCTGGGCACTGGCGAAAATAGTAGGGGACGGTCTTGATTATTGAACTACTTTATCAAAAATAGTAGGGGACGGTCTTTAAATACATCCCCCTCTCCCCACCTCCCGCGCCGGCGCGGGAGGTGGGGGATTTTGGGGTGGGTGGGATGTATTTAGTAATCAATCACATCTCCACCGACGCAGGGTCGGTGGTGGATTTTTTAAAAGAACTAAAGTGTTACTCATATTTTTTTGGAAGAATCCGGGAATCTCTCCTTCTATATATGGTGAAAGCGAAAACACCAACCGTATGGAGGTGAGAGATGAAAAAGCAGGAGAGAAGCATGGTTATCGAGATGGCGGCAACGATGCTGAAAGCCGGGATCGACTATGCCCTGGAGCACCAGGCTGAGCTGATCGCGGCCTTCGACAAGATGAACGGCAAGAAGAAAAAGCCTGGGCCCCGCGGGAAGGCTCCGGCGAAGGTCATCGAGATTGCGGCGACCACGCAATAGTGGCAATTCCGGGGAGTTCAGACTGTATCAACGGGAACCGGAAAACAGATGAAAGAGAATATTTATTCCGATATACCAAACGATCTGCCTGACGAACTGGTTGAAGTTATTTCAGATAACAAAAGATTTCGGATCGAGAGGATCGTTTCGCGGGGGCATCGATCACCGGATGGCTTCTGGTACGACCAGGAGGAGAATGAGTTCGTGCTGATCGTAAGCGGTGAGGCGGAACTCCTCTTCGAAGAGGAAAATGAATCCGTCCGGATGGAAGCGGGAGATTACCTGGTGATCCCCGCTCATAAACGGCACCGGGTTGTCTGGACAATACCCGGCCGGGAAACCGTCTGGCTGGCTGTCCATTTTTAAATAAATTAGCTCGCTGCGCTCGCTAATTTATGTTTTGAACCAAGACCATCATAATACTATTAAGGCAATACCGGTAACTTAACGTACTCCTGCAAAGTACTCCTGCAACGTTGCATCAATGCTTGCACATTCTTATTTTTTCGAAGAAAAAATAAGAGTTATTTCAATCCCGGCACTGGATCACCTTTTTCTTGACGAGAATGGTGTATTACCGTAGTTTACACTCTAATAAGAGTAAAGTAGGAGTGTTGGTTATGAAAACGAATGACAAAGCGACGATCAAGATCCCGAGGAACCTGTACAATAATCTCAAGATTTTGATAGAAGATTCGGGGTTTGATTCGGTAACCGACTTTATCGTCTATATTCTGCGTGATATCGCCTCGACCCCGAAGCTGTCATCCGGGGATGACCGGGTCTGGGATCGCCGCGAAGTCGAGCAGGTGAAAGAAAAACTCCGTCAGCTCGGGTATCTATAATCTTATTTTTTCAGAGGAAAAATAAGAATGTGTAAGCATTGAAGCAATATTGCAGGAGTATTTTATTAATCCGACCGTTGTAGTATTTACAGCAAGGATTGCGGTCATTGCGAGCGTTAGCCGAAGCCGCGAGCAAAGCGTGGCGGGAAGCAATCTCTTGCTGTGCATATAGTTGAGATTGCTTCGTCGCTACGCTCCTCGCA
>JAZDIV010000128.1:0-15184 GCA_043804695.1 PVC group bacterium | reverse complement strand
CGCACGATTCTAATGGCTCCCCGCCGCGAGCGCCGGGGGCTGTTGTTTAAACAAAAATAACCCGGATTACCTACCCGGGGCAAGCAATACACCTATTCTTTTCGCGCAGTAAAAAGAATCGACATAAATATGTCCTGATCCGTCCGGTCGAAACTCCCGAGGAAGAAAAGCAGCAGTCCGTAAAAGACCGCGCTGGAGGCAAGCACCACCCCCGCCGGGAGGTCCAGCATGCCCTCCCACCGGATCAAACCGCCCGTTAGGAGCGCCGCGGCGAAAGGCCGGAGCCATTTTTTCAGGATCAGAAGCTGCCGATATTCACGGTAAAGGACCAGGCTGAGAGCAACCGCGGTAAAGAGCTGGGCGATGATCAGGGCAATCGGCCCTCCCGTAACGCCGATCAGCCGGATCCCGACCCCGGCGGTTGAGTTCCCGATCACTATCGGGTCACCGGCGCGGGAGAGAACAGTTGTAAAAAAGACCGCCGCGGCCGCGTTGATAAGCGCGCCGACACCCATGATCCAGGCAAAGCACCATTCCTTCCGGCAGGCCACCATCGCGTTGTAGAGGAGGTAGTTCTGGAACATCAGGATGAAAACGGGGCCCATGGTTTTCAGGACCGGCACGGCGTCGAGATAATCGGGGCCGAACATGATCAGGATCAGCTCGTCCCCCAGAAACAAACAGTACAGAGCAACCGGCAGGGAGAGCATGAAAAGGTATCTGCTCATCCTCCGGTAGAGGGACGCCAGCCCGGGACGGTCGATCAGATGACGCCGGGAAAGAACGGGAAAGACCGCCCCCATGATGGCGATGATGACGGTGCTCTCCAGGGCCATATAGGGGAGGACCGCCGCGCTGTAATATCCCGCCCCCGCAGAGCCGATCGTCTTCTGGATGATGATCCTGGTCACCTCGTGGTAAGAATTGAAAAAGATGGCCAGGGCCAGAGGGAGGCCGCCGAGAATGAGGCGGGGAGCCAGCGACAGGTCGAGAGAGAGCGGCGGGGAGGGGAATTTTTTCCGCGCCAGGGCCCAGGAGAAGAGAACGTAGGCGGCGGCCGCGAACAGGTAGATGCCGGCGACCCGCAGCACGCCCCAGGAAAGGTAGACCGCCAGAAAGACCAGGAGCATGAGGAGCAGGTCCTTGCAAATATTACTCAAAGCCTCGTACCCCATTTTTTCGCGGGAGCGGAACTGGATCACGAAGGCCTCCCCGAGGGAGGAGAGGATGTAAACCCCGAGCGCGATGAAGACCAGCCAGGCAATCTCGGCATGATAACCGAGGCCGGAGACGAGCAGGACGGCGACCAGAACACTGATGAGGGAAAATGCCGCAGTGAGCGCGAGAACGGTCCCCAGGTAACGCCCGGCCTCATCCACCCTGACGGCGCACTCCCGGATGGCGATCTTGCTCAGCCCGAGAGAGCTCAGGATGGTCAGCAGAGCGCAAAGGGACCGGGCGACGGTCCAGTTGCCGTAATGGATCTGTCCGAGATAACGGGCGAGAACAATCCCCAGCACGATGGAGACCAGGAGACGGATGCCCCGGCCGAAAACCAGAGCCGCCGTGTTGCCGGCAATTCGTTTGACTTCACTCATGATTACCGCCCAAACGGGTATAGATCTCAATCAAGGCAACGGCAGCGAACAGGAAGAAGGCCGGCATGACGGGCAACCGGTATCGTCCCTCGGGCGGGAACACCATGTGAATGGCCGTAAAATTAATGACCAGGAGAAGAAGGGGAAAGGTCGCTTTCCAGCGCTCGCGAGCCAGCCAGAAACCGGCGATCGCCAGAACGATCACCCCCCAGAAAGGGACAAGCAAAACAGGCCGGCGGTGATGACCGTCCAGATGATAGAACCAGGCCAGCCGCCGTAAACAAAGGCGGAGAAATCGCATCGGCGAGGCGGTAATAAAATCAACCGCCCGGCGGCCGTATTCCTGATTATAGGTCAATTCATCCTCTTCATCCCCCAGATGGTAGATCCCCGCCTGGAGATAATAGCTGATGCTGACGGTCCCGCCGGAGGCTAACGGATTGTTGGCCAGATAAAGGATATTGCCGGCCTGGGTGGTGACCGGGATGACCCGGTGAAAAAGCCGATAGTTCCTCGCTCCCCAGGGCGCCATAATCAGTGCCAGGGGCACAAGATAACTGATGACGCGCCGGAATCGAACGTCCGGCCGGACCATCACTATCCAGAGGGGGATGACAAAAGCAAACGGCAGCAAAGTCGGACGACAGAGAATCCCCAGTCCGAAAAAAATCCCGGCCCCCGCCAGCCAACGGTGCATTCTTTTACTCTCGATACTGCGGAAAAGACAGTATATCCCGGACAGAAGAAGAAACATGAAAACTGTTTCGGTCATCACCTGCCGGCCATACCAGATCGCGGGGGGGTATACCGCCAGGAGCAGGGCGGCAACCACCGAGATGGCCAGGCTGTTCTCATGCCGCGAGAATGCCCGGTGCGCGATTCCCATCAGCCAGAGACAGGATCCGGCGCCCAGAAACGCCTGCACCAGCCGGATATCCCTGATCGATCCGATGCCCATCCGCCGCAGCCCGGCCAGAAAAACGGGATAGAGGGGAGGGAAGGAAGCCTGTCGATACTGATTGAGGATCACTCCTTTCCCCTCCAGGACATTGGAGGTTATGGCCAGGTAGACGGCTTCGTCCGGATCGCAATATTTTTCCGGTCCGGTTAACCCGCAGATCAGCCGAATCGTCAGTGCCGGAATGAAAACAGCTGCCGGCCAGAAATATTTTGTCGGACCGGAAATTACTGGGCCGCACCTTTCTTTAATTCATCTATCAGGGCATCAACCACGCCGGAAACGGGGAACCGGCCGATAACGCTCCCGCCCTTGAAAAGGAGGGCGCTTTCTTTTCCTCCCGCGATGCCGAGATCGGCCCGGCGGGCTTCTCCCGGGCCATTGACCTCACACCCCATCACCGCTATCTTGAAGCCGGACAGTTTGTCCAGGAACGGTAATGCGGCGACCCTGCTCTCGACCTCCCCGAGCAGGGAGAGGAGATCGATCCGGGTCCGGCCACAGGTCGGGCAACTGACGATGACCGGGCCGAAGCTCCGCAAGCCCAGCGTCTGCAGGATCTCTCTCCCCACCCGCACTTCCCGGACGGGATCGGCGCTGAGCGAGACCCGGATCGTATCGCCGATCCCCTCCAGGAGGAGCAGGGAAATCCCGATCGCGGACCGGACCGTCCCCGGAACCGGAGGCCCGGCCTCGGTGATCCCGACATGGAGCGGGTAATCTGTCTTCCGGGAGAGCAGCCGGTAGGCGGAACGGGCGGTAAAAACGTCAAACGCTTTTACCGATATCTTTATCTCCCCGTACCCCTCCTTCTCGATCACCGCCACTTCTCTTAACGCGCTCTCGACCAGGGCCCGGGGGGTGGGTCCGCCGTACTTCGCCTCCATCTCCCCGCTCAGGGAACCCTCGTTCGCCCCCACCCGGATGGGCAGGTTCTTCTCCCGGCAGGCCCGGACCACATCCCGGACCTTCCAGGCGGCTCCGATGTTCCCCGGATTGATCCGGAGCCCGGCCACCCCGCCCGCGATCGCGGTCAGGGCCAGACGATGATCGAAGTGGATATCGGCGATCACCGGGATCGGAGAACTTTCACAGACAGCCGGGATGGCGGCGGCGGCGGCTTCGTCGGGGACGGCCACCCGGACGATCTCGCATCCGGCGGCGGCCAGCCCGTCGATCTGGCGCGCCGTCGCCGCCGCGTCCCGGGTGTCGGTCTTGGCCATTGACTGAACGGTTATCGGAGCACCCCCGCCAATGGGGACGTCTCCGACCATAATTCGACGAGTCAAACGTCTCTTCATATAAATTAGCGCCTTCGGCGCAACGTGGTTACGGTTACGGTGACGATGCCCGTTTCGTCTGCCGGTTACGGTTACGTGCGCCCAGCGAGGCAGCCGTTACCATTACCCTCACCGATACGGGCATCGTTACCCTTACCGTTACCGTTTTTGAAATTCCGAAGCAGTAACTTAGCCCTCGCTTCAACGATAACCGATTCGCTCCGCGCTCACCGCTTACCGTATTCCTCAATACCCCAGCACCCGCAGAATGTCCTTGTAGGTGATCAAGACGACAAGAACCGCGATCATCGCCAGGCCGATCTGCTGGGCGACCAGGAGAAGCCGGGGCGGGAGGGGCCGCCGGATGATCGCCTCGAAGAGGAAGAATAACAGATGCCCGCCGTCCAGAACCGGAAGCGGGAACAGATTGATCAGCCCGAGATTGATGCTGATCAGGGCCAGCAGGGAGAGCAGTTCCGCCAGTTCATGATGCTGGCTGGTAATGGTGAAAATCCCGATCGGACCGGAGACTTCAGAGGCCCCGAATTGCCCGACAATCATTCCGGTGAAGACCGTTATCATCTTCTCCACGCTCTCGAGGGCATTGGTGGCCCCGACCGCGACGGCGCGCAAGCCGGAGTAGCGCACCAGCACCGTCTCGGCGGGGTAATTGAGATGCACCCCCTCCACCGCGGTCAGGGGCCGGACGGCGGCCCGGACCGCAAAGGATGAAGACGGCTTGAAAAACATCCAGCCGGCGCGGCTGACGGTGAGGACGAGGGTTTCTCCGGCCCGGGCGGCGTTGATCGTCCCGGCAACATCCGACGGGGCCGTTGCTTCCCCGTCGATGGCCACAATCCGATCGCCCTTTTTCATCATCCCCACCTCGCCCTCGGCCTGATAGTCGACGTTCAGCACCCGGTCGCGGTCAAGATAGAGCCCGGGGATCATGCTCACCGAAAAGGTGGGGAGGTCGAGATGAAGCGTCTCCCCCGTCTCCGGCCGACGGATCAGCCCCGCGACCGTTCCCGCGGGTTGATCGCCGATAATCTCATCCAGGAACGGGCAGTACAGGGGGACCCCGTCGACGGAGACGATGATGTCGCCGACACGCAAACCGGCGGCGGCGGCGGGGGAGACGCTCTGGATCGCCCAGACCACCGCCTCACCTCCGGGCAGGATCCCGATCCGGGGGTAGCCGGTGCCCCGGACTATTTCCGGCCGGACCATGACCGTCAACCGCTCCCCCTCTCTTTCCAGGGTGATCGGCACTTCCTCGCCGGACCGAACCAGCCGGAGTTCCCAGCGGAGAGCGGGCCAGTCCTCGATCTTTCGTCCCCCCACCGCCAGGATCCGGTCTCCCGGCTGAACCCCGGCAGCCTCCGCCGGGAGTCCTTTTTCCACCAGGCCGACCAGCGGTTCGCTCAGATACCGGGGGACCTCGATCCCGATCATCGCGACCAGGATAAACACGACCAGCCCCAGAATCAGGTTCATCAGGGGGCCGGCAAAGACAATCGCCGCCCTCTGAGGGAGGGGCCGGCGGTCGAACCGTCGCTCCGGGGGGATGTCCCGGTCCTCGTTTTCCAGCTTCTCCCGCGCCTCTTCGTCCCCCGGCGGCAGGTCTTCCTGCCCGGCCATCTTGACGTATCCCCCCAGGGGCAGGATGCCGATCCCGTACTCGGTTTCCCTGCCTTTGTAACTGAAAAGCTTCAGCCCCCCGATGTCAAAACCGAGAAAGAACTTTTTGATATATACCCCGAACCGGCGGGCGACCAGAAAATGGCCCAGTTCGTGAACAAAGATCAGTATTCCCAGCATCACCCCGAACTTAGCTATGCTGATCAGCCAGACGACAATCTCATCCATTTTTTATTCCTCTTCTGAGAACTTAGCGCCTTCGGCGCTACTTTATGTTTTGAACAAAGTCTAGATATGATTCCATTGCGGCAATACCGGTAACTGAAAAATAAGTCGGTGACGTTGTTTCAATGCTTATAATTCACATTAAATTATAGCACCTGCGATCTTCGCCGGTAAACCCTGATCAACTCTTCCGCCCTCCTCCGCGCCCACCGGTCCGCCGCCAGGATCGCCGGGAGATCGGGCGAGAAAACGACCTGATGGTCATCCATCACCGATTCCACCACTTCCATGATCCCGAGAAAGGGGATCTCATTTTTCAAAAACGCCGCCCCCGCCGCTTCATTGGCCGCGTTCATCGCCGCCGGCATCGTCCCCCCGGCGGCGCCGGCCCGGACGGCGAGATCGAGGGCGGGGAAGGTCTCCCGGTCAGGCTCGAAAAAGGTCAGCGGCTCCAGAACCGGGAGCGCCGTCGCCTGAAATACCCGCGGCGAGCGGTCCGGATAATAGAGCGCGTACGAGATCGGGAGCCGCATGTCCGGCCGGCTCATCTGGGCCAGGAGAGACCCGTCGCACATCTCGACCAGGGAATGGACGATGCTCTGGGGGTGGATGACGATATCGATCCGGTCCAGCGGCAGGCCGAAGAGCCAGCGCGCCTCCAGCACCTCCAGCCCCTTGTTCATCAGGGTCGCCGAGTCCAGCGTGACCTTCCGTCCCATCTTCCAGCGCGGGTGCCGGAGCGCCTGCGCGGCGGTCGCCTTCTCCAGTTCGGCCCGGGATGCGTTCAGAAAGGGTCCCCCGGAGGCGGTGAGGATGATCTTCCGGACCGACTCTCTCCGCTCTCCCCGGAGGCACTGAAAGACCGCCGAGTGCTCGCTGTCAACGGGAAGAATCCGGCTTCCGCTGACCGCGGCCTCGGCCAGGGCCAGCTCGCCCGCCGCCACCAGGATTTCCTTGGAAGCCAGGGCGATATCTTTTCCCCGCCGGATGGCGCCGAAGGCGGGCAGGAGGGCTTTCGTGCCCGGAATGGCAACCACCACCAGATCGGCCTCCTCATCGGCCGCCAGTTCCTCCAGGCCGCGATCGCCCCAGAGGAGATCGACCTTCCCGCCCAGCCGGGCCCGGAGACTCCGGGCCTGCCGCTCTCCGGCAACCGCCGCCCGGGCCGGACCGAACTCCTCAATCTGGCGCTGGAGCAGCCCGGTGTTCTCCCCGGCGCCCAGGCCGAGAACCCGGAAGGCGCCGGGGTCCCGGCGAACCACATCGAGGGTGCCGGTGCCGATCGACCCGGTGGAACCTAAGATGACGATCTTCTTCATGGAACTTTGCCCTCGCTTTGCTCGGGCGATGTTCTTAAGTGCCTAAAGTTTTAAAACTAGCTTCATATATAAATACAGCAGGGGGGCGGTAAAGAAAAGGCTGTCCAGCAGATCAAGTATCCCCCCCATCCCCGGCAACGTCCGCCCCGAATCCTTCTGCCCGGAGGATCTCTTGAGAAGGGACTCCGCCAGGTCGCCCATCACCGCCGCCGTCCCCAGGACCAGACCCAGGGTCAGCGCCGCCGGCCAGGTCAGGCGGCCAAGGGAAAAAAGAAACTTTCCGGCCACCGCGCTCAAACCGCCTGTCAGCACCCCTCCCACGGTCCCTTCGATGGTCTTGCCGGGGCTGATCCGGGGGATGAGCTTGTGCTGACCCCATTTTGATCCGATGTAATAGGCCGCCGAGTCGTTGACCTTGACGACCAGAAACAGAAAGAAGACGTAAAACCGGCCATCGTCGGCGCCGACGGGGGCCGATTGAAAATAATAGTTGATCCGGGGGAGGAAAGAGAAGAGCCAGGCCACGTAGATGATGCCGGTCAGGGTGGTGCTGATCTTGCTGATGGCATTTCCGCCGTCCCGGCGGGTAGCCTGAAAGATAAACAAAACCGCGACGATGGCGAAAAGCACCGCGTCTCCCCAGGTGCTGCCCACGAAGACGGAGAGATGGGGCGGCAGGGCATTGTGTCCGACGGAGGCCAGGAACACCGAGGAAAAAAGACAGAGTCCCCCCAGGATGCCGACGGCCCGGATCCCGTCGGTCATCCGCACAAACTCGCGCATCCCGAGGCCGACGAAAAGATTGCCGGCCAGGAAGAAAAGGATCGGCGCGGTAAAGCTGAAATAAATAACCCCGATCAGAATCAGGAGCAGCGGAATCGCCGTTATCACCCGTGTTTTCGACATTTTAAATTAGCTCGCTACGCTCGCAAATTTATGTGTAAGGTGTAATGTGTAAAGTGTAATGAAATTCACTTTCAATGCTTGCACATTCTTATTTTTCCGAAGGAAAAATAAGACCGCCGAAGCGGCGCTCCCTCTGCCGGTAGTCCGCGATCGCCGCCTCCAGGTTTTCCCGTCCGAAATCGGGCCAGCAGACCGGTGTCACCCAGAGCTCGGTATAAGAGATCTCCCAGAGCAGGAAGTTGCTCACCCTCATTTCACCGCTGGTGCGGATCAGCAGATCGGGGTCCGGGATGTCGCCGGCATAGAGATGCCGGGAGAAAAACGCTTCGTCGATCATGTCCGCGGATATCTCCCCCGCCAGCGCTTCCCGGACGATTTTTTTTGACCCCGTCGATTATTTCCGCCCGGCCGCGGTAGTTGAGGGCCAGGGTCAGAGTCAGGCCGGTATTTTTCGCGGTGGCGGCGATCGTCCGGGACAGCACTTCCCGAACGCCGGCCGGGAATTCAGCAATGCGCCCGATGGCTCGCAGACGGATGTTGTTCTCCTGCATGACGGGGAGCTCGCTCCGGAGGTACTCTTTCAGGTAACGCATCAGGCCCTGGATCTCGCGTTTGGGCCGGCGCCAGTTCTCGACCGAGAAGGCGTAGAGGGTCAGGTACCCGAGGCCCATTTCCGCCGCGGCGGTGGTGATCTTTCGCACCGCCTCCGCGCCGGCGCGATGGCCTTCCAGCCGGGAGAGCCCGCGTTTTTGCGCCCAGCGGCCGTTCCCGTCCATGATGATCGCCACATGCCGGGGGTACTCTCTGATCGGGGCATTCATCTCACGGATCCGGAGCTGCTCTTACGCTGCCCGGGCGGAAGCGTCGGAAGAGGAAATCTGCCGACACCGTTTCTTCAGGAGCGCTTCGGTCAGCTCAAACTGATGAAGATCCTTCCGGGAAGGGATCTCATACATGACGTCAAGCATGACCCGCTCCAGCAGGCTCCGGAGAGCGCGGGCGCCGGTCCCCTTGCGGATCGCCTGATCAGCCAGGAACGCCAGCGCGTCGGCGGTGTACTTCAGCTCCACATCCTCCAGTTCCAGCAGCCGGGCGTACTGCTTGAGGAGCGCGTTCTTCGGCTCGGTCAGTATTTTGACCAGATCATCTTTCCCCAGATCATACAACGCGGTCTGAACCGGCAGACGTCCGACAAACTCCGGAATCATCCCGTACTTGATGAGGTCCTCCGGCTCGACCAGGGAAAGCAGGTCGCCCCGCTTCATCTCCCCGGCCCCGGCGACGGAGGCGTCAAATCCGATCACCCTTTTGCCCAGACGCCGCCGGATCGTGTCATCCAGACCGATGAAGGCGCCGCCGCAGATGAAGAGAATATTCGCGGTGTCAACCTGGATAAACTCCTGGTGGGGATGCTTTCTCCCGCCCTTGGGGGGGACATTGCAGACCGTTCCTTCAAGTATCTTCAGCAGCGCCTGCTGCACTCCTTCTCCGGAGACATCCCGGGTAATCGAAACGTTCTCCGTCCGGCGGGCGATCTTATCAATCTCATCGATATAAATGATGCCGGTCTGGGTTCTCTCCACGTCGTAATCCGCCGCCTGGAGAAGGCGCAGAATGATCGTTTCCACATCCTCGCCCACATACCCCGCTTCCGTGACGGTGGTGGCGTCGGAGATCGCGAAGGGGACGTGCAGGCATCTGGCCAGAGTGCGGGCCAGGAGCGTCTTCCCGCTGCCGGTGGGACCGGTCATCAAAATGTTGCTCTTCTCCAGCTCCACCCCGCTCGGCTTCCGGGCCTCCCGGATCCGCTTGTAATGATTGTGGACCGCGACGGCCAGCGTTTTTTTTGCCCGGTCCTGGCCGATCACGTACTGGTCCAGATACTCTTTGATCTTGTGGGGAGGGGGGGTTCGGGCCGGAAGGGACGGCGGTTTCCGCTTTTTCGGCGTCTTCCCCTCCAGCATTTCGGAACAGAGCCGGACACACTTTTCGCAGATCAAACCTTCCTGTCCGGTAATCAGGCGGCCGGACTCGGAGGCGGGCAAACCGCAGAAAGAGCAGTGCGGGAGACCGCCTCCTCCCTGGTTGCGAGGACTCATCGGATTATTTTTCCTTTTGCTTGCTGATCACCGCATCCACCACCCCGTAAGCCATCGCCTCTTCGGCGGTCATGAAGAAGTCCCGGTCGGCGTCTTTCTCGATCCTCTCAAAGGGCTGGCCGGTATGGAGGGCAAGAAGCTCATTTAATTTTTGCCGCAGGCGGAGGATTTCCTTCGCCTGGATGCTGATATCGACCGCGGCGCCCTGGGTCCCTCCCCAGGGCTGATGGATCATGATCCGGGCGTGCGGGAGGGAGTATCTTTTCTTCTTGGTCCCCGCCGCCAGGAGCAAAGCTCCCATGCTGCTGGCCTGGCCGACGCAATAGGTGGTGACATCGCATTTCACGAACTGCATGGTGTCGTAGATCGCCAGCCCCGCCGTGACCTCGCCCCCCGGAGTATTGATGTAGAGGTTGATATCCTTTTCGGGGTCTTCCATCTGGAGGTAAAGCAGCTGGGCGACAATCAGGTTGGCGAGCGAATCATCAACGGGGGTTCCCAGAAAAATGATCCGGTCTTTCAAAAGGCGCGAATAGATATCATACGCCCGTTCCATCCGCCCGGTCTGCTCGACAACCATCGGAATAAGCTGTGAGTGCGTTTCGTCCACTGGCTATCTCCTTCTGGTTACACGTCCTGCTGCTTATTTTACTTCCTTGACCTTGGCCTCTTTGATGATGAAGTCCATCGTCAATCGCCGGAGCACACTGTCCCGGACGGCCCCGAGCCGCCCGCTCTCTTCCAGCTCCCGCCGGCATTGGGCCGGGGAAATTTCTTTTCGCCGGGCCAGCCGGGCGACTTCCTCCGCCAGCAGGCGGGGGTCGACTTCGATTTTTTCCGTCCGGACGATCTCCCCCAGGATGAAGAGGAGGCGCAGATCCGCTTCCGCTCTCCGGCGGGCGAGCCGGTCGAGCTCATCCGGCGGGACTTTCTCCCCCCCGGATGAGCGATACCGCTCCGCCTGTTCTTCCGCTTCTTTCCGATAATCCCCGGCCAGGGAATCCAGCGTGGAGGGAGGAAGGGGGAAGTCATGCTTCTTGAGGAGATACTCGACGACCTGCTCTTCCGCCGACCTCCGCTGCTCGATCTCCTTCCTCTTCCTGACATCTTCCCTGATCTGTTCCCGCATCTCTTCCATCCCCTTGAATTGACCCCAGGTATGGGCCCATTCATCGGTGGCTGCCGGCAAAATCTTCTTCTTTATCTCGCGGAGACGGATCTCCAGCTCGAGCTCGCCGGCCGCGGGCTTTTGCCGGTCCGAAGGTGTTATCTTGATCACTCTGACCTCCCCGGGCTTCATCCCCGCCAGCTGAGGCCCGATCCCGGCGGCGGCGGCGACTTCGACCAGGATCCCTTCAGTCCAGTCATCATCAGGGCGGCCGGAAGGACGGTAATCGACCAGGGCCCAGTCGCCTTCCCCGAGCGGCCGAGCGGCCAGAGTTTCGAACACGGCGGATCGCTCCCGCAGTCCTTCCAGGATTCGATCTATTTCGTGATCTTCGACCCGGCCGCTGCCGGCGCTGATCCGGATGCCCCGGTAATTCTTGAGCTCCAGCGGGGGGCTGATGTCCACGGCGGCCTTGAAGCGGAGGCGCCCGCCGGCGGACCAGTCAATATCGCTGAAGTCCGGATCCCCGACAACGCGCATCTCCTGCTCCCGGATCGCCTCCAGATACCCCTCCCGGACCCGGTTGCTGACCGTTTGCGAGCGGGCTTCCTCGCGGAAATATTTCTCCAGAACCTTCCGGGGAGCCTTTCCGGGGCGAAAGCCGGGGACCGAGCGGGCGGCGCCCAGCCCGGCATAGACGGATGCTATTTCTTTCTCCATGACCTCGGGAGGGACCTCGATCGTCAGTTCCCTCCGGCAGGGATGGAGTTCCTGCACGGTGACCTTTGTCGTCATCAACCTCTCCACAACAGAAAAATAGTTGCCGGGGGACCCTGCCGGCAAGCCGCCCGGCGGGGAGGGCCCCCTCCCCTTTGTCCGCCGGCGGGATGATTCCATACCAACCGGGATCGAGAGCGGGAGACGGGATTTGAACCCGCGACAACCACGTTGGCAACGTGGGGCTCTACCGCTGAGCTACTCCCGCCTATTATTTTTCCCCCGCCTCCGGCGGGGGAAAAAATAATAGATGTGAACTCTATTTCACATTATCAGTATAACTATATCAATTTCGATTGAGCAATGGAACAATAGTTTCGCCGAAAATGCCGTTTCCTCTGTTATGATCATTACATAAAGAATAAATTCCGTTCCACTGCAATCATTTAAATTTTTCGAAGAAAAATTTAAATGGGCGAAGGGAGACTCGAACTCCCATCCCTTTCGGGACTGGATCCTAAATCCAGCGCGTATGCCAATTCCGCCATTCGCCCATATAAAGTTCAACTGATAACGGGGTATGCCAATTCCCTGCCTGCCGGCAGGCAGGCGCCATTCGCCCATATAAAGTTCAACAGATAACGGGGTATGTCAATTCCCTGCCTGCCGCCTGCCTGCCGGTAGGCAGGGCAGGCAGGCGCCATTCGCCCATATAAAGTTCAACTGATAACGGGGTATGCCAATTCCCTGCCTGCCGGCAGGCAGGCGCCATTCGCCCATTTAAAGTTCAACAGGAAAAATGACTTAATCTCAGAATAGGATACAGTATCGAATTTTACATCAGAACTCAAGAAGGGAAACCCATGAAAAAACTGCCCGGGATCACCACGCTGATCACTGACGCCGACAACACTATTTATAACACAGTATATCTGGGCCCTCTACGCCCTCCAGTCCTACCCCCTCCCGGAAGAACCCCTGCTGGACAGGCTGATTATCAACCGGATTAGGGCCGGGTACTACCGTTCCCGGGTGGGGAAGGTGGTCCAGATGCCCCTGGAGTATGAAAAACCCAGTACGGCGGGGCTCCGGCTCCTCCTGGAGAAGGAAGGGATTACACCCGACCAGGTGGTGCTGGTGGGGGACAACTGTAAAAAAGATATCCGGATCGCCCAGGAGATGGGGATCGCCGATGTCTGGGCCCGGTACGGAACCGTCATCTCCCCGAAGGCCCGGGCCCGGTTAAGCTATTACTCGGCGTCGTCGATCCAGAAGAGGAACGTCTCCCAGGAAGGGGAAACCCCCTATCACCCCACCTACATCATCGATCGTTTCGAGGACATTCTCCCGCTTTTGATCTAAAGATTAAACCGATTTATCCATAAATCGGGTTAGTTTTGAACAATGACAAAAGTTAAAAGAACGGCAACACGGTAATATGTTGATTTTATCAAATTCTCCGGCAATGAATTACAGCCAAAGGTTTACTTCTTCCGGCAGCGTTAACAGGAAGAACAACACGTTGTCTTTTCGGAGAAGAAAAAGCAGAGTGCTGCCGCCGCATAAACAAGATTGCTATCCATAATACATTGAACGACAATCAGTAGCCTGGATTATTCATGAAAATTTTCAATTTTCATGAATAATCCAGGCTAAAAACGGGGAAAGTCCGGCTCATGAACTGGTTGTCACGACATGTGATTTATGGTACCATTCTTAAAATCATGATATATTTATGTAATGTAATTAAGGAGATAGCCTTCAACGGAGAAAATGATCATGAAGTTTAAGGTTGTCATCGAACCATCGGGAAAAAGAGGATGGTATACTGCTTCGGTCCCCAGCCTCCCCGGCTGCATATCCCAGGGAAAAGGCGTAGAAGATACGCTGAAGAACATCAAGGAAGCTATCCTTTTGTATCTGGAGCCGGTTGAAGAACAACTCCCCACGGATGCTCACGCCCAGGTGATTGAACTGGCCGTATGAGCAAACTTCCACTTGTCTCCGGAAAGGATCTGGTCAAGGCGCTCCGGCGTGTCGGCTTTGTAGTTATCCAGCAACGGGGAAGCCATATTCGACTCGAAAAGTCTCTTCCCACCGAAACATTGAAGGTAACAATTCCCGACCACAAGGAGATTGCTCCTAAAACACTTGCTTCGATACTTTCTGTCGCCCGGATCAGCAAAGAAGATCTGCGTGATCTTCTGCGTTGATTCCCACGTTTATTTTTTTTGACCCCGGAGTGGATTGCCATTCCGGGGGTTCTCTTTTTTTTGGGGGGCGATGGTCCGGAGAAATAAGAAAAAAGAACCGACCGAAGGGCGGTACCAAGCCCCCGCAGGAGAAAGGCCCGGCGTTTGGGCCTGACTGCGGGGGCCTCCCGACCGGATGGGAGGGAACAAAGGTAGGGGCAGGTAGGGGGGCGGGAAAGTCCTGTTTAACAACCTGCTTAGCCCCGCTCCGCGGGGCTAAGAGCTTGTTAACAGGCTTTTCCGCGTTTTGGTGGGGGCAGGCTGCGAAATCCCCGGACTTTCTATAAGGAGAGTACGGATCAAACGCAACCAGGAAACTTTGGCGACCAAAGATTAAAGGGGGTTGAACGCTGCCTCGGGGAAAGAGCATTGATCACCGGATAAAACGAGGCCTGGCGGGCTTCTTGCGGCCGTGCCCAAAGGCGATTGAAACCGCATCGCGGTTTCAATCGCTTAAGGGATGCCCCGGAGGAGCAAGGCCATCAGCAAGAAGCATGACCGGCCGGTGCCCGCGCGAGGAAGGTGCGGGGTTGAGAGGCGAAGGGGCGTTGCCTACTGTCGGTGAGCGGTTTCAGTCCGGGTTGTAGGGGGTGGGGTAGAGGCGCCCGGTTAGTGGCGTTGGCCGGTTCCGCAAGAAGTGTGACAGCTATGCCGGCGCGCTTCTTGCTCAGGGAGACGTTGGTTTACTGAAAAACGTTTGCATTTATAGGAAGGGCGTAGCCGGTCGAAGAGGCCCGGCCGCTATCTGTTTATGGAGGCCGAGCTTCTTCGACCGGCGGGGCTACACAAAGGGGGGGAGGTTTCTGTCAAGTGTGGGGACTGGGGTAGAGGCAAATTGACAGAAACCAGGGGGTGAAGTGTTCCGACAAGAACGGAAATTATTTTTGTAAACACATATCCAGCGCGAAGCGCCACCTTACGGGGGCAGCAGGGGACGCAGTGTCAAGAGGAAACGGGCTGTTGCTCAAAAGCCATATTCAACACTAATAAACGAAGAATCAGTTTATTCCAGAATGCAACTTCATAAAAAACTATAAATTCTCTGGAAACCGCAAAATCGATTTAGAAATGAAGCAATTAG
>JAZDIV010000127.1:0-54223 GCA_043804695.1 PVC group bacterium | reverse complement strand
ATTATCTTATCTATCCGTCGAAGAGGATGATCAGGGCGCACGCGTTTAGTAAGATTTACATGATAATCGAACAGTTCTTCCTGAGGTTGGTCTATGCCCATCATTGTCTTAGCCCTCCTTTAAAAGCTCAAAATATAGTATATACTAATAGACTATATTCCGCGAGCTAAAACAGTGTTGAGACAGGGGTGAGGTAGTGTTGAGATGATTTGGGCAACAGCCCGTCAAGGTTTGACCCTGATCCTTTCCTGAAAAACTCGCCTCATAATACTGCCGCGTTCCCGGCCTCAAGCGGATGATTATGATACAGTAAATTATTCAAGTTTCTGGCAGCAGTCGGGTTTTTAGCCTGATCCATATTTCCTTGAATTACCCTACAGTATAACAACTCACTTCCATCAAGGCAAAATAAAACATCGTTTCTATTCGCACTGTAACAATTTATAATGTCAATTAATTAATATTGCTTCGTCACTCCCTTTTCCGCTTCGCTTAATATAAATAAAAAATCCCCGGGGGAGGGAATCCCCCGGGGATTTCTTTGTGTCTTCGCCCGCCCGCAACGCCTTGCTTGCGGTGGCGGGCAGATGTCTTGCCCCGCCCCGTAGCGAAGCTGTACGGGGGTGGTTATTTAGTCCACTTCGGTCTTTCCTTCCTTGATCGCCAGGGCGATCTTTTCGGCGGTGATGGGGAGGCGCTTGATCCGGATCCCGAGGGCGTCGGCGACGGCGTTGGCCACCATCGGGGCGACCGGGATCATGGTATGCTCGCCGATTCCCCGGGCGCCGTAGGGGCCGTCGTGCTGGAGTGATTCGATCCCCATGATCGGGATGATCTCGTCGGGGATATCGAGCGCGGTCGGGATCTTGTAGTCGGTGAAGTTGGGGTTGAGGATCGCCCCGTCCTCGCCGAACCGCATGTCCTCATAGAGGGCCGTGGCCAGCCCCTGCATGAAACCGCCGATGATCTGGCCTTCGACCAGGGACGGGTTGAGGACCCTTCCGCAGTCAAATCCCTCGGCCGCTTTCAGGACCTTGACCTTTCCGGTCTCCTTGTCGATCTCGATCACGATGCCGCCGGCCCCCACCGTGTAGTGCGGATTGGGATGGCCGCCCTGGCTGGTCTCGGGGTCGCAGACGGTGGACATGAACTCGGGCATGAACATTCCCTGCCCGGTTATCGGCCCACCCAGGAAGGTCCCGTCCTTCTGCATGATCCCGTCGATGACGAAATCCTTGAGAGCGACCGCGAAGTCCGGGTCGGTCTGGCACTTGACCTGTTCGTCTTCCAGGTAGAGGGACTCCGGATTGTATTTATAGGCCCGTCCGATCGTCTTGAAGATCTGGTCCCGGGCGTCGAGCGCGGCCCGTTTGACCGCGTTCCCGCAGGACCAGGTCACGTGGCTGGCCACGGTCTGCCACTCGTAGGGATTGCGGTCGGTGTCCGGGCATTCGGTCCGGATCTTATCCATGGGAACGGTGAGGACCTCGGAGGCGATCTGGGCCATCACGGTCAGAAGCCCCTGGCCCATGTCGATCCCGGAGACCAGGATGTTCAGGCTGCCGTCCTCGTTGAACTTGATGAATGCGGAGGAGGAGGCGTTGGGGGGCATGGCCGGCCCCTTCCAGGCCGAGGCGATCCCTTTTCCGATCGCCTTGTTGGGATCTTTCGAAACCTCTTTTTTGCCGAAATCGATCGCTTCCGCCACCCGTTTCAGACATTCCGAGAGATTGTTCTCGGTCATCCCCGCGCCGTAGGTGAGGGGCATCCCCCGCTTGAGAACGTTCTTCTGGCGAAACTCGAGCGGGCTCATCCCCAGTTTGGCGGCGAGGCGATCCATGTGCGACTCCACGCTGAAGAGCATCTCCGAATAGCCGAAGCCCCGGTACGGGCCGGCCGCGGGAAGGTTGGTGTAGATGCAGTAGGAGTCGATCTTCAGATTGGGGATATAGTAGGGGCCGGTGGCGGAGAGGGCGGAGGAGTTGACGACGTTCGCGCCGTACTCGACGTAGGGCCCGGCGTCCCAGTAGTTGGTCATCTCAAAGGCGGTGAGTTTACCGTCTTTGCTGACGCCGATCTTCAGTTTGGTCTCCACCGCCTGGCGCATGTAGGTATTATAGAACTCCTGGTCTCTTCTCCAGGCCACCCGCACCGGCATCCCTTTGGTCTTGGTCGCGAACGCGGCCGCCATGATCTCCATGGTGACTCCGGCCTTCCCGCCGAAACCGCCGCCGATGAAGGGGGTAATGACCCGGATGTCTTTATCGGTAAAACCAAGAGGGGCCAAGGCTCCGGCGAAGAGGTGGCGCTGGGTATAGGGGGACTGGGAGGACGACCAGACCGTCAGTCTTCCCGAGTAGTCACAGAGTCCCACCGCGATGTGCGGTTCCATGCAGCAATGAGCGTAGCGGGGGATATGATAGGTGTCTTCGAGGACGATATCCGATTCCTTGAACGCCTTCTTCAGATCGCCCCGGCGGATCTTCCGGTGATGGGCGATATTGGTCCCCCCCTTGGGAAAAAACCAGGGAACGTGTTCATAGTCGCCGAGGTCGGGATGGATCAGTACGGCGTCTTTCTTGAAGGCCTTCATCTGGTCCAGGTTGGGCGGGGTCGGTTCGTAATCGACCTTGACCAGTTTGGCTGCCCGCTTGGCGATCTTGGGATCGCGGGCGATGACCGCCGCCACCTGCTCCCCGACGAACCGGACCCGGTCCTGGGCCAGGATATAGCGGTCCTGCATGTAGAGTCCGAACTTATAGGGGAAGTCTTTGCCCGTGATCACGGCTTTTACCCCGGGCACCTTCTCGGCTTTCGAGGTATCGATTCTCTTGATCAAGGCCGAGGGATGCGGGCTCTCGATAATCTCGGCATAGAGAAGATTGGGGCCGAACTCGATATCGTCAACGTACTGGGCCGTGCCGGTTATCTTCTCTTTTCCGTCAATCCGGGGGCAGGAATGGCCAACTACTTTTGTTGTTTCCATATTATTCTCCCTACCGGTATCTAAATTTTAGTTATTTGTTAGCCACCAAGGCACTAAGGCACCAAGTAAATAATATATGTAGGCATCGTTAGCCCCGTGGGGGCAGCGTAATCTCCAATGGTAATCAGGATATTTTGTTGCTCGAATAATTGAGATTGCTTCGTCGCTGCGCTCCTCGTAATGACAGATAAGAATGATGAGATTGCTTCGCCCGCAATGACAACGGGGTTGACTCAGATAACCTTTGGTAAAATCTTTAGGATATAGCTATTGTCAATTAGCGCGAAGCGCTCCTTTATCCTCCCCTTGGTGTCTTGGTGCCTTGGTGGCAAAATATCGAGTGAAATGAGCTATTTTTTAGCGACTTCCAGGATGGCGTCGATGATGGCGGTATAACCGGTGCAGCGGCAGAGATTGCCCGAGATCGCTTCCTGTACTTCTTCCCGGGTGGGATGAGGGTTCTTTTTCAACAGGGCGGTCGCGGCCAGGGTCATCCCGGGGGCGCAGTAACCGCACTGGAACGAATTATTTTCGAGAAAGGCTTCCTGAAGAGGGGTGAGCCCGTCGTCCATGATCCCTTCCACGGTCGTGATCTCCCGGCCGTCAACCTCGATGGCCAGCATGATGCAGCTTCTGACCGGATCGCCGTTCAGAAGTACCGTGCAGGTCCCGCAGTCCCCGCGCCCGCAGCCGTACTTGGGGCTCTTCACGCCCAGTTTATCCCGCAGCACGTTGAGCAGGATATCGTTCGGCTCAACGTCGACGGTGCGGGTTTCGCCGTTCAGCGTTACAGTAATGGTTTTTTTCATCGTGCCTCCTGAAATTTCAGAACTTAACTCGCTCCGCTAGCTATTTTTGCCACCAAGACACCAAGACACTAAGAAAAACAAAATAAGTTAGGGATTTAACACTTCACTTTTTTTCTTGGTGACTTTGTGACTTGGTGGCTAATTTCTATTAAAATACCGTAAATTAATCCTGGTTTAAATTAAACTGGTTCCGTAGGCCGGGCCTTTGCCGTTTAGCCGCGCCACGGCGGCTTTCAGTGCTCTCTCCAGCATGACCTCGGCCATGATCAGCCGGTATTCCTTGCTTGAACGGATATCGGCAATGGGCGCGATTTCGTCTTTGACCAGTTTCTTGGCTTCGGCTATCAATTCGTCGGTAAGCTTTTTGCCCCGCAGAACTTTCTCGATCTTTTCGGCCCGGATGGGAACCGGCCCGACCGAGCCGAAGACGATCCGGTAGTCGTTGCCTTCCAGGGCCAATATCCCCACATCCGACTGGGCCAGGTCCTCGCCCCGGTATCTTTTCTGCTTCAGGTAGCTGGCGCCGTGCTTTTCGGGAACCGGCAGGAGAATACCAACCAGGACTTCATTGTCTTTCAGGGCTGTTTTCCGCGGGCCGAGAAAGAACTCCGTCACCGGGATGGTTTTTTCGCCCTTGGGTCCCCGGATCAACACCGAGGCCCCGTAAGCCACCAGGGCGGGGGCGCTGTCCATGCAGGGGACGCAGGAACAGATGTTGCCGGCGACCGTGGCGCGGTTGCGAATCACTACCGAGGCCACTTCCCCGGCCGCCTCCCAGAGCAGGGGAAACCGCTTTTTAATCAGGTCCGAATCGATCAGATCGCTGAAGGTGACCAGGGCGCCGATAAAGAGCGTGTCGCCTTTTAATTCCAGGCGTCCCAGTTCTTCGATCCCCTTGAGGTCGATCACTGCCTCCGGTTCGATCGCCTCGTCGCTCAGGTCGTTGACCAGGTCGGTGCCGCCGGCCAGGAAGCGCGCCTTCCCGCCATACCTGGCCTTCAGCTCGACGGCTTCCTCCAGGGTCCCGGGCTTGAAATAGTCGAACTCCAGCGCTATGGCCATATCTGCCTCCTGATATTTTTGCTTCGTAAAAATTAAAATTCAACCGCCGATCGCGATCGGCAATCCCGTTTCCTCTCCCGTGGCTTCGTTAATTACCAGAAGTTGATTTTCATCACCACGCGTTAACTGCTCGTTTGCATTGAGTAGTTCAATACCATATATCCTTCCATCCGGGTCCATGTCTACTAACAGCTCATCGCTTAACTTCACCGTCTCTACACCGGCCATTTTTTCCTGAAATCGGAGATAGGCTATGTTGTAGCGCGGATCATATGTAAATCTCATGACAGTCTCCTTGTCGGATCATCAAAAATATTTGGTGATCACAGTGATAACCAACCAATCGGCCTCTTTTTTTATCGCCAAAGCTTCAATTTGTTTTGTTTTATATGCTCTTCCTATCCAGCTCTTATTGAAAGAGAAATTACGCCGGAAACCGGTTCTTCCGAATTTCGCCGGAAATTTTTCACCCGATTGAATAGTCCCGATCACTTCTTTCTCGTCCGCTCCGCGTTCTTTCATGCGCTCAATAGCGTGGGGATGAAAGCGAATATTCATTGTCTTTGGTTTGTGGTGGTTTTGAATAATGCCTTAAAAGATTAATGCCTTCATATATCGGGAAATTTCTTTCTACCACATGGAATTAATCCATGCAACAACTGTTTCTCTCGGGCTGTTTTTTTGCTTTAGATTTTTCTCCGCCCGGGGATGATATCCCAGCGTCGGAGAGAAGTAAAAAGGGCGCCCCGGGAAAAACCCGGCGCGCCCTTTTCCCTGCCACCGATTACTGATCACCGATAACTGGTTACTCCTTCCAGGCGACGAAGCGGGCCCAGCAGGAGGCGAGCTCCATCCCCTTCTGGATGAAGCAGCCGATGAAGTAGCGGCCGCTCTTTATCTCCCCCAGGTCCTTGCCCAGGTTCTCGGCGTGGATGATCCCCTTGGGAAAGAGGTTCAGGTGCATATCCTGGTAAAACTTGTCCAGCGGGTACATCTCGTCCCAGGACTTCCCGAATTTTTCCTGCAGTTTCCGGTCGGCCTCGGCGAAGGTCTTGGGGTGCCAGTTCCGCTGGATGGTGTTCATCGGGTGTTCCATCGCCACGCAGTCAATGCCCAGCCACTTGATCTGCTTCTTGATGCACCAGTCGGCGAAGTCCGGCGCCGGCCCCGGGTGCCGGATCATGTAGCGGAACTCGTCGGAATCCGGGCTGCACCAGCCGTACTTGTAGTAGCCGGTCTTGATGATCAGGATGTCGCCTTTCTTCACATCGACGACCTCCTCGACCATCGCCGGCGTGTAGACGCTGGTGTCGCTGACCATGCCGGAGATGTCGGCGATCGCCCCGGGGCCGACCCAGAAGTCCATCGGCGTCTGGCCGATCGTGCGGCCGCCCATGGAAAAATGCTTCTCGCCGTCCATGTGGCAGCTCAGGTGGAAGCTGGCCTTGCAGTGGGCGTTATTGCGCCCCAGGCCGAAGTACTGGCCGCCGACCCGCTTGGTGTAGTGGACGATCAGGGGGACATAGTTCGCCCACTGGGGCGTCTGGACGGAGAAGGGGATCGACATGTCGTACATCTTCTCCCTCTTCATCCGGGCGAAGAAGGCTTGCGCGCTCATCCCCTTGGGCGGTTGCAGGGCCACCACCCGGGCCCAGGCCGACTCGACCTCGCAGAAGGGGATCGGGTGGATCATGATCCAGGCCCGCTGGTTGCTCAGCTTGCCGATCTGGCCGCCCAGCGACTCCGCCAGCAGGAGCCCCGCCTTGGGCATGGTCTGGTGGGTCAGCTTGTAGTACTTATCGGGTGGGAAGACTTCATCCCAGGTTTTGCCGTGGTTTTTTTTCAGTTTCGCTTCCGCCTTGGCGAACTCGCGCTCGTGCATGTAGCGGATGTTGGTGTTCATTGGGTGCTCGGCGCAGCCGCAATCAACGCCGATTACCCTGATCTTTTTTTTCAGGGCCCACTCGAAGAACCCCGGCCCCGGCCCCGGGTGGCGGACCAGGTAGCCGAACTCCTTATTTTCGATCCCGCCCTGGGCCTTCGGGTTCTTGACGTCCGGCTGATCGTAGCCGAACTTGTGGTAGCCGGTATTGATGATCAGGATGTCCCCTTCCTTGACCTTGACCCGCTTCTCGATCATCTCCGGGGTGTAGAGGCTGTAGTCGGAGACCTCGTCGGAGATATCGGCCACCACCCCTTCGCCGCAGATGTCCTCCAGCGGGATGTCGGCGATCGAGCGCATTCCGGAATGGAAGGCGGTGGGGCCGACCAGGTGGGTCCCGGTGTTGTTGGACCACTCGATCAGCTGGCCGTTGGCGCCGGCGCCGCCGATGAACGAGCCGGTCAGCCTTTTAAAGAACTGGATCTGGAGCGGCATCTCGCCCGGCCAGGGCGGCGTGAAGATGCTCAGCGCCTGGGTCAGGTCGTACCACTTCGCTTTGCTCAAAAACTCAATCATACCCTTGCTCATCATTTTCCTCCTTTTGTTACCACCAAGACACGTTCGAATAACCACTAAGACACGAAGAAGAAATGCGTATCAGGAAATCAGGATATCAGTGAGCAGAGAATCAGGAAACCGGGAGATCAGGGGGCCTGCACCAGGGTCCTGGTTGCCTGTTATCCTGATAACCTTCTAACTGATTCTCGGATAATCTGATCTCCTCCCCTCTCCGAAACAGGTTATTTTATCCTTCTTCTCTCTTGGTGTCTTAGTGTCTTGGTGGTTATCAGTCTGTAGTGTCTTGGTGGTTACATTTATTTAGCATATTTTTGGGAGAACGCCACAACGGCCTTTTTGAAGACATCCATCGGGGCGTCGCACAGTCCCGCGCCGACCTGGCCGATCCCCGCGTCCTTGTGGGCGACGCCGGTGTCGATGAACGGCGGCAGGTTTTTCTTCACCACCTTGACGATGTCGATCCCGGTCGGGGTCCCCCGGAAGTTGAGGGAAGGGATCTGGAAAACGTTGTTCTCGCCGAGAGTGATCTCGTACATGTCCATGGTCTTCGAGACCGCCAGATCGTAGGTGCCGCCGACAAAGAGTACGATGGCCGGTGCCGCGGCGATGGCGCATCCTCCGATCCCGTAGGTTTCCATGATGGCACTGTCTCCGATATCCCGGCCGACATCTTTTTTGGTGAATCCGGGAAAGAGCAGCACCTCCGGCACCGGCGATTCGCAGGTAAACCATTGCTTGCCGAGTCCGCTGACCTGGATACCCCAGTCGGTGCCGTTGCGGGCCATCACCGTGACCATGGTGCTGCCCTCGATATTCTCCGCCGCCATCAGGCTGACCTTGGCGCTGGTCATGGCAAAGCCCAGGAAATTGTGGATATTCGCTTCCTGGAACTTGAGCGCCTCGATGGTGTCGTGCAGGTCCTTCTGGTCCAGAGTCTCCAGGATGTAGGGGGCCATCTTGGTGAAGAGGATGTAGGAGGCGGCCCGGGTCCGGTTGTGGAGTTCGTCGCCCATCTGGATCGCCTGGGCCATGATGTTCTTGAGGTCGATTTTTCCGGCCTGGCGGATCGCTTTCCGGAGGACCGGCCCCAGCACTCTTTCCATCCATTTCAGCCGTTTGATGACGTCGTCATCGTAGGCACCCATGCGGAGGACCTTGCCGATGCCTTCATTCAGGCTTTGATATGCCCGATTGCCGGTGACCTCGTCCTCGGTTACGATCATCGGCATTGAGGGGCAGACGATCCCGGCCATCGGGCCGACCGTGTCGTGGTGGTGGCAGGGATCGAACTCGATCTCGCCGGAGGCGGCCAGTTCTTCCGCTTCCTCGGGGGTCTTCGCCATCCCCTCGTAGATCAGGGCGCCGATCGTTGCGCCTCGCTGCGGGCCGCACATCCGGTCCCAGGTGACGGGAGGGCCGGCGTGGAGGATGAGGTTCTTCTTCATCCCGGGCACGCACTCGCTCGCCGGCTGGATGTCGACCCAGAAGGGGCGCGCCTCCAGCAGCTTTTTCAGAGCCTGTTCATTTGCCTGGGCAATATCTACCATCATGCACCTCCTTATAAATTAGCTCGCTTCGCTCGCAAATTTATAATGGACCCCGATTGATTCAATCGGGGTCTGTTGGCTGATTATAATATTATCATCGAGGCAACACCATAAGAAAGCCGTATGAATATTAACCGATATTTACGTTCTGGGAGATGACTCTTTTATCAGCTTGAGCTTGAGGCATGCATTCTTGTTTTTCCGGAGGAAAAATAAGATATAAGTTATTTCCCTGCTTGTCAATGCGAATGCAATTTTTCCAGGGGGGAAACAAGTCGTAATGGGGGCGCTTTGTTGACTTTACATCTGGAGTATGCAATGATCCTGACCTTCTTCTCTTTTAAATATGGAGGGAGCAGATATGACCGAACAAAACGGCCATTCCCCATCGCCGGAAACGAAATCCGGTCTTCAAGAAAGCGGCACCGAGCGGGTGATTCACGGGATGTACGAACTGACCGTCGATGTCTCGTCGTCCCCCCTGGCCAACGAGGACAACCTTCCGGTCCCGGTCCGGGATCGGACCTGGAACACCTGGAACATCGCCTCCCTGTGGGTGGGGATCAGCGTCTGCATCCCCACCTACATGCTGGCGGCCAGCCTGATGAAGACGGGGCTGAACTGGGTTCAGGCTATCTGGGCCATACTGCTCGGAAACGCCATCGTTCTGATCCCGCTCTGCCTGAACGCCATCCCCGGCACCAAATACGGGATCCCGTTTCCGGTTCTAATCCGTTCTTCTTTCGGCACCCGGGGGGCCCAGATCCCTTCCATCCTCCGGGGGCTGGTGGCCTGCGGGTGGTTCGGAATCCAGACCTGGATCGGCGGTTTCGCCATCTACACTCTCGCTTTGATCTTTCTCCCCAATCTCGATAATTTATGGCCCGGGCTCACGTCAACTTTTATCGGGATTAACGGGGGTCAATTGCTCTGCTTCCTCTTTTTCTGGGCTCTCCACATGATTATTGTCCTCCGGGGCGTGGAGTCGATCAAGTGGTTCGAGTCCCTGTCCGCCCCGGCCCTGATCCTGGTAGGGGTCGCGCTCTTCGTCTGGGCGATTCATACGGGCGGCGGTCTGGCCTCGGTGTTGAAAAACTCGAAACTCTTTCTCCAGCCGACCCTAACCCTGACCAGGGAAGAGACTTCCTTGAAAGTCATACTTGATCCGTTGCGGGGAAAAGACGGTGTATATCGGGTTGAAAGAATGAAAGTTGTTGTTCTCCCGGGACAGGAAGCAAAATCCACCGTCGCGCATGCCCTGGCCGATAAGGAGTGGGAACCGTTCAGGCCTGAATTCAGTGTTGACTGGAGGGAGGATGCCTCGGAGATCACCGTCGGCGCGCAACTGGGAAGCATCAAAGACCCGGAAGCCACCACCATTGTGCTCGCATCAGCCCAACGGGAGGAGAGAGGACCCGCGGGGCCGTGGCTCTTTATTGCTTTCTTCCCCGCGCTCACCGCCATGGTCGGTTATTGGGCTACCCTCTCCCTGAACATCCCCGATTTCACCCGCTTTGCCAAATCCCAGAAGGATCAGATCATTGGCCAGGCAATCGGTCTCCCCACCACGATGACCCTGTACGCTTTCGTGGGCGTGGTCGCTACCTGTGCCGCCCTGATCGCTTTTCCCACTATTCTGGCCCAGGAAGATGCCCCCTGGGATCCGGTGGCATTACTTGCCCATTTCAAGATTCCCTGGATGGTCGTGCTCTCGATGGCGGTTCTCGCCGTTGCCACCCTGACCACCAACATAGCAGCCAACGTGGTGGCCCCGGCAAACGGTTTCTCCAATATTGCGCCCCACAAGATATCCTTCCGGATGGGAGGATTGATCACCGGCGTCATCGGGATCGTGATGATGCCCTGGAAACTGCTGTCGACGGCCGGGAAATTTATCTTTACCTGGCTGATCGGTTACTCGGCGCTGATGGGCGGCGTGGCCGGAGTGATGATCGCCGACTTCTACGTCGTCCGCCGCCGACGGCTCAACCTGGCCGGCCTGTATGAAGAAGACGGCCCGTATACGTTTTCCGGCGGCTTCAACTGGGTCGGGATCATATCCTTCATTCTGGGAGTACTTCCCAATATCCCGGGTTTCATGGCCGAAATCGCCCCGCAGACGTTTGCTCATATTGTTCCCCAGTTTTTCAAGACCTTCTATCTCTATGCCTGGTTCAGCGGTTTCTTTATCTCCTTCGCCGTCTACGCGGTCTGGATGAGCGCGAAATTGAAAAATAAGGCTAAATGAATTTCGCCACCAAGACACCAAGTCACCAAGAAAAAGAGAGAAATTTCTCGTTCCCATGCTCCGCGTGGGGACGAAGGAGCAGAGCGAGTGTTCCTCAAGTACGTTGCCACGCAGAGCGTGGTAACGAGGGAAAGGCTAAATGAATTTCGCCACCAAGGCACCAAGTCACCAAGGGGGAATAAATTGAGTGAGAAATTTAAACCTATATCCGAAGAAGAAGATCGAATTGCCAAGTCGATTGTAGATGCGGCTTACACGGTACATAAGGCACTCGGTCCAGGATTGCTTGAAAAAGTATACGAGGTTTGTTTTTGCCATGAGTTGTCTAAGCGTGGACATAATGTCCTTCGCCAAGTTGATGTCCCTATAGAATACGATGGGTTGCTCTTCGATGAAGGACTCCGGTTAGATGTGTTGGTTGACGACTTGGTTATCTGTGAATTGAAGGCCGTAGATAAAGTCAATCCTGTCTGGGAGGCTCAGTTGTTAAGCCACATAAAACTTACCGGGAAACGATTGGGGTTCATTCTTAATTTTAACGTTCCCATTATGAAGTTCGGCATTCAACGAAGGGTTCTTTAACTTGGTGTCTTGGTGGCAAAAGAAGAAGGAATCATCAATATCGGCGACCGGGTCTTTCCGGGGGAGTACTCGGTTCACTCCCGGTTTAAGAGAGTCGTCAATTTCGCCAACGGGGACCGGCTGGTCTCGGTGGTGACGGAGGAGGTGGGGAGGGGACCCGTCAATATTGTTGTACGGGGAATTGATCTCGCGCAGCTTAACACTCTCCGCGCGGACGGAGGTTTCATCTTTTTAAACGATCGGCCGTTTGCAACCGATCAGGCGGAGATTTTTCATTCCCGGGTAGAAACGGCAACAGTCAATTTTGACGGACTAAGGGCCAATTTGAGTATTTTTGAAACCGTCCTGCTGGATTGCGTGCCCCCGAAAAGTTTGGCTTTTCTTATCGAGCCGGCCCGGAAAAGGTTTTTTGCGACACAGTTTGATCAAAAGGTCGCCGAGCGGATAGCAGGTGCGGTCCGGATTATCCATAGTGCTGAGACATCCCGGATAATTGAAGGAATCCGGCAACTGAAAGGCGTCGGGTTCGGCCTGACGCCATCCGGGGACGATTTTATTGCCGGTCTTCTAGCCGGCCTGAATCTGCTGGACCGGCTGGACGGGGCGGATCGTTCGGCGTTAAGAAAAGAGATCGTGGCAACCGCCCGTTCAGGTAATCTCCTGTCGAACTCGTTTATGGCCCTGGCCGCCGACGGGTTCCTGTTCGAAGGGTTTAAGGAATTGGTAGTAGCGTTGCTTCAGGGTGGCGCCGATCACATTCGGCGACAGACGGAAAAACTCGTTACACTTGGTGAAAGCTCGGGAAGCGACATGGGCGTCGGTTTTTTATTAACCATGAAGGATCTTCTTTGCTATACTGAGACCTGACAGAAAAGCAGGGATAATGGGTAAGGGGTAAGGGATGGGGCATGAAAAGCGGAACGTCGAACATTGAACATCGAACATCGAACGTTCAACGCTCAACTCTCAACGTTCAACGCGCAATTATTTTTCTTAGTGTCTTAGTGTCTTGGTGGTTATAAAAGGGGGCGAGGTAGGGGGAACATTAATTTTCTTAGTGTTTCTTAGTGTCTTAGTGTCTTGGTGGTTATTAAAGGGGGCGAGGGAGGGGATAGTGTCTTGGTGGTAATAAATATTTAAAAAGGGGGTTCCTATGGCCGTTAAGGGTATCAAGAAAACCGGCGAGTACTTTGACTCGGTGACCCTGATGCTGGTCGCCCGCTCCCTCACCGAGATGGAGGGGGTCGACGATGCCGCCGTGGTGATGGGAACGGCGGAGAACAAGCAGATTTTGGCCGCGTCGGGGATGCTGCTCGCCGAGTTCCAGGGCGCCACCGACACCGACCTGCTGATCGTCGGCAAAGCCGCCGACGGGGCGAAGGCGGATGAGGTCCTGGTCCGGGCGGAAGAGCTGCTGGTGGAGAGCAAGCAGAAGAAGGCCTCCTCGGGTAAGCACCTGCCCAAAAGCATCGAGGGGGCGATGGAGCAGGCGCCGGGCGCCAACATGGCCCTCATCTCCGTGGCCGGAAGATACGCCGTCGACGTGGCGATGGAGGCCCTGGAGAAAGGGCTGCACGTGATGCTCTTCTCGGACAACGTCTCGATCGAGAAAGGGAAAGAGCTCAAGGAGTTCGCCCGGAAGAAGGGGCTCCTGGTGATGGGTCCGGACTGCGGGACGGCGATCATCAACGGCGCTCCCCTTTGCTTCGCCAACGTCGTCAAGCGGGGCCGGATCGGGATCGTGGCCGCCTCGGGGACGGGGCTGCAGGAGGTGAGTTGCATTATCGGCAACCAGGGGGAGGGGATCTCCCAGGCGATCGGAACCGGCGGGAGGGACGTTAAGAAGGACATCGGCGGGATCATGTTCATCGAGGGGATCAAGGCTCTCTCCGCGGATTCCGCCACCGAGGTGCTCGTCCTTGTCTCCAAGCCGCCCGCGCCCGAGGTTCTCAAGAAGGTGGCCGAGACCATCAAGGGGATCGATAAGCCGGTGGTGGCGATTCTGATCGGCGGCGATCCCCGGGTGATGGACGCGGCGGGAGCCCGGTCCGCCCGGGACCTGGAGCGGGCCGGCCTGATCGCGGTCGCTCTGGCCCGGGGCGAGGACCCGCAGGGGATCGAGGCCGAACTGCTCGCGCGCCGGAAAGAGATCGGGAAGCAGGCCGCCGCCGAAGCCGGAAAGATGAAAGAAGGCCAGAAGTATCTCCGCGGGCTCTTCAGCGGGGGGACGCTCTGCGACGAGACCCAGCTGATGTTCAAGGAAGAGATCGGCCCGGTGTACAGCCCGTCCCCGATCGACCCGGCCTTCAAGCTCGAGGACATCTGGAAGAGCCGGGAAAACACGGTCGTCGACCTGGGCGAGGACGAGTTCACGGTCGGCCGCCCCCACCCGATGATCGACTTCCTGCTCCGGAAGAAAAGGATCATGGAGGAGGCGAAAGATCCCGAAACCGCGGTCATCCTCCTCGACGTCGTGCTCGGGTACGGGTCGAACATGGCCCCCGGCCAGGAGCTTGTCACCCCGATCCGGGAGGCGAAGGAGATCGCGAAGGAGGCCGGCCGCCATCTGGCGGTGGTCTGCTCGATCACCGGGACCTACCGGGACCCGCAGAACCGGAAGAAAGTCGAGAAGGAGCTGCAGGACGCCGGGGCGATCGTGATGCCCACCAACGCCGCCGCCAGCGCGCTGACGGTTGACATTATAAAGATTCTGGGAGGCAAACAATGATCTTGAACGGACTCTTCGAACAGGAGCTGAAGGCGATCAATATCGGCCTGGTTTCTTTCAAGGAAGCCCTGGACGACGCCGAATACACCTGCGTCCAGGTCGACTGGTCTCCCCCGGCGGGGGGGGACGAAAACGTCCTGGCCGCGCTCAAAGCATTGGGCATCTGAACCCGTGTTATGGGACATATCGTCGAGAGCCATTACGTCGGACTATCAGCCGCGAGCCCCTGTCCCGGTTTTCTCCGGGCGGGGGCTTGTTCCCTGTCCGGGGGCCGATCGTCGAGGAGGCGAAACGCCATCTCGGAGGAGATCCGCGACCAATTCACCATTGTGCCGCCCGACCGGGAATCGTGAGAGGGGCTCCTGGTGTTGAGTCTATAAAGATTCTTGCTGCCATCGTCATTGCGAGCGACAGCGAAGCAATCCAATGCGTAGCATTGTGACCCTTCAGGTCAGATTGCTTCGTCGCTTCGCTCCTCGCAATGACTTAGTTATTAACGTTATTTTTGAGAAGCGAGACCAGGTGGTGCTTTAAATCTTCCGGTGAGGAGACGAGGCGGAGGTGGTGGAAGCTCGCCGGGTCAATGATGAAATCGCGCCGGAGGTCGGCGAGAAAATTTTCCCACCCTTTCCCGTACAGAAATACGGTCGTGCCGGTCATCTGCCCGCTCTTCAGGAGGTCCCAGACGAACATGATTTCGGTGATAGTACCGATCCCTCCGTCCAGGGCCAGGAAGAGGTCGGCGTGGGCGACAAAGTAATCAAGCCGGGCGCCCAGCGTTTTTGCTTTCACAAACTCGTTGATGTACGGGTTGGGCGGATCGGGGAAATGGCGAAGCCCGATCCCGTGGCACCGTCCCCCGCCGTCCCGGCAGCCCCGGCAGACCGCCTCCATGACTCCCCCGTAGCCGCCGCAGAGGATGTCGTAGCCCGCTTCCCCGATGATCCGCCCGATGTCAACGGCGCCCCGGTAGCCGGGTGTGTCCTCTCCCGTCACCGCGCTTCCGAAAACGGCGGTTATTTTCTTTTTTCCCCGCATGGCCAGGCCGGGAGAAGATCGTGCCGGAATTGTTGTTTTGCGAATAATCAAGGCTAAAGGGGAAGGCGGGGGAAGAACGACCCCCGGATCCGGGTCATGAATTTATTGACCAGTCCTTCTCTTGGCTCCCTGGTTGTTTCATGGAATCTTCCCGGATTGTGCAGTTTCTCCCCCCGGCTTTTCAGAAGTTGAGAGAGGGGAATTGTCCGGAGTACCTGGAGCTCCTTGAGCAGCTGTTCTTTGATCGCGTCGGCGGTGGCGGGAATGTTGCGGTGAGCGCCGCCGGGCGGCTCGGGGATGATCCCGTCGATGATGCCGAACCGGAGAAGATCGGGGGCGGTGAGCTTGAGGAGGGCGGCGGCGGAGCGGGCTTCCCCGGCGTTTTTCAAAAGGATCGCGGCGCAGCCCTCGGGGGAGATCACCGAGTAGATGGCGTTCTCCAGCATCAGGAGCCGGTCGCCGACGCCGATCCCCAGTGCTCCGCCCGATCCGCCCTCCCCGGTGATGACGCAGATGATCGGGGTTTTGATGGCCGAGAAGACTTTGAGGTTCCGGGCGATCGCTTCCCCGATCCCCCGTTCCTCGGAGGCGATCCCCGGATAGGCGCCGGGGGTATCGATGAAGGCGATGATCGGCCGGCCGAACTTCTCGGCCTGCAGTGCCAGCCGGCAGGCTTTCCGGTAGCCCTCCGGATGGGCCATCCCGTAGTTGCGCTTGAGGTTCTCTTTCAGGTTCCGTCCCTTCTGGTGTCCGAGGAAGGTGACGGGGACGCCGTCGATGATACCGATCCCGCCGATCAGGGCCGGGTCGTCGGCGAAATTGCGATCTCCGTGAAGTTCGAGGAAACGGTCGGCGATCCGATTGATCAGGTCGAGGGCGGTCGGTCGCTCGCTGTGGCGGGCCAGAAGGACCCGGGCCCAGGCCCGGGCGGACGGGTCGTCGCCGGCGGTGATTTTTTCCTGGAGTTTAATAATCTCGTCGCCGATGTCGATCCGGTCTCTTTCCGCCAGGGCCATCAGCTCCTGGATCATGGACTCGATCATCCGCTTTTTCATCCGGTTCTCCTCGTCCGGGAATGAGTTTCCAGCAGATAGGAGAGAGTCGGGCGCAGTTCCTTCCTCTCCACGATCAGGTCGATCATGCCTTTCCCCAGCAGGAACTCCGATCGCTGGAATTTCTCCGGGAGTTTCTGCTGGATGGTTCCCTCGATCACCCGGGGCCCGGCAAAGCCGATCAGAGCCCCCGGTTCCGCCAGCGTGACGTCGCCGAGCATGGCGAAGGAGGCGGTCACGCCGCCCATGGTGGGATCGGTCAGGACGATGAAGAGCGGCATCCCCGCTCTTTCCAGCTCGCCTGCGGCCCAGGCGGTCTTGGACATCTGCATCAGGGAAAAGATGCCCTCCTGCATCCGGGCCCCGCCGGAGGCGGTAAAGATGGTGACCGGGAGGTTTTGCCGTGCTCCGGCGAGAATGACCCGGGCGATCTTCTCGCCGACAACGGAGCCCATGCTCCCTCCCATGAACTGAAATGACATCACTCCCAGGACCGTTTTTCTCCCCCTGATCTCCGCGTGGCCGGTGATGACCGCCTCGTCAATGCCGGTGATGTTCGTCACCCGCCGGATTTTTTCCTCGTAACCGGGGAAATCGATCGGGTTGAGGCTGGTGATCTCCGCCGCCGTCTCCCGGAAGCTGCCGGGATCAACCAGGAATAAAATCCGCTCATGGGGGGTGAGACGGAAATGGTGGGAGCAGCCGGGGCAGACGAAGAAGTTTTTCGCCAGCTCAGTGCTCTCGATATGACGGTGACAGAAGGGGCACTGGTGGCGTTTCCTCACCAGCACCCGTTCCTCGACCCGGAAAGGGGCCTTTCCCATCGCCGTTTTCCCCCTCCGGGAGAGGAACGGGAGATGTTTGAAAAAACCGCCCCGTTTCATGGCTTCTCTTCCTCGAGACAGGAGTCGAAGGTGGTGGTCCCGAAGTCACCGCGGGCGAATCGCCGGTGGGCGATAACAGCCTTCTGGAGTTCGAGGTTGGTGGGGATCCCCTCGAGCAGAAACTCGCCCAGCGCCCGCCGCATCCTCCGGATCCCCTCCGCCCGATCCCGCGCGCCGACGATGACCTTGGCGACCAGGGCATCGTAGTAAGGGGTGATTTCGAGACCGGCAAAGAGGTGAGTGTCCACGCGGACCCCGAAACCTCCGGGGGGGATGAACTCCCGGACCCGTCCGGGGGCGGCGGCGTTGATCCTGCACTCGAGGGCGTATCCCGGCGGGATCCTGAAATCATCGTCCAGATCGAGACGGTTTTCGGTGCAGGCGATGATCTGCTGGCGCACGAGGTCGATCCCGGTGAGCATCTCGGTGACTGAGTGCTCCACCTGGAGGCGGGCGTTCACCTCCATGAAATAATACTTCCCCCGCGCGACCAGGAATTCAACCGTCCCCAGCCCGGCGTAGCCGAGTCCCTCGAAAAGGGCCAGCGCGGCCTTTTCCATCGCCTGCCGGAGTTTTCCCGCCAGCCCCGGCGAAGGGGTCTCCTCGATCAGCTTCTGGTGGTTGAACTGGACCGTGCAGTCCCGTTCCCCCAACAGGCGTCCGGCGCCGCCGGGGAGGGAGATGACCTGGATTTCGACATGGCGGGGATCTTCGAAGTATTTTTCCAGATAAAGGCTGCCGTTGGCAAAGGCGGACCGGGCTTCCCGGGCCGCCAGGGCGAGCAGGCTTTCCAGTTCCGTCTCCGCCCGGACGATCCGCATCCCCTTGCCTCCGCCGCCCCCGGCCGCTTTCAGGATGACGGGATAACCCAGTGCCTCGGCCGTCTTCCGGACGGAGGCGGGGTCCCCCGTGTCGATCTCCGCTCCCGGGATGACCGGGATGCCGAGGTTCCGGGCCGTCTTCCGGGCGGCCAGCTTGTCGCCGAGAAGTTCAATCACCCCGGGCGCGGGGCCGATCCACTTCAGCCCCGATGCCTCGACCAGCCGGGCGAACCCGGGATCCTCGGATAAAAATCCCACCCCCGGATGGACGGCGTCGCAGTCCGCGTGAATGGCGGCGGTGACGATGTTCTCCCCCTTCAGGTAGCTGTCCCGGGCCCGGGCGGGGCCGATGCAGATCGCGCGATCGGCCAGCCGGACGTGAAGGGCATGGCGGTCGGCCTCGGAGTAGACGGCGACCGCCCGGGCCCCGAGGTCGCGGCAGGCCCGGATGATCCGGACCGCGATCTCGCCCCGGTTGGCCACGAGAAGCGATTCAATCATCTCGCCGCACCCGGAAGAGGGGAGTGCCGTACTCGACCAGGGAGGTGTTGCGGGCCAGGATCTCGATGATTTCGCAGTCGAACTCCGCCACCAGCTCGTTCATGACCTTCATCGCTTCCAGGATACAGAGGGGCTTGCCTTTGGTGACCTTCACCCCGGCTTCCACGAACGGCGGCGCGTCCGACGCCGGCGACCGGTAAAACGTTCCTACCATCGGCGCGGTGATCACCTCGGTGCCCTCTTCCGGAGCCGCCGCCGGGACTGCCGGGGGCGGGGAGGAATGAAGGCCCCCCGGAGGGGAGGCGCCGGCCTCCCCGGCGGCGATCGCCCCTCCCTTTTTCATCACCACTTTGGTGTCGGGTCTCTCCAGCGCGATCTCGGAAAGAGTGCTCTTTTCAAACCATCGCAGCAGTTCAAAGAGGTCGTTTTTATCCATCGTTGATACCCCCGATCGTAAGGAACGGCTTCAGTAACAATCTCTTGAAGAAATGGTAGCCGGGTATTCTTTATTTTTCAATGGGATTCTTCCCCCGAGGCGCCGGCTCTGAGCGATTGTCATCGCCCAGGAGCAGGGACAGTATTCTCTCCGCTTCCTCGATGGAGCCGACCCGGTTGACGACGATCTCCCCGTTGCGGTGGATGTGCACGGTCACCCCCCCCAGCGTGAGATAGAGGACCTCCAGACGGTCCATCAGCATGACCTGCTCCGTGAGCTTTTTCCCCGCGCGGGCCAGGGCCGGCAGGTCGAGCGGGTGAGGGACGGTTCCCTGGACGGTGACCGTGCTCTCCTCGTGGCAGTATTCGTGAACGCTCAGATTTAAATCCTGTATTTTCACCACCAAGACACTGCCCCTACCACGGCCCCTTTTTGCCACCAAGACACTAAGACACCAAGAATCACTAAGAAATATTTATAAATGAGGATTTAATTACACGTCATTGCGAGGCCGTAGGCCGAAGCAATCCGATGCGTAGCATCGTCCCGAGTGAAACGAGGGATCTATAGAGATCCTTCACTTCGTTCAGGATGACCCTTCGGGTCAGATCGCCTCGCCCCTCCGGGGCTCGCAATGACATTGAAAACGTTTAAAATGGCGATTGCGACACAGTCTGAATGACATGCAACCTATTCCATACTTTCCTTAATAACTCTCTGCTCTTCTCTTTTATTTGCTTCTCTTGGTGACTTGGTGCCTTGGTGGCAGAAAAGAGGCGATGGCGTCTTTGATCTCCCGGACGGCCCGCGCCGGGTCTTCCGCTTCGTAGATGGCCCGGCCGATGATCTCGAAGTCGCCGCCCGCTTCAATCGCCCGGCCGAACGCGCCCCCCTGGGCGCCGATCCCGCAGCAGACGATCATCAGCTCTTCTCCGACGATCTCCCGGACTCTGGCCACCACCTCGGGACGGTTTCCGGGCGCCTGGACGCCGGCCGCGCCCAGCATCCGGGCCAGTCCGGCGAACTCCTCGGTGAACCGGGCCGTGAAATCGAGCCCTCCGGGATTGGTGAGCTGCGTCACGACAAAGATCTTCACCACCCCCGCCGCCTCGATCGCCGACTGGATGGCGTCGATCCCGATAAAACCCTGGACCATCACCCCATCGGCCCCGGCCTCGCGGCAGAGACGGATGATCCGGTTGTTGGTCACCGGGACGTCGGCGATTTTGAAGTCGGCCAGGATGGGTTTCCGGTACCGTTCCTTGACTGTGGAGATGATCTCCATCCCCTCCCGGAGCACCAGCGGGTAATTGAACTTAATCACATCGATCCCGCCCGCCACCCGGTCGAGCAGGCTGAAAGCCTCCGCCCCGGTCCCGACGTCAAGGGCGAGCATGATGCCGGATTTTCTCTCCCACTTCATCAGAACTCCTGTATTTGCCACCGAGACACTACCCTACCTCGCCCCCTTTTTTGCCACCAAGACACAAAGGCACCAAGTTAAGTTAAAGAGAATGAAGATCGTATAATCAGTTTGCAAGCAGGCAACAAATCGGATGAGACAAGGATTATGTGGCCGTTATTCAAGGTCCGATATTATGATAATTTGGCAACAGTCCAATCGATTCCAGGCCGACCTAATTTTCTTAATCTTGTTGGAATCATTTTATTGTACTTTTTCAGTTTTCTTGGTGTCTTGGTGCCTTGGTGGCTCATTTCCCTTTAAAGGATTGAGCAATTTCCGAGAGTGCTTCGCAGAGATATCGGACATCGTCTTCGGTGTTGAAGATCCCGAAGCTGGCCCGGACGGTGCCGTCCGGAAAAGTGCCGGCGGCGCGGTGCGCGTCCGGCGCGCAGTGGAGCCCGTCCCTGACCTTGATGTTGAAGACCCGGTCGAGCAGGCTGGCCGTCTCCCGGGGGTGGAGACCGCCGAGGTTGAAAGAAACCACGCCGTGGTGAATTCCGGGGGAGGGGAAACAGGGTGTGAGCGATTCGATCCGCCTCAGCCCCGCGGCCGCGAGCCGGGTGAGGTTTTCGATGTGACGATGAATGACGGGGACGGTTTTCGCCCGGATGAACTCGACGCCCGCCTGCAGTCCGGCGAGCCCCCAGCTGTTCTGGGTGCCGACTTCATATTTATGGGGAAGTTCGTCGATGAAGACCTCCCGGGTCGACCGGATCCCGGTTCCCCCGAACTTGAGCGGACGGACCTTGTCGGCCAGGGTCGGGCGGATGAAGAATCCCCCGGTGCCGGTCGGCCCCAGGAGCCCCTTGTGCCCCGAGAAGGCGAGGAAATCGATCCCCATCTCCTCCACGTCGATCGGATAGGTTCCCAGACTTTGTGCGGCGTCGAGGACGAAAATGATGCCGGGATGTCGCCGGAGGATCTCTCCCAGTTCTTTAATCGGCGCCACGATGCCGAAGGCGTTGGAAATGTGATTGATCAGGCACATCCTGGTTTCGGGCCGGATCGCCTGTTCGCATCTGTCGAGATCGATGCCGTCCCTGAGCGAGCCGTCGAGCCGGGTGACGGCGACGCCGGGGCGATCGAACAGGGCAGCCAGCGGGCGGACCAGGGAGTTGTGTTCGAAAGGAGAGATGATGGCGTGGTCCCCCGCCCGGAGGCAGCCGAGGATGACGGTGTTCAATGATTCCGTGGCGCCGGAGGTGAAGATCAGGTCCCCGGCCCGGCAGTTGATCAGACCGGCCAGGCCCGCCCGGGCCTGATCGTAGAGCCGGCCGGCCGCCCGGCTCTCGCGGTAAAAGCCCCGGTCGTTGCCGATCCCGACCGTTCTGGCGAACTCGTCGGCGGCCCGATAGACCGCCTCCGGTTTCGGAAACGAGGTGGCGGCCTGATCGAGATAGACCTTATCCCTCTTCTTCATCTTTCATCAAAGACCGCAGCCACCGCCGCTCTCGCTTCCCCGGCCGGGAGACGGACCCGATCGTCACGTTGACCTTCTTCAGGTCCAGGCCGGTAAACTGCTCGATGTTTTCGAGGATGTAGACTTGGAGGCCGTGGATCCGTCCGCTGATCTTCATCCCGAAGGGCAGCCGGAGGATGACTTCCAGTGAGTAGGAGCCTCCTGCCGGGGTCACGACGATTTTCATGATCTTAAGTTCGGGATTGTACTCGTTCACGCAGTGGATCACCATCTGGCTCAACGCGCTTTCCGAAATCTTCACCGTCCCTTTCTCGCTGTATTCGGGGCGCACCAGTGTCTTTTCAAAAGTTTTTTTCTTTCTCCAGAAGAAGATGCTCCGCTTCAGGAAAACCTGCACCGTATCGAGGAAGATGTGCTGGTGCTCCCGCTTGACCTCGATCGCCGGGACCGGAATGATGTGCTTGCCGCTGGTCTTGCGGGATCGGGCGGCGGCTTCGATCTCCTCCTCGGTGGCGATATCCTCGATTTTGATGATCCGGCTTGGTTCCGGCAGTCCCAGCCGGTAGGCGATGATCCTGGCCATCTTTTCAGAGGTGCCGACGATCAGGACCTTTTGAAAATCCTCCACCTTCAGCCGGTCGATAACTTCCCGGGCGTGGTGCTCATCATAGAAAAGGGCGGTCTTGACCGCCGTGTACGACTGCTTCTCTTTTTTGGCCGATCGCCCGGCCAGGATCCGCTGGTCTTTGATGGCCAGCCCGTCGTCGATGATGATGTCAATGTTGAACCTATGGGCGATCAGCTGGGCCCGGAAGCTCTTGCCGGTTCCGCTCTTGCCGACCAGCGCGAAGACCTTGATCCCCTTGAAAAAAAGGGCGATGTGATGAAAAAAAGCCTTGGTGTTGAGGTACAGAGGGAGCATAAAACTTAGCCCTCGCTTCGCGCGGGCAACGTTCTGAAGTGCCTAAAGTTTTCAGCCAGAGGCTGATCCGCCTCCGGCGGAGAAGTGCCTAAAGTGCCTAAAGTTAAAAAACTACGAATTACGCGAATTACACGAATTTACTAAGGAGTCCATAATTGTATTGACATGTCACTGCGAGGAGCAACGCGACGAAGCAGTCTCAACTCTTTGCACAACAAGAGATTGCTTCGCTGCGCTCGCAATGACTGCAATCTATGATGTAAATAGTAAAACGATCTCATTAATAATTTCAAATATTCCTGTGATGTTGATTCAATGCTTGCACATTCTTATTTTTTCGAAGAAAAAATAAGAGGGGTGATTTCCCCCGAACGCACCGCCGTCACCTCGCCGTTTTCTTTTTTCACCAGGAGGGACCCGTCGGCCGCGACATCAAGGGCCCGCCCCTGAAAGCCGCCCCGGTATCCCTCCACCCGCACCTGTTGCCCGAGCGTTACCGAGAACCGGCGATAAACGACGATGATTTTTGAGAGGTCGCCCCGGGCGGAAAAGTCCGGATAGGACTCCTCGATCCGATGGATGATCTCGACGATGAGCTTTTTCCGGCTTACCGCCCGCCCCAGTCGCATCTTCAGCGATGAGGCGCTCTTTCGAATTTCCGGGGGGAACTCGTCATTGTTGACGTTGACGCCGATTCCCAGGATCAGGTATTTTTCTCCGGCCCGGTCGGAGCCCGCCTCGGTCAGGATGCCGCAGATTTTCTTTCCCCCGATCAGGATGTCGTTCGGCCATTTTATCCCGGGCCTCAGACCGGTGACGGTATCGATCGCCCGGGCGGTCGCCACCGCCGCCAGCAGGGTTATCCCTGTGGCATTCGCGGGGGGCAGACCGGGGCGAAGGATGATCGAGAGGTAGATCCCGGCGCCGGGAGCGGAGATCCACCGCCTCCCCTGCCTTCCCCGGCCCCGGATCTGTTCCCCGCTCACGACGACGGCGCCTTCCGCCGCGCCGCCGGAGGCCAGTTCCCGGGCGAAATCATTGGTCGAGCCGATGGCCGGGAAGTAATAAACGGTCTTCCCGAACCGGGCTGACCCCAGAGCGTTACGGAGGATCTCCTCCGAGAGCGAATCTGTCGTATCCATCTCCCTGGTGAAGATCAGTCACCGCGGGCTGATTGACTGCTTTGGAATCCCGATAACAATACTTTTGAATAAATGAATCGGGACAAAAATTTCAACCACCAAGACACAAAGACACTAAGTACACCAAAAAAATTATGGAAATAGGTTATGTAATGATTTTTAATTGTTTTTATTTTTGGTGTCTTGGTGTCTTAGTGGTAAGAAATTGCGCCGAAGGCGCTAACTTGCTACTTCGCCTGCCTGCCCTGCCTACCGGCAGGCAGGCGGCAGGCAGGGAATTTTAATGATTGTTAAAATACTGAACAATAGCTCGCTTTCACTCCGAAGGCGGCGAGCAGTTATTTAACTTTAGGCACTTCTCCGCCGGAGGCGGATCAGCCTCTGGCTGAAAACTTTAGGCACTTCAGAACGTTACCCGAGAAGCGAGGGCTAAGTTCTAGGCGGCTCGGCCGTCTGGACCATGCCCTTGTAGAGCGTGTCGTAGTATTCGAAAACCTCTTCGAAGGTGATTCCGAGCATGTAGCCGATGAGAATGAATTCCTTGAAAATCTCCATGTAGGCGATGATGCTGGGCATGTAATTGCCGGCAAAGAGGTTTTTCTTCAGTTCCGTGATCCGGTCAAATATGCGGAGAAAAACGTCCACCAGGTTTTCCTCAGTACATTCGGGTATGTCCTTCAGGTTGAAGTTGACGATGTTGAACTCGTTGTCGTTCCCGATCGAGAGCAGGAACTTGAAGCAGTCTATGTACCGGATCAGCAGCTTTTTCTTCTCGAACTTTTTGGCCACGGCCGGGTATTTGTAGCATTTGGTCAGGTTCGCCAGTTCCGCGGTCTTGACTTCCAGAGCCAGGATCTGGGTTTTGACCAGGTGATTTCTGTCCAGGGCCTCGCCGTCGCTCTGGCAGATTCTCCTGATCTCGTTGTCGATGATATTCTGGATCTTGAAGAGGTACTTGATTTTCATGCGACACAATCTCCGATCGTTGTTCCGGCTGCGGCCGTGCCTATCCGAAAAGCGCCAGCATGACGCCGGCCACCACCGCCGCCCCGATCGCCCCGGCGACGTTCGGCCCCATCGCGTGCATGAGGAGGAAGTTCGAAGGGTTTTCTTCCTGGCCGAGCTTCTGGGAGACCCGGGCCGACATCGGGATCGCGGAGACGCCGGCCGAGCCGATCAGCGGGTTGACTTTTCCCCCCGAGAGCTTGTTCATCAGCTTGGCGAGCAGAACCCCCGCGGCCGTCCCGACCGCGAACGAGAGCAGCCCCAGGATGATGATCTGAATGGTCCGAAGGGTGAGGAACTGCTCCGCCGTGGCGCTGGCCCCGACGGCCAGTCCCAGCAGAAGTATGACTATGTTCATCATGGCGTTGGCGACCGTGTCTTTCAGCCTCTCCACCACCAGCGACTCCTTGAGCAGGTTGCCGAGCATCAGCATGCCGATCAGCGTGGCCGCGGGAGGGACGATCAGCGAAACGAGCAGAGTTACCAGGATCGGGAAGAGTATCTTCTCGGTCTTCGAGACCGGGCGCAGCTGCTCCATCTTGATCCCCCGCTCCTTCCGGGTCGTCAGCAGCCGCATGATCGGGGGCTGGATGATCGGGACCAGGGCCATGTAGGAATAGGCCGCCACGGCGATGGGGCCGAGCAGCTTCGGCGCCAGCTTGACGGTGAGCCAGATCGCCGTCGGGCCGGAGGCGCCGCCGATGATGCCGATGGAAGAGGCCTCCTGGCCGGTGAAGCCCAGTAAAATGGCCCCGGCGAAGGTGGTGAAGATGCCGAACTGCGCCGCCGCGCCCAGCAGCAGTGACTTGGGATCGGCGATCAGGGGTCCGAAATCGATCATGGCCCCGATCCCGGCAAAGATGATCGGGGGCCAGATCCCCAGCTCGTTGCCGAGATAAAAGTACCAGAGGAGGCCGCCGGCCGTTCCCGCCCGCCCGGGTTCCATCAGCCCGGCCAGGGGGAGGTTGGTCAGAAACATGCCGAAGGCGATCGGGATCAGGAGCAGGGGTTCGAATCCCTTCTTGATCCCCAGGTAAAAGAGGATGAAGGCGATGGCGATCATCACCGCGTTGCCGGGCCACAGCCCGGTCACGCCGGTGCTTCCGATAAATTGGGAGATTGCTTCACCCATCCGGAGTCACCTATTGAATGACCACCAGGGCGTCCCCCGTGTTGACCGTGGCCCCCTTGGCGGCCGCGACCGAGATGATCTTCCCTGCCACCGGGGCCGGGATCTCGTTTTCCATCTTCATCGCTTCCAGGATCAGGAGCACCTGCCCCTGCACCACCATCTCCCCTTCAGTGACCTTGATGGCCAGAATCGTTCCCGGCATGGGTGAGAAGACGGTGGTGCCGGCGGCCCCGGCGGCGGGAGCCGGTTTTTTCGGGGGCTCCGGGGCGGAGCGCCGGACAGGGGAGGGGAGGGGTCCGTCGGCGGCCGGGCGTCCCGCCACCTCCTCCACTTCGACCTCGTAGGGCCTCCCATTTACCCGCACATTGAATTTTCTCATTTTATTCTCCTTCTCCTGGCGCCGGTCACCGGCTGTTGTTCAACTGATCCACCCTGCCCATCCTCCCCCAGGGAGGGGTGGTGTCCGCTCCCCGGGTGATATTTCTCACCCTGATCCGGTCCGGGGGGACGTTCAGACAGTCGGCTACTGCGGCGATGATGACGGCCACCGTTTCCCCGGCGTCTTCGGCCGCCGTTTCCGGCCGGGGCCGTCCGGCGGCCGGCGGGATTTTTGCCTCTTTCGCGGCCGCGGGGGCACTCAGTCTCGAAAAGAGGCCGACGACCGCCCACACCAGTCCCAGCACGATGAACGTGATCGCCATCCCCAGGGCCGTGACGTAGAGAGAGCCGAGCATCTTTTCCGGCAGGCCCAGCTGCCGGATCAGGGCCGGATCAATAAACTTCTGGAGTAATGTCGCCTCGGGCATGATGCACTTAGAAGTATTCTTTTAGGAGGTTAACGCCGATTCATCGGGGCTCGGGCATTCTTCTGGAATAGTGGAGTGATGGAATGTTGGAGTGATGGGTTGCCGGCCATCCATCACTCCATTACTCCAACACTCCTTTAAAGCTAATCGTTACGGTGTGTTGCAATATAGTAGATAATCCCCTGTATTCTGTCGTTGCTTTACACCGGCATGTTGCCGTGCTTCTTGGCCGGCAGTTTCTCCCGCTTTGTCTCCAGCATGTTGAAGGCGTCGATCAGCCGCGGCCTGGTCACGGCCGGGTCGATCACATCATCAACATATCCCAGTTCGGCCGCCTTGTAGGGGGTGGCGAACTCGGCGGTGTACTCCCCGATTTTAGACGCCCGCATCGCCGCCGGATCGGGGGCGCCCGTGATCTCTTTCCGGAAGATGATGTTGGCCGCTCCCGCCGGCCCCATCACCGCGATCTCGGCTTTGGGCCAGGCCAGCACCAGGTCCCCGCCCAGGTGCTTGGAGCTCATCGCGATGTACGCGCCGCCGTAGGCTTTGCGCACGATCAGAGTGACCAGGGGCACCGTGGCCTCGCTGTAGGCGTACAGCAGCTTGGCGCCGTGGCGGATGATCCCTCCGTACTCCTGGTCGACTCCGGGGAGGAATCCCGGGACGTCCACGATCGTCAGCAGGGGGATGTTGAAGGCGTCGCAGGTTCTCACGAAACGGGCCGCCTTGTCGGAGGCGTTGATGTCCAGGCAGCCCGCCAGCACCTTCGGCTGGTTGGCCACCACGCCGACCGGCTGGCCGCCCATCCGGGCGAAGCCGGTCACCATGTTCATGGCGTAATAGGGCATGTACTCGAAGAAATCCCCCTGGTCCACGATCCGCCCGATCAGGTCGCGGATGTCGTACGGGCGGGCCGCGTTCTCCGGGATGATCCCCTCCAGCTCCGGAATCAGGCGGTTGGGGTCGTCAACGGACGGGCTGAGCGGGGGGCTCTCCGCGTTATTGGACGGCAGAAAGCCCAGAAGCCGTTTGATCGAGGCTATGCACGACGCGTCGTCACCGGCGATGAAGGACGCCACCCCGCTGGTGGTGTTGTGCGTCATCGCCCCTCCCAGGGCTTCCGGAGAGACTTCTTCCCCGGTGACGGACTTGATCACTTCCGGCCCGGTGATGAACATCTTGCTGGTCTTGTCCACCATGAAGATGAAGTCGGTCAGGGCCGGAGAATATACCGCGCCCCCCGCGCAGGGGCCCATGATGACCGAGATCTGGGGACTGACCCCGGAGGCGAGCGTGTTCCGGTAGAAGATGTCACCGTACCCCTTGAGCGAGTTGACCCCCTCCTGGATGCGGGCGCCGCCGGAGTCGTTCATCCCGACCACCGGGGCTCCGACTTTCAGTGCGTTGTCCAGGACCTTGCAGATCTTCTGCGCCTGCATCTCTCCCAGCGACCCGCCGATGACGGTGAAATCCTGGGCGAAAGCGCACACCGGCCTGCCGTCGACCTGGCCGTATCCGGTCACCACCCCTTCCCCGGGGGCCTCTTTCTTCTCCATCCCGAAGTAGGTGCAGCGGTGTTTCACGAAAGCGTCCAGTTCCACGAAGGTTCCCTCATCGAAGAGCAGGGCCAGCCTCTCCCGGGCGGTCAGCTTGCCTTTCTGGTGTTGTTTCTCGATCCCGGCGGCGCCGCCGCCGAGGGTGATTCGTTCCTTCCGTCGGCGCAGATCCTCGGTTTTATTATTGTTCATGGGCATCTTCTTTTCTCCGGCAGTAACAATGGTGGGTGTATTGTCCATAACTTCTCATAAAACCGGCCGTCGCGCAACCCTAAAGAGGCTGTCCGACAACCCCCAAATTGTTATCGCGAGCCCCGGATGGGCGAAGCGATCTCAATTCTCGAGCGGAATGCGTTACAACAAAACGGGTTGGGATTGCTTCGTCGCTACGCTCCTCGCAATGACCTCAAAATTCGGCGAAATAGCAATTGTCGGACAGCCTCTAAAGACTGCCCCCGGCCCGATGTATCCGTGGCCGCATGCTTTGCCTCGATTGGAAAATGTATCTTATAAATCGGGTTAGATAGAGCTTACTAGAAAAGCTCGCAAGCTCTCAAATCCTAATATCGAAGCACGAAATCCTACCTGTCCGGCGAAGCTCGAAGAGCGAAGACAGAAACAATATCTAATGACCAAAATAATGAATTCAAAACAAAAGCGTCGATGGCACGATGTTTTGAACATTTGAAATTTGGATTTAGAATTTATTTAGGATTTAGATATTAGGATTTAGGATTTCCTGCTCAAAGACCTTTTCGAACATGGTCTAGCTAACGATCCCGGGCGGCGGTCTCCGGGAGAACCAGACTGCGAATGCCATCACGCTCCCTCCCAGGATCAGGCGGACCAGATCGGCCCTCTCCCCGAAGACGGCCAGAGAAACGGCGACGGCCAGCGGGATCTTCATGTTGTTGAAGACCGCCAGTGTCCCGGCGTCGGTCAGCACCGCTCCCTTGTTCCACCAGAAAAAACAGAGGCCGGACGCCAGGACGCCGAGGTAGAGAAGCGTGCCGGCCTGTCTGAGATCCAGTATGGCCAGGCTTCCCCATCCTCCTGATAGCGTGGTGGCGAGCGCGGTTATCGCCGCCGCGCCCAGGTAGAGGAGAGCATAAACCTGCCGGTCCCGGAAACGGGCAAAGGCGGGGCGGAGACGCTTGTACTCGATCTGGCCGTAGGCGAAGCAGAGATTTGAGAGCTGCATCAGGAAGAACCCGGTCAGGATCCCTCCCCGCCCCATCCCCCGGTAGGTGATGATCGCCGCCCCGGCCACCGCCATCCCCGCGGCCAGAAGGCTCAGGGGCCGGAACCGCCGGGCGCGGAGGTCGTCGATCAGCGTCACGTAGAGGGGGGTGAAGATGGTGAAAATCGCGACCTGATACGCCTCCAGGTACCGGAAGGCCTGGAGATAGGTTATGTACATCACCCCGTATTGAACGAACCCGATGAAGACCAGGCGGATCGCGATCGCCGGCGGCAGCCCCCGGAGGCGGAGAAAGGGGAGAAAGAGGGGGAGGGCGACGGCCATCCGGGCCCAGGCGATGACAAAGGGGTCAACCCCCTGCAGGTATGTCTTGATCAGCCCGAAAGAGAAAGCCCAGATCAAAGAAACAATCAGGAGATAAGCCATAACGAGTTAGCTCACTTCGTTCGCAAATTTATGTTTTGAACCGGCGCTAAAAATATATGCTGTTCTCCTGTCGGGCAAGAAGAAACAGTGTGCTGGAGCCAGATCAGCGGGATTAGTATGAAAATGATAATGACTATTTTATTTGCTGATTGAAGAGAGGGATGCTATTATTTTCACCGGTAGACAGAATTTGAGGCGGTTATATGGTCAGGCAAAGAATCGTGATGAATGACGCTGAACGCGACCACGAGGAGCCGGAGATTTTAAAATCGGTGGCCGACCTGGTGGAGATCGCGGGCCGGCTCCCCCCTTCGACCGTGATCGTTCCCGGGGGGGACCGGGTGGAGGACCTCCGTCTGGTTGAGGCGGCCCGGGACCACGGGATCGTCGACCGGATTATCCTGGTCGGCGACCGACGGGCGATCGAAGAGGGCATCGCCGAGGTGGGGATCAGCATCCGCCGGGACGAGGTCGTGGCGGCCGGTTCCGCCGAGGAGACGGCGGCGGCGACATATGAGCTTGTCCGGTCGGGCGCCGCCGATATCGTGCTCAAGGGGGATATCTCCACCCCGATCATCAACCGCGCTCTCCGGCCCCTGGCGGTCCGATCAACGGTCAGCCTGGCGACCGTCTTCGACGCCGCGCCGATCTCCTCCGGCCGTCCGATGATTCTGACCGACGCCGGATTCACCACTATCTGTAACTTCGGACGGATGGTGGACCTGGTCAGGAACGCCGTCGATCTGGCCCGGATCGTCATGGGGATCAGCCGGCCCCGGGTGGCCATCCTCTCGGCCAACGAGAAGCAGATCGCTTCCCTGCCCTCCACCCGGATGGGCGCCCAGCTTTCCCGGCGCACGTGGACGGACGCGGTTGTCTACGGCCCCCTCTCCTTCGACCTGGCGACCGATCCCGATTCCGTGGCCATGAAAGGGGTGCCCTCCAACGAAGCCGCTCGCGAGGTGGCCGGGCGGGCGGACATCCTGGTCTGCCCTGGGATTGACACCGCCAACGCCCTTTACAAGATCATCACCGCCCTGAATAAATACGGCCTGGCGTCTCTGGCCGGGATCACCGTGGGTTTCCCCTTCCCCTATATCATTCTCTCCCGCTCCGACACCCTGGAGACCCGCCTGGAGTCGATCGCCCTCTGCAGCGTATTCGCCCAGCGTGTCCGCCGCCGGCCGGCCGCCCCCGTCCGGCCGGTTGCGCGGGCGTCCGGGAAGGAACCCCGGATCCTGGTCTACAACCCGGGCTCCCTCTCGGTCAAGATCGCTCTCTTCGAGGGAGCCCGGATCTCCCATTCCACCGAGATCGAGGGGGCGATTCCTCTGCCGGCGGACCGGGAGGATCGGGCCGCCGTCGCCGCCGGGCTGGTCCGGCAGGCGGTCGAGGTGGTCGGCCGGTGGGGGATCCGCCGGATCGACGCGGTGGCCGCCCGGGGCGGCTTCCTGCCCCGCGGCTCCCGGAAAATCCCCGGGGGCACCTATCTGGTTGCCGAGAGGCTCGGAAAGCAGATCGTCGTGGAGGAGGGCATCGTCTCCGCGGCGTTCGACCGGCCGGAGCGGCGCCACGCCAGCAACTATGGCGTTCCGGTGGCGGCGGCGCTGGCCCGGCGGTTTCGGGCTCCCGCCTTCATCACCGACCCGGTGGTGGTGGATGAGTTTGTCCCCGCGGCCGAGGTGTCCGGGTATGTCGGCATCCCGCGCCGCAGCATCGCCCACGTCCTCAGCGTGAAGGCGGCCGCCCAGCTGGCTGCCGCCCAGGTCAGGCGCCCGGTGGAGGATACCAACCTGGTGGTCGCCCACCTGGGTGGCGGTATCACGGTCGCGGCGGTGAAGGGGGGCAAGATAATCGACAACTCGATCGCGCTCCTGGGGGAGGGGCCCTTTACCGCCCGCCGGGCCGGCCGGCTTCCCACGGCCGCGCTGATTGACATCTGCTACTCGGGGCGTTTTTCCCGGGACGAGCTGATCTCCGAGCTGACCGAACGCGGAGGCCTCTGGTCTTATCTGGGAGAGGACAACATGGCGGTGATCGAGGAGCGGATCGCTGGCGGCGATAAAAAGGCGGAGCGGGTAGTCGAGGCGATGATCTACCAGATAGCCAAGGAGATCGGGGCGATGTTCGTGGCCGCCGGGTGCGACGTGGAGGCGATCATTCTGACGGGGGGGCTCACCCGGAGCCGGCGGATACGAACGGAGGTGCGGCGCCGGGTCAGTTATCTGGCTCCGGTAATAGTCTTCGAGGGCTCCCTGGAGATGGATGCTCTGGCGGCCGGAGCCCGGGCCGTCCTCTCGGGCCAAACGCCGGCTCTCCGTTACCCTCCTTCCTCTGGAAGAGAGAAAACCAGGAGAATGAAAAAATGAACAAGAAGGAGAAACGCCACTGGGTCTTCCGGGCCCATGTCTATGACCGCTCCGGCGCGCTGACCAGCATCGCGTCGGCTTTCAGCAACGAAGGGATCAGCATCGACACCGTGGTCGGCCACGGCCTGGAAGAGCGGGCCGGGATCGACGGCAGCGTGGTCATGACCTTCCACTGCAGCGAGGACGAGAAGGACATCATGGTCCGCAAGATCCGGCGGCTGAGCAAGGTCAAATCGCTGGAGATGCATCCCTATGAGTCCCAGAGCCTGCGGAAGTCGGTCATCATCCGCACCGCCCGGGAGCTGGCTCCGCGAGACGTGGCGGGGGAAAACTCGTTTCTGACCAGCGAGCTGGTCAATGCGGGACCGAAGGGGTGGACCTACCTGCTGGCGGGGTCGCCGAGCGAGCTCGATCCGATCCTGATCCGGCTGGAAACCGACGGGGTGGTCACGGATATCGTATACTCCATCATGGGATTGTAAATAGAACTTAGCTCGCTTCGCTCGCAACTTTTGCCACTAAGACACCAAGAAAAACCAAAAAAGGTGAGTATTTTACTTTTTCCCCTCTTTTCTTGGTGCCTTTGTGCCTTGGTGGCTAATAATTATTGAAATTCCGAAGCAGCAAGTTAGCTTTGCAACTGTGGGAGGGCCATCTTGGCCCGATTATCGGGGCTGTTTCGGAACTTTAATAATGTGACAAAAATTGCCGTAATGGCGTGAACTGTTGGATTTTTCTAATCCCAAAGTCATGATCAGTTTACATGCATCATAGCAAATTATTATTCATATAAATTTGCTAGCGCGGCGAGCTAATTTACATTCAATCACATTCAATCGTCTGCTAATTTTAGGGGCCGAGGCAGGGGACATAATCTGTGTTCGTCTGGGTCAAAGTAAATCGAGGAGGAGAATAATGATCGTATCGACGAAAGACCTGTTCCGGCACGCTTACGGAAAGTACGCCCTGGGCGCCTACAACATCAACAACGCGGAACAGATTATGGGCCTCTTCCGCGGCAACCTGGACAGTGAGGCTCCTTTCATTATCCAGATCTCCAAGGGCGCCCGTTCCTTCACCGACAAGCGGCTGCTTGAGGCCATGATCAGGGCCGCCGACGAGATTTTCCCGTCCACGATCTATGCCGTTCATCTGGACCATGGCGATGAAGCCACCTGCCTGGACTGCATTGAGAGCGGCTTTTACAGTTCCGTCATGATCGACGCCAGCAGCAAGGGGTTCGAGGAGAATATTGCCATCACCAAACGGGTGGTGGAGGCGGCTCACGCCCGGGGGATCGCGGTGGAGGCCGAACTGGGGACGCTGGGAGGGGTCGAGGAACACGTGTCCGTGGATGAGGCGTCCGCTCATCTCACCGATCCAAAAGAGGCCGCGGAGTTCGTCCGGCGCACCGGCTGCGACAGCCTGGCCTGCGCCTTCGGGACCAGCCACGGCGCCTACAAGTTCTCCGGGAGCCTGGGACTGCATTTCGAAATCATCCAGGGGATCCAGAAGCTGCTCCCCGGCTTCCCGATCGTGATGCACGGCTCCAGCTCCGTCCCCCAGGATGAAGTGCGCCGGATCAACGCCGCCGGCGGCGCCATGAAAGGTGCGAAAGGGGTTGACGAGGAGCAGATCAGCCAGGCGGCGAAAATGGGGGTGACCAAGGTCAACATCGACACCGACGGCCGGCTGGTCTGGTGCCGGGTCCACCGGGAGTATTTCCGGGATCACCCCGAGGTCTTCGACCTGCGCCAGCCGGGAGAGGTTTTTATGGACGAATACGCCCAGTACATCGCCCACAAGAACGAAGTACTGGGCAGCGCCGGGCAGCTGGAGGAAGTGCGGAAGATGATACAAGGGTAGGAGATGCCGGAGTTTTTTTCTCCTAAAAAAGGCAGGGACTTGTCGTTATGTTTTCCCTAAAAATCCTAAATTTTATTTTTCCAAGGGAAAAATAGGAATGGAATATCTGAAACCGATAGATAAATTATATTCTTTGGGGCACATGTTGGCTAAGGTTATAAGACTTTTTTATCGTGGTGCCTCGATGAAAAATTTTAGTTAATCAACAGACTCCCGACTGATTCAGTTGGGAGTCCAGATAAATTAGCGCCGCAGGCGCTAATTTATGGTCATTTGATATTGTTTAAAATTTAGTATTTTCCGCCAGAGGCGGATCAGCCTTTGGCTGAAGATATTAGGATTTACAAGATTATTAATTAATTGATAGTCTCGCTCTAGTAAAAATAAAGCCCCCGGCTGCGAAGCAGCCGGGGGCTTTTTGTTTTAACAAAATGCGCTTAAAAAAGATAAGTGGCGTCGAGTCCGACGGCCCAGATCCGCTGTTCAAATTTGGCCCCCTCGGCGGTCCGGTCCCCCCATCCATAGGCGCCCAGAAGGTCGAGGGAAAAGTCACGGGCGACCTCGAAGCCGGTTCCGAAGGTGAAGTTGTTCCGGTCCACGTCGGCGATATGGGCTAGGCTGACCGCCTTGGCCGGAAGCGGGGATTCGTCGAAGAAGTAGCCGGCCCGGAGAGCCCAGGTCGGCTTCAGCATGTATTCCCCTCCGATCCGGTACCGGTTGGAGTCGTGCCAGTCTTCGTCGTAAGATGAACTCTGAAGAAGCACGCCGTCCTGGTTGTACTGAACATTGGTCCGGTAGAACGACCAGAGCGACTGCTGGAAATCGGCGGTCAGGGTGAGCCTGTCCACGATCGGCTTGACCGCGACACCGATCCCCCAGGTTGGCGGATGGCGGAATTTATAGGTGTTGTGGGTATCTTCGGAGAGTCCCATGAAGGTCAGGCTGCTGGAGGCCTTTCCGGTCATCTTGACCGTGGACCCGGTCCGGTAGACGCCGCCCAGGCTGATCATGTCCGATATCTGATAGAGGAGGCCGAACATCCCCTCCGCGCCGAACCCGTCGTCTTTAATATCGAAGTCGTAGTGGTAATCAAGAATCCCCGAATTCTGGACGTCCTTGTCGCTCTTCCGTTCCAGGCGGTCATAGATGAGGGCCGCCCCGGCCCCGGCATAGAGGCCGTCGACGATCTCCCGGGCGATCGTGAACTGGGTCTCCACGATAATCAGCTGTTGAAAGTTCTTGGCGTAGATGGACCCCATCCCGTAGGGGACGGTGTCCTCCCAGTCCGAGTAGTAGCCCATCGGCGAGTAGACGGCGATCCCCAGGGTGAACTCCGGGAGGGTGACATAGCAGCCGGCGCCCTGGGGCTGGTAGAAGTGGTAGTTGGTGGATGTTTTGCTGAAACTATAAGGCTCTAACCCGCTGTAATTAATAAACACGTCCTTGGTGTATTTATAGCGTTCGTAGGTTCCGGGAGAGGGCGGGAGGTTGGCGAACGAGTTGCTCCCGCGGATGGTGACGTGCGGGGAGAGGAGGTCGATCCCGACCCCGTTGCCCCCCAGCTGGGCCAGACCGCCCGGGTTCCAGTAACTGGCCGTCCAGTCGTCGGCCAGGCCGATGAAGGCCCCGCCCATGGCGGCGGCCCGGCTGCCCAGGCCGCCCCATTCATACGCTCCCGCGTACAGTCCCGGCGTCAGCAACACTGCCGCCCCGGCCGCGAAAACGATCACGATCAATAACTTCGATCGGTTCATTTCTCCTCCTTACCGGTTTACAGGTTTTACCTGTTACCTAAGCCGCCCTGATCCGCGGCACTCGATTCCAGAAAAAGGCTATACTAACAGGATCGCCTATATGCGACAAGGATTTATTGCCCCGTTTATTGCTCCGTTGTCAGGCAGGGGACCGGTTTCTCCGCGATTTCAATTGTTTCGATTACGACCTCCGGCGTCCCCGGTCCGCTCTCCGGACCGGCATACCGGATCCAGTGGTGCGGCGGTTCGATCGTGAACCAGAGGTAGATGGTCGGGGCCGCCAGTTTTCCCAGCCAGGTCAGCACCCCCAGATCGGGGATCATCCGCAACCGGTGGCAGGAGAAAGTGCCGGCCGGCGTGGTGACATCTTCTCTCCCGTCATATTGTATCAGCAGAGAGTATGAAGCAGGTTTACCGGTGAGGATCTCGCAGGTCATTTCACCATCCTCCCGCCCCGGCCGGGGAAAGGGAAATGACCGCAGCAACAGCCAGAGTTCCTGTGTATAAACCATCCGGGGTTCCAGGGTGAAGCGGTCGGACCGGATTATCCCGCCCCTCCCGGAGACGGTCTGTGTTCGCACCTCTCCCCGCTCGCGATCAAACGTTATCTCAAGAGTGTTGACGACTTCTCCCGCCTGATCCCGGATGGTTTCCCGTGACCGGAGAGGCGCCAGCTGTCCGCCGGTGAGTGTAAAACGGGACTCGATCAGGCGGCATTCTTTCCGGTTCTCGTCCCCGAAGATCCCTTCTTCCCGGTAGCTGGCGGTGTAGCTGTCCGGAGGAGCGTCCATCAGCCTCTTCACCCGTCGTTCCCCTTCCCAGCGGACCGTCTGACTGTCCGGGAGCCGGCAGCGATATCGGACCAGCTCCCGGTCGCAGACTTCTTTCCGTTCGATGTCACCGGCAACCGACCAAAGGGCCGGGCTGAAGGTTAAGAAAAATATAATTACCGGCACAGCCGGATCCATCAATCTATTCATCATTAATTTTTTCTTGGTGTCTTGGTGTCTTGGTGGCAAAATTCATTAAGTACTCTATCAATACGGTATGAGCGGTAAAAGAAAAATGATCGCGGTGACCGGCGCTTCCGGTCACCTGGGGGGAAACCTGGTCCGCGCCCTGCTTGAGCGGGGCGAACGGGTTCGGGTTCTGATCCACCGGGACCGGCGGGCGCTCGAGGCTCTCGACGTTGATTTCATCCAGGGCGATATTCAGCATCCCGATTCTCTCCGGCGCGCCTTCGCGGGGGTGAAGCTGGTCTATCATTCCGCGGCCCGGATCTCGATCACGGGGGACCGGAACGGCCTGGTGCACCGAACCAACGTCGAAGGAACCCGCAACGTGGTTGAGGCATGTCTCTCCTCGGGGGTGGGGCGGCTGATTCATTTCAGTTCCATTCACGCCCTCTCCCCGTATCCGGCGGATGGTACTGTGGACGAGGCCCGGGCACTGGCCCTTGATGAAGACGTCCCGGCGTACGACCGCTCAAAGGCGCGGGGAGAGATGGAGGTCAGGAAGGGGATGGCCCGCGGCCTCGACGCGGTCATCATCATCCCGACCGGCGTGATCGGCCCCCATGACTACAAGCCTTCCCATATGGGGCAGGTCCTTCTCGATATCTGCCGCCGCCGGATCCCGGCCCTGATCGACGGCGGTTATAACTGGGTGGACGCGCGGGACGTGGCGAGTCTCGCCCTGGCGGCGGGTGAGCGGGGCCGTTCGGGGGAGTCATATCTGGCGGCGGGGAGGTGGGTGCACTTCCGGGAAATGGCCCGGCTGATTGCAAAGATCAGCGGCCGGCCGGCACCGGGATTCATGACGCCCATGTGGCTGGGCCGGGTAGCAGCCCCCCTGTTTGTTGGCTGGGCCCGGCTGACCGGCCGCCGTCCGCTCTTCACCCCGGAAGCGCTCCATGCGCTCCGTAACCACCGGCACGTCTCTCATCGGAAAGCCAGCGAGGAGCTGGGCTATCGCCCCCGGCCGATTGAAGAGACGATCAGGGAGACGCTGGAATGGTTCAGGGAAAATGGGAGATTAGAGTAGTGTCTTGACCTGTATTCTGATCGAGCAGTATCCCCGCGAAAATCCTAAATCCTAATATCGAAATCCTAAATAAATTCAAAATCCCAAGGACCAAATGCTCAAAATAATTATGTGAACCCTATGAGCCTATCCGAGTAACCCTTAAAAAGTCATTGCGAGCCCCGGAGGGGCGAAGCAATCCGATGCGAAGCCTCGTCCTGGGTGAAACGAAGGATCTCCTTTGAATAAGCAGAGATCCTTCACTACGTTCAGAGCCTGTCCTGAGCTTGCCGAAGGAATGACCCTTCGGGTCAGATTGCTTCGTCGCTGCGCTCCTCGCAATGACCCCGATTTGAATCAAAATTACAATTACTCGGACAGGCTCCTAGTGTTTTGATTTGGGATTTATGATTTTGGTTATTGGATATTATTTAGAATTTCATGCTTAGATATTAGGATTTTAGAGCTTATGAGTTTTCGAATAAGCTCTCATTATTCCTTCACCCGGTACTCCTTCCCGGTCCAGAAGATGCTTCGCCCTTCCTCGAGGTAAATTCTCCCTTTCCATCTCACCCCCTTTCCGGTGATTCTCCGGTAAAGGGTGTTGAGGGAGATGGCCGCCAGCATCAGGGATGCCGCCGGGTGGGTGAGAGCCCCCCAGCCCGCCGCCCCGAGCAGTCGATTGACCGCGAACCTGATCACGACGATCAGCAGGGCCGAGAACGCGAGGAGGAGCGCGGTGAAGGGGTATCTCCCGATGAAGAACGGGAAGAGAAAGGGGAGGAGGTTGAAGGCCAGGGCGTACAGGATCTCGCAGAGCGCGATCAGGATATTGTTGTTGGCCCCGCTCAGCATGTAGCGGCTCCACCCGTCGAAGCTCTCACGGAATCCCTGGTACATTCTGACCTGAAGAGTCCGGGTGGCGATGACCAGGTGGGCGTTTAGGCCGAGGGATTTCGCCCGTTCCATAAAAGCGACATCGTCGGGGATGGTGTTATGGACACTGGCCCAGCCCCCGATCGTCTCATAGGCGCCCCGCCGGACCAGGAAGAAGGTGCCGCTGGCCCCGGCCCGCCGGCAGGTCTTTTTATTCGTCGAGCGGGGAGGGAAATAGTCCCAGAAAAGCCAGAAGATGAACGGCTGGAGGGTGTTCTCCCAGAAGCCCCGGCAGATCTGCCCGGGGAGGATGGTCAGCACCTCGGCCCGGTTCCGGAGACAGTAAGCGAGGGCCGACTGCAGGTGGGCGGGGTGGTGGCGGGTGTCGGCGTCGGTGAAGACCAGCCACTCTCCCCGCGATTCCGTGACCCCTTTTCCGTTGGCATAGACCTGGGCGCTCCAGCTGGCCGGCGGGTTCTCGGTGTTCTTGATCAGGCGGATCCGGGGATCCCCGTCCAGGAGTCCCTGCACGATCTCCGCCGTCCGGTCCCGGGAGCGGTCATCGACGATGATCATCTCCCAGTTGCGGTAGGTCTGTTTTTGAAAAGAGCGGATGCAGTCTTCAATATTCCGCTCCTCGTCCCGGACCGCGATCACGATCGAGATCAGCGGGCCGCCAGGCGCCTCCTCCGGCTCGGTCGAAAGGCAGGGGTCGATCCGCAGGCGATAAAAGAGGAGGGCGAGCTTAATCAGCCAGTAGATCGCCAGGATCGCGCTGACTGCGAAAAAAATTCCTTCTTTAAGTAGAATGCTCATGAAATAAATTAGCTCGCTGCGCTCGCAAATTTATGTTTTGAACCAAGAATATCGTGATGATAGTGAGGCAACACCGGTAATTTAAAATACTCCTGAAATATTGCTTCTATGCATGCACATTCTTATTTTTCCGGAGGAAAAATAAGATTATTGTGCGCCAGAGGCGGATCTCCTCCCGAGGCGGATCAGCCTCTGGCTGAAGCCTCTGGCTGAAGCCTCAGGCTGAAGCCTCGGGCTGAAAATTCCGAAGCACCACGTTCCCGGGGTTCCGAAAACCGAATTTTATCATGCAGTCATCAAGTTACAATGGTAATCGAGATGTATATTATTATTCTCCGGTTCAGCCTCATCTGGTACACTGCCCCGCAAAATGGCTTGACCGGAGTACCGTGAGATGCTCCCCGGCAGCATGAGCCTCCCCGGACCCGGCCCGGATGCGTCCGTCCATGCAGGACAGAATTCTACAGTTCATGTATATCCTGGCCCGCCGCCGCGGCCGGGCGGTCATGTTGGTCATGACCGGGATAACGCTTTTCTTCGCCGCCTTCATCCCCCGGCTCACGATTTCATCCTCCTACAACGAGCTGGTCTCTTCGGAAGAGCCGGAACAGGCCCGCTTCCTCGCCTTTCTGGAAGAGTTCGGCGCCGCCGACGACCTGGTGGTCGTTCTCGAAGGCGATCCCCGGTCGCTTCTGTCTGCCGCCGACCGGTTCGCCGATGAGATAAAACGCGACCGGGAGCACGTGAAGTCGGTCTTCTACCGGATCGATCTCGGCGGCTTTCTGGACCGGGCGCCGTATTTTCTCCCGGCCCCGGTGCTCGCGGAGGGGCTGGAAGGGATAGACGATTACCGTACGCTCATTGAAAAAGTATCCGGGGTGGACAGTCTTCCCTCGCTTCTCGCCGTCATCAACCGGGGATTCGCGGGTGAGATCGGAGGCGTTGCGGACCACGGGGTTGCCGCGGCCGGCCTCTCGGTGTCCCTTCGGCTGTTTAGAGAGTGGCGCCGGTTCATGGAAGACCCGTCCCGGAAGGAGATCGATTATGTCTCGATCATCCGGGAAACAGGATTCCGGGATACGAAAATCATCGAATCCCGCGGGTATCTCCGTTCCCGCGACGGGCGCTTGCTCTTTCTTTTCGTCCGTCCGGCTTCGGTCTCGGATGACGTTGTCTTCCTGGAACCGTTTGTCGGTTCGGTGAGACAGGCCTGCGACCGGGTGCTGGAAGAGAACCCCGGTCTCAAAGAAACGGTCACAGTGGCTTTCACCGGCCTGCCCGCCCATGCCCTGACCGAGGTGAACGCCATCAACGCCGACGTGGCCAGGTCGACCGCGATCTCGGTGGTCCTGGTGATAGCAGTTTTGATCTTCGGTTTCCACTCGCTGAAAAAGATACTCCTGGCGGTCATCCCCCTGGGATGCGGGATGATAATCACCGTCGGCGCGATTTCGCTGACCATCGGCCACCTGAACCTGGTCAGCTCGTCTTTCCTGGCGGTCCTTTTTGGCATCGGGATTGACTTCGGTATCTATCTGATCCGGCGTACGGCCGAGGAGGTGGACCGGGGCCGGACGGAGGAAGAGGCGGTGCGGATCGCCGTCACCGTTTCCGGGCGTTCCGTCCTGACCGGGGGTCTCACGACCGGCCTGGCCTTTCTGGCGGTCGGCTGGACCGACTTCGTCGGCTTCTCCGAGCTCGGACTGACCGCCGGCATGGGTGTGCTCATCGTGCTTTTCTCCACCCTGCTCCTGCTGCCGGCCCTGTTGCTGGCCACCCGGATCCGGCCCCGTCACTATTCTCTGAAGCGTGTGCTGGCAGTGACTGCGCGCAAACGCGAACGGCTGATCCTGACGCTCATCGTCCTGGCGGCCGGGGGCGGATGCCTTTTCGGAGTCTTTGCCGCCACCCGCCTTACATTTGACTTCAACGCCCTGAAGCTGCTTCCTCCCGGGGCCGAATCCACCATTTACCAGATCCGGATGCAGGAGGAGAGCGATTTCCAGATGACCTGCGCGGCGGTTACGGCCCCGGATCTCGACCGACTCCAGCGGCAGGTCGAGCGCATCCGGGAACTCCCGACGGTGAGCCGGGTCGAATCGATCGGCGACCTGATCCCGGAAAACCCGGTTGAAAAGCAGCGGCTGATTGCTTCATATCGCCCCTATCTATCAGAGGTCGGAGTTGAGCTGGCCGCTCCCGCCGCCGTGCCCGGTATCTACCGGGCCGAACTTGAGAAGATCCGCGCCGGTCTGGAAATCGTCCAGGAAGCCGCCTTCTCCGGCGGCCGGGCCGACCTGGTCGCGCTGATCGAGGAGAACCTGACCGAGATCGGAGCCCTGCTCGAGCATTTCCGCCCCGGGGATGAGACCCGGGCGGTGGAACGCGCCCGGGCTTTTGAAGAGGCGCTCTTTAGAGGGCTGGAAAAGCTGTCCCGGCTGCTGTACAGGTGGCTGGAGACGCCCCCGCCCGACGAAACGTCCCTCCCGCCGGAACTGCTGGGGCGCTTTAAAAGTCCCCGGGGCAACTATGTCGCGTATGTTTTCCCCAGCGGTTCAATCTGGGACGTGGATTTTCTTGATCGTTTTGTTTCCAGCCTCAAGGAGATCGCCCCCGACGCGACCGGTTTTCCGGTGACCCACCAGCTGACCTCCCGGGTCATGGTGACCAGCCTACTCCGGGCCCTCCTCTACGCGTTCGGCATTATCCTGATCATGCTGTTGATTGATTTTAAGCGTCCGGCGCCGGTTCTGCTCTCCCTGATCCCCCTAACGGTGGGCATGCTCTGGGTCCAGGGCGTGATGTATATTCTGGGCCGGAGCTATGATTTCGCCTCGATGCCGGGGCTTCCCCTCCTGCTCGGTCTGGGGATCGTGTACGGTGTCCATATCGTCCGTCGCTGGATGGAGCGCCCGGAGATTACCGCCTACGCCGCCACCGTGACCTCGGGACGGGGGGTTGCCCTGGCCGCGCTGACCACCATGGCCAGCCTCTTCAGCCTGGTTTTCTCCCGTCATCAGGGTGTCGCGTCTTTCGGGATCATCATCCTGATCGGGATCGTATCCATCCTGGTGGCGGCCCTTTACGTTTTGCCGGCGGTGATTGACCTGCTACACTATAAGAAAATACATCATCCTTAACCCGATTTATGGCTGCCTGCCGTCCGGCCGGCAGCCATAAATCGGGTTAGTTTTGAACAATGCCAAAGATTATATGAATGGCTATGCGAAAAGATATTGATTTGATCAAATTCTCTGGCAATGAATTACAGCCAAAGGTCTCTTTCTGCCGGCAGCGTTACTAGGAAGAATAACACGTTGTCCTTCTTGAGAAGAAAAAGCAGAGTGCTGTAGCCGCATAAATAAGGTGGCTATTCATAATCCAGGCTACGAACCATCGTGAAAATTTTTCATGCAGGCATTATTAGTGTCATTCTTACAGCATTTATTTCATCTTCTTCCGCGATAGCGGAAGAAGAGAAAATAAATGTGGTTATCATTTTTCCCGGCGGCCCTCCCCGTGAGCAGGTGGAGACCTACACCGATCAGTTTGTGGACATTGTCGCCGGAAGGATGTCACTCTCCCCGGCCGCCGTTAACGGGCATTACTTTACCGATTACCCGGCCGCCCTGGATTTTCTGAAAGGGCACCCGGACGCTTTTATCATCAGCTCTCTCGGCTTTTATCTCTCCCGCCGCGAGGTTCTTCATCTCATCCCCCTGGCCTCGGTCGAGATGTCCGCGGGTAGCGGCGGCCGGTATTACCTGATGGTGAAGAAGGGGACGGCGGGCGCCCTTGACGACATGAAGGGGAAGACGATAGCCGGGAGCACTCTCTTCGAAGACCCGGTCTTTCTGAAGAAGGTTGTTTTCGGCGGGAAGCTCGATCCCCGATCCGACCTTACCCTCGATCCGACTTCCCGGCCTCTCTCCGCGATCAGGAAGGCGGCCCGGGGGGAACTGGGCGGCGTGCTTCTGGACGATGTTCAGTATAACAGCCTGAAGGCGCTGCCCCTCTTTGAGGAACTCGCCGTCATCTACGAATCTCCCCGGCTGCCTGAGGTGGGACTGATGATGGTCGATACCTCCGCCAACCGGAACATGAAAGAAAAACTGCTTCACGCCCTGACCACGCTGGGCGAGACTGAAGCGGGGGCGGAGGTTTTCAGCTCATTCGGGATGAAGGGATTCTCGCGGATTGACCCGGATTCCCTGGATGAGGTGATCCGGCAATATGATGAAACTGACTGATTGCTTTTCGGCGGGTCTCCGGGTGTTGACCCTGCTCTGGCTGGTCGGTGTTGCGGCCGGTTGCGCCGCGATCCCGACCGAGTGCCCCCCGGCTCTGGTGGACGTGGAGGTCGAGGAACTCACGGCCTCCGGTGAACCCGCCGAGATGGTGCGGGTCGCCGGCTGGTATGTCTCCTATTCAACTCCTCTGGAGAAGCAGATGGCGGCCTTCAAGCTTGCCCAGCGGGCTTACCTGATGGACCGGTCGAACCGGGAGGCGGCGCTCCTCCTCGCTAAGAGCGCGCTCCTTCTCAGCGGAGTAATCAAGGATGAAGGGAGAAAAGAAGAGGTCGTCCGGAAGGGGTATGAAGCGGCGTTCGCGGCGGGAGGGGAGGGTGATGACCCGGAAGCGGCGTATTACTTTGGCACCCTTCTCGGTCTCCTGATTGAAAAAGAGGGCCTCACCGCCGCCGGGGAAGTCCCCCGTTTTGAGCAGGCTCTGGAGAGGGCTCTGAAACAGCCGGAGACGGACCGGGGCGGTCCGGTCCGGGTTCTGGGGATGCTCTATCTCCGTGCGCCGGCGTGGCCCGCCGGGGCGGGGGATCTGGAGAGGGCTCTCGAATACCTCGAGCGGGCCGCCAGGGAATTTCCGGGCCACCCGGAGAACCATCTTTTTTACGCCTACGCTCTCTCTGAAGACGATCGGCCGGAAGAGGCCCGGGCCGAACTGGAAAGAGCCGTGGCCACGCTGTCAGGCGGAGAATGGGGGGATTTCGCCCCTCTCTGGAGGGAAGAGATAAATAAATTCCGGGAAGAGCTGGATAATTAGTGCACTTGTTTGTGACTGCAGGAGGGCTTTCCCGTCTCAATCCTGGCTGGCACCTGAATCGGGAAAGTATATCAGCCTGATGAAAAAAACATGATGGTGCGTGGAGAGATGGTCTTTCTGGTTATGGCAGCGCTGGCCTTCGCTTGCGGAGGTAAACCGGCGAGTATCCCCGAAAAGGATCGAAGCCCGGACCGGGATCGGATGGTGCGTCAGCTCCGGCAGTACGGAATCACTGACGCAAAGGTTCTTGCCGCCATGGGCACGGTCCCCCGGCACCTCTTCATCCCGGCGACATATCGCGATGCCTCTGATCCCTATGGCGACCACCCGTGCCCGATCGGGCACGGTCAGACCATCTCCCAGCCGTATATTGTCGCCTATATGACGGAGAAACTGGCCCTGAAGCCGGGGGAAAAGATCCTGGAGATCGGTACCGGTTCCGGTTACCAGGCCGCGATCCTGGCCGAACTGGGCGCGGAGGTCTTCACGATTGAAATTGTTCCCGCTCTGGCCGAGCACGCGAAAAAAGTGCTGGCCGAACAGGGGTATGACGGAGTTCAGGTGCTCTCCGGCGACGGCTACCGGGGGTGGCCGGAGGAAAGTCCCTTCGACGCGATCATTGTGACCTGCGCCCCGGATGAAGTTCCCCGGGTTTTGATCGAGCAGCTCAAAGACGGAGGACGGATGATCCTTCCCCTGGGCGCCTGGTCCCAGCGGCTGGTCATCTGCCGGAAGAAAGGGAAAGAGATCGAAATAGAAGAGGATCTGCCGGTCCGCTTCGTCCCCATGGTCCATGGGGATGATAGCCGTTAAGAGATAAAGGTATGAATGAAACTATTGGAATCGTTTAACAGCTGATGTTCAGCAAAAGGGAATAGTGGAGTACTGGAGTATTGGAGTATTGGGAGGGAAGCCTGTTATCCGGGTCCATCACTCCAACACTCCATCATTCCATTACTCCTGCTTGCAAAGCCAACTTTTATTACTAACCGGAGGATTAATAAGATGACCTTACAAGTTTCGGTAACTGAAAAAGACCCCGGCGTCTTTGTCGTCTCACCGATTGGATCGATCGACACGTCCACCGCCCCTATCCTGGGCAAAGAGGTTGCGGATCTACTGGCCCGCTCCCCGCGGCTCATCATCTTCGACATGGCGGGAGTGGAGTACATCAGTAGCATGGGGGTACGCGAGGTAATCAAGACCAAGAAGGGCCTCGCCGGCCGGGGAGGCAGGTTCGCCATGATCAATGTCACTCCCTCCATCCAGAGGGTTTTCGAGATCATTAACGCGCTCCCCCCGCAGGAGATTTTCGAGAGCATCGTCGAGCTCGACGATTACCTGGCCGCGATGCAGAAAAAAGTCCACCAGGGCGAAGAGTAATGGGGTCGGACCTGCGCAACGGATGGCAAACCATTTGCTGATGTTTATTGAAATTCCGAAGCAGTAAATTGCGCAGGTCCCTGGATTATTTCTGGAGAATGGTGGGGGGGAAGCGGGAAGAGCTGTCCTTCTTGCTTCTCCGTCCGAGCCAGAAGAAGAAACCGGCCTGGACCAGGAAGGCGAGAACATACAGGGTGGCTCTCCAGAAGCCGCCTCCCCCAGTCGCCTCCCCGGCGGTATCCTCATCCTCGTTTTCGGGAACCGGATCATCTTCCGGGGCCGGGACGAAGGCTGTTTTAGGCGCGGCGGCAGCCTTCCGAGAAACGCCGGTCGCGGTTGCCTTCCCGGCGGTCCGGGGAGAGGAGGGGAGGGAGGAGAAGGCCTGGGCCAGCAGCTCCCGGGCGGCGTTATTACGGTCCTCCTTTTGCTTCGATCCCATTACAACCGCGATCAGGCGGCGGCCATCCCGCTCGACGGTGGCGGCGATCGAGAATCCGCCGGCCTGGAAGTAGCCTGTCTTGAGCCCGTCGCACCCCTCGACGCTTTCCAGGAGCGGGTTGTGGCTCCGCATCTCGAAGGTGTTGTCCCGGAACCCCCGGACTGCGGTCCCGGTGTAGGCGAGGATCGCGGGGTGTTTTAACAGCTCCCGGCAGAGAACCGCGATATCCCGGGGGGTGCTGATGTCGGGTTTCTGATCCTTGCCCGGAGGGAGGCCGTGGACGGAATGGAACTCGGTAGCGCTCATCCCCAGCTGGCGCGCTCTGTCCTGCATCAACGCGACAAATTCCTCCTTGGAGCCGGCCACGTGAATGGCGAGGGCGACGGCGGCGTCGTTGGCGGACTGGATGATGAGGGCGTAGAGGAGGTCGTCGATGGAGAAGATCTCGTTCTCCTTGAGATAGACCTGGGAGCCTCCCATCCGGGCGGCCTCCGCCGTGCAGACCACCCGGTCGTCAGGTTTCAAAAGCCCCTCCTCGATCTTTTCCTGGATGATCAGGAGCATCATCAGTTTGACGATGCTGGCCGGGTAGCAAACGGCATCGGCGTTTCTGTCAATGACCGTTTCGCCGGTGTCCGCCCGGAGAACGACGGCGCCCCGGAGGGGCGCGCCGGTTTTGTCCGGGATCCGTTCCCGGGCGGCGTATAAAAAGCTGTCCGGGCAGAAAACCATGACGGCGGTCATCAGGAAACAGAAAATTGTCAGATGTTGTTTCATCAAAAATCCTCCGGATGGTTGACATGACAGGATGCGTCAATGTACCGCGGGACCGGTCCCCGTGCAAGATCAATGTGGCTCTGTCCACTATCCATCTGGCTTATGAGGCCGGATGATGGTATGGTGAACTCCGGATGATGGAAACCGGGATCGGCGCCTCATGAACATGGAAAATAATGTGGAGAGGGCGAAAATAAACCCGCCCCGCGGATCGGGTTACAATTTGGCCCGGCATCACGCCTGGGGCGGTCTGGCCATGCTCTCCGTCTTGGGCGGGGTGCGCCTGCTCTTCCCCGAACTGCCGGCCGCCGTCTGGATACCGGCCGCTTCCCTCCTGGTGGCATATATCCTGGTATGGTTGTTTCTGACGTACCGTTACCGGAGCAGTCTCAGAGGGGAGAGTCCGGTTTCTTCAACTCCGGGTGCGGCAGGGTACAAGTTGGAGAAAAAGAGGATTAAGGCTGCAGCCAAGGCGGCCAAGAAGAAGAGATGATGATTTATGAATAAATCGGGATAGAGGGATATGACAAAAATGCTGAAATGGCTGCGATTTCTGCCGGTACTGGTTTTCGGCGTCGCCTTCGCCACCTATCTTCTCACCCTGACCCCGACGGTTGACTTTATCGACAGCGGAGAACTGGCGGCGGTTGCCTGTACGCTGGGGATCGCCCACCCGACCGGCTACCCCCTCTTCACATTGATTGGCCACCTCTTCTCCCGTCTTCCCGTCGGAGCGTCCGTCATCGCCCGGTTAAATATCATGAGCGCCCTCTTTGCCGCTCTGGGCACGGCCGTCTTTACCCTTCTGATCAGGACCATTCTCCGGGTGACCGCGGAGATACAAGAGAGGGAAGGGCGGCCGGGCGCCGGGAGAGGGAAAGGGAAAGGGAAAAAAAGAGGGGGGAAAGGCCGGGGAGTCGGTGTCCCGGACATGCCGCTCCGGGGAGAGCTGGAGTGGCTGGCGGCCGGCACCGGAGGTCTCCTTCTCTGCTGGTCAGCCGTCTTCTGGGAAACCGGGACCACCCTGGAGGTGTATTCCCTCCATGCCCTTTTTACCGTGCTTCTCATCTACCTGACGGTGCGCTATGCCGCTGAAGGAAATCCGCGTCGGGAGACGCGTCTCGGTGTGATCTTTTTCTTCATCCTCGGGCTGAGCCTGGCCAACCACCTTACCACCGGGCTGCTCTTCCCCGCTTTCTTCCTTCTCCTGACAGTGAAATACATGTCCCGGAAGACTCCCCCGGGGCGGATCGTCCTGCTCATGCTCCCGGCCCTGGTCGGTATCCTGCTGTATCTCTATCTCCCGATCCGGGCCGCCGGCCGCCCGCTGGTCATGTGGGGCGATCCGACGACCCTGCGGGCGCTCTGGGACAATCTCACGGTCGCCGACTTCCGGACCCGCCTCTTCGCCCATCAATCGGAAGGCGAGACGTTCCTCGATTTTTTTATCCGGTTCCCTTCCCGCACGGGATACGTCGCTGTCCCGCTCATATTCTGGGGGATGGGTATCCTCTTCCGCCGGTCGAAGAAGTATTTCTTCTTTGTTCTGGCGGTCTTCATTCCGTCGATTCTCTATGCCGCCACCTACAACGTGGGGGACAACATCTTTTATTTCGCCCCCGGTTATATCGCCCTTCTTATTTACGGCGGGGCGGGCGCATACGGCCTTTACCGGGCCGTCTGCCGTTCGCGGCGTGCCCTCCGGGTGATCCCGGTCTTGATGATAATTCTGTCGCTCCCGGCACTGTTTCTGAATTACCGGAAGGCCGACAAGAGCAATAACTATTTCGTGGAAGATTTTGTGCATAACATGTTCAGCGGGATCGAGCCGGACGCGATCCTCTTTGCGCTCGACTGCCAGATCCTGCTGCATCCGCTCTATTATTACCAGTCCGTCGAGGGCTTTCGTGACGACGTCCTGGTCCTCCCCAACCACGGCCTCCAGAAGGGCTGGTTCGCCGACCGGCTTCGTGACCATCACCCGGAGATATACGAGAAATCAGCCGGGGAGATTGAAAATTACCGGTCCTATCTCGAGCGGTTCAGTAAAAAAGAGGTGCACGACGGACGGGAACTCGACCGGAGGTACTACCGGATGCTCCACAGCATCATCGAGCGGAACTATGAGCGACGGCCGATCTACATCACCTCGGAATTCAACCCGGAACCGCACCCCGCGTTTCATCCCGGGTACTACCGGATCCCGGAGGGGCTTTGCTGGCGGCTCTACCGGAAAGGCGACCCGGTCCGGGAATTCCCCTACCGGGAGTTCACCTACCGGGAGCTGGGTTATCCCCATAAAGACGCCGATGCCGTCCGCCACGCCTACATGTACATGCTGAACGAGCGGGGCACATACGAAGCGTCCCGCGGCAACTACGAAACGGCGCTCCGCTGGGTGGACCAGGCGCTCCGGGTCTATCCCGGGGAGGACCTCCTTTCCGACCGGTATAACGGAACCTGGGTCATCCCGAACCGGTTCCGGGAGATTACAAAGACCCGTAAAGAGATATTGAAGCGGGCGCAGGAAAAAGAGGGTAATCGGTGATCGGTCGTGAAAAGCCTCCATTAATATTGGAGACATCGGGATCTCCGCTTTGTTTCGATACGATTAGCCAATGAACTGATTCACCCGCGGTATAAAACCGCGGGGGTCTTGGGAGGGAGAGAGGACTTGGTAGCCGTTGAACTCATTCACCTGCCGGATCAACCGGCAGGGGTCTACGCCCCCGGTGGGCTTGTCCCACCGGAGCGGAGTTCAAAAGCTACCACAAAGCATAAAACATAAAAACGGCCCCTGCCGGTTTATCCGGCAGGTGAGAAAGTTCTTTGCGGATAGAGACCTAAAGTTAATGATTATAGAAAAATGTTTGCGTTTATCAGGAATGTCTGGGTACCCAGTCAGATACTGATTACCGATTACTGATCACTGATTACCATCGTCATCATAAACCATACGGGAGGGAAAGCATCTCATGTCCACCGTAACTTTCCTGGGCGCGACCGGCAGCGTGACCGGTTCCCGCTTCCTGGTCCGGAACGAAGAGGCCTGTGTGCTGATCGACTGCGGGCTTTTTCAGGAGCGGGAACTCCGTTCCCGGAACTGGGATGACTTTCCGGTGCCCCCGCGGGAGATCGACGCGGTGGTGCTGACTCACGCCCATATCGATCATTGCGGCTACCTCCCGAAACTGGTGCGGGAGGGGTTCGGGGGGAAGATCTTCTGCACCCCTCCCACCGCGGAGGTGGCCCGGGTGGCTCTGCTCGATTCCGCGAAGCTCCATGAAGAAGACGCCGCCTATAAGAAACGCCGCCACGGGAAAGAACAGAGGGAGAGCCCGTTCCCGTCGGTCCCCCTCTACACGATACAGGACGCCGAGGCGGTGATGCCTCACCTGGAGACGGCCCCCTACGCACAGCCGGTCGAGGTCTCCTCCGGCATGACGGCTGTTTTCCGGGACGCCGGCCACATCATCGGTTCCTCCATCGTCGAGCTGGGGATCGGCCGGGGGCAGAGACGGAATAAGCTTGTTTTTTCCGGTGATCTCGGACGGAAGAACAACCCTCTTCTCCATAACCCCGAAGTCATAGAAGGGGCGGATTATCTTTTCCTGGAATCAACCTACGGGGACCGCAACCACGAGAGCGGGGCTGAGGCCGTTGGGACTTTAGAGAGGGTGATCGTGGAAACCGCCGGGAAGGGAGGGAAGGTGGTTATCCCCACCTTCGCCATCGAGCGCGCCCAGGAGCTGCTGTATTTCATCAAGCGCCTGATGGAAAACGGAAAGATTCCCCGTCTCTCCGGGTTCATCGACAGCCCGATGGCGATCGACATCACGAAGATCTACATGGCTTTCCCGGAGTATCTCGACGGAAAAAATCTTGCCGGGTCGAGGCCCGGAGAGTCTCCTTTCTCTTTCCCGCTCCTGCAGATGACCCGGTCAACCGAGGACTCCAAGGCCATCAATCGCCACCGGGGGAGCGCCATCATCATGGCCGGCTCGGGGATGTGCACGGGGGGAAGGATCAAGCACCACCTGGTCCAGAACATCGCCTGCCCGGAGAGCACGATTCTCTTTGTCGGCTACCAGGCGCGGGGTACGCTGGGCAGGATCATACTCGAACGCCCCGGAGAGGTGCGGATCCTGGGAGCGCAGCATCCGGTCCGGGCCCGGATAGAACAGATTAACGGTTTTTCGGCCCATGCCGGCCGGGACGAACTGCTGGACTGGGTTTCCGGGTTCACGACCAGGCCGAAGAAGCTCTTTGTCGTTCACGGGGAAGAACAATCTTCTCAAGCCCTGGCGGCGACTGTCCGTGAACGGTTCGGGTGGGACACGGCCGTGCCGGAATATCTGGAGACGTATTCCTTATGCTAGGAAACGTTTAATATCTCTTCCAGGCCCGCGGTCTTGAATATCTTGTTAACAAACGGGCCGGTGTTGATGATCGAAAATCCGCCCTCTTTCGCTTTCCGGGCGGTGGCTATGCAGACCCGGAAGAAAACGGATGAGACATAATCAACCCCCGCCAGGTCAAAGACGATATTCAGCCCCGCGTCACTGTCGGCCGCCGGTTCATCACCGGGGATCGCCGAAATGTTGCCCCGGATCACCTTTTCCACCTCTTCACTGTTTGCTCCATCCATGCGGCCGGAGAAGCGACAGAGCAAGGTCCGGGTTTCAGGATGATAGGTACATTCAATCATTCTCTTCACCTCGATTTAATGATTCTTGTTATATTCCTTCAGGATCCGATCCGGTTCGATTGTATCGTCCAGATACATTTCGAGGGGGAAAGCCTGGAATTTTTCATTGGTCCGCCGGCGACAGACGCGCTTGATATTAATGAGGTTACGGGCGGTTATATTGTCTGTGGTGATGTTCTTCCCCCCCGCGCCGCACCCCAGCGTGAAGGATGTGGACAGCGTGTTGTAAATACCGCCGACGGCGCCCTGGGATGAGGGCGTGTTGACGACGATCCGGCCCGCGTTCATCAGCTCGGCGAAGGCCATGATCTTTTCGTCGTCGTTCGAGAAAATACTGGCGGTATGCCCGACCCCGCCCCGGTAGTTCAGCTCGATGCAGAGCTTGAGGGCGCTGTTCAGATCGTCGCGGACATAGTAAGCAAGCACCGGGGCCAGTATCTCTCCGGAAAGGGGGTAATCCCGGCCGACCTTTTCCTGGGGCGCGATCAGGAGTTTTGTCCCTTCCGGTATGTCAATCCCCGCCATCCCGGCGATTGTGGAGGCGGATTGTCCCACGATCGCGGGGTTCATGATGCCGCTCTCCGGATCGACGGCGACTTTTTCCAGCTTCTCGATCTCCTTTGGGGACATAAAGTGACAGTTCTGCTTTTCAAACTCCGCCCTGACCCGGTCGGCGATGGCCCTCTCGACCACAACGGCCTGCTCGCTGGCGCAGATGGTTCCGTTGTCGAACGATTTGGAGACGATAATGCTTGTGATCGCGAAGGGAATATCGGCGCTCTGCTCGATATAGACCGGCACGTTGCCGGCCCCCACGCCGAGGGCCGGGGTCCCGGAACTGTAAGCTGCTTTGACCAGGCCGGACCCCCCGGTGGCCAGGATCAGGGCCAGCTGGGGATGAATCATCAGCTCGTGGGTCAGTTCCCGCGAGAACTCGGATATCCACTGGACGCAATCATCCGGCGCGCCCGCCGCCAGTGCGGCCTCGTAACAGATCCGGGCTGCTTCCCCGCAGCACCCCATGGCGTCCATGTGGGGGCTGATGATGATCGGGTTCCTCGTCTTCAGCGAGATCAAAATCTTGAACATTACCGTCGAGGTCGGGTTGGTGACCGGGATAACGCCCAGGATGGGGCCGAGCGGCTGGGCTATTTCCGTGATCCCGGTCAGCTCGTCGCGGGATATCACACCGGCGGTCCGTTCATCCTTGATATCGGCATAGACCAGCAGGGTGGCGGCGAGGTTCTTGATGACTTTGTCTTGCCAGACCCCTTTGCCGGTCTCTTCATAGGCCAGTTTCGCCAGCCTGACCCGGTTCTTCACACCTGCTCGAAAGACCGCCTCGACGATGGCATCGGTGGCTTCCTGATCAAGCTGGCTGTAGACCGCCGCCGCCATGACCGCTTTGCGCAGACATGCATCTGCCTGTGTCTTTGGGTTGGACATTGGTTTCCTCCCTTTGTTACTGTTTCAATTCGGAGCTATACCCTATTCGAAAAGCGTATCCCTTTGAAACGAAACTAATTAAAATCACGGAGGACACAGAGAACACGGAGAATTTTAAAAAAATGTGCGAAATCTATTCATTAACATCTATTTTTTCTCCGTGATCTCCGTGGTAAAATTCAAGCCATCTTCGAAAATAAGCCGCTTAAAATACCTTTTCGAGTAAGGTAGAGCTAGGAGCCATTACTCGGACAGGCTCCTAGGTCCAAATTAAGCGAACTGTCATTTTTCACCCCTGCCGCTTTATGCGGCAGGTGAATCAGTTTATCAGCTATCAGCCGGAACCTTTTCAACCCGGAAGGCCCCCGTGACTTTATGTCACGGGTGAATAAGTTCATCGGCTATACCCGTTTTTAACCCCCCGGATGGGAGAGGGGAACTGGTGGTTAGCTTATGAACTTTCTCCCCTGCCACACAAG
>JAZDIV010000126.1:0-7957 GCA_043804695.1 PVC group bacterium | reverse complement strand
TCGATCCGGGTGAGCTCTCCGGCCGGCCGGAAGCCTATGACGGGGAATACGTCCGTTTCCGGGATATCTTTTCCCTCTTTTCTACCTACTATACCAACTTTGAGAAAGATCTCAACCTTTCCAACAACACCTCTCTCAAGTTCCGGGGAGAGTTCTGCCCGGTACCCTGCTATCTTCCCAACGATGAAGAGAACAAGGTGTTATTGTCCGGTCTGAAGAGCGGAGACAGGATAACGGTCCTGGGAAAAATCATGATTTCATCGATCCCGGATGACCGGATGGTGCTTCTCTCCGTTCACCGGGTCGAGCAGGGCTGGGATTGACGGGTTATCCCGGATTATATTTTTAAACCTGACCGTCCTTTTTCCGTTAAATACCAGGACAGGAATGGTGCTGCTCCCGGGAGAGTGGAATGATCGAAGGAGAACAAGAACTCATCCGCCGATTCCAGGCCGGGGATACGGGAACCTTCGATGACATCATGAGACTTTTTCAGGAAAAGGCCCTCTCGCTGGCGTATTTCCGGACCGGGCACCGGGAGGACGCCCTGGATATTGTCCAGGAAGCGTTCATCAGAATGTATGCGGTGCTGCCCGGCTGGAAAATGAAGGCCTCTCTCTTCACCTGGCTCTACCGGGTGATCATAAACCTGTCCGTGGACCGGGGGAGGGAGATGATCCGGAAGAGAAAAATTTCGCTCGATGATCTACCACCGCCGGCTGATCCGAAACAGCATCATCACCCCCGGTCATCCCTGGAAGGGAAGGAGACGGGGGCTTTGATCGAACGGGCCGTGGCTTCCCTGCCGGTGAAGCAGCGGGACGTGTTCGTACTCAGACAGTACCAGGGGCTTCCATTGAAAGAGATTGCCCGGATTCAGGGCTGCTCGGTCGGCGCGGTCAAGGCGAACCTGTTCCAGGCCCTGAAGAAACTGCGGGTCAGCTTATATGATTATAAATTTGCGAGCGCAGCGAGCTAATTTATAAAGGAGAAATAATCATGAAATGCCAAAAATTCAAAAAGCTGCTGCCGGAATATCTTTATGGCGAGCTGGCGCCCGCCGCCCGGGAGGAGGCGCAGGATCACGCCGCGTCCTGTCCCGCCTGCCGCCGCCTGCTCGAGGAGATGACGGAGACGGTCTCCCTGCTGGAGTCCGGCCCCCGGTCTCATTTCTCCGGCGCGGAGATGGCGGCCCTGCGGATGAGGGTAAAGGAGGAAGCAGGACGCCCGGTTGGGGCCGCTTCCCCCGTTTCCGTCCGGCGGCGGCTGTTCTCCCGGCCGATCCTCCTGCCGGTCGCCGGCGCGCTGGCCGCGGCCGCGGTCGCGGCCGCGGTTCTGATCATGCGTCAGCCGGCGGTGCCTCCGCCGTCCGGCGTCCCGATCCCGTCCGGTGAAGCCGGCGACCTGGTCGCGATGTCGGAGACGGTTGAGGAAGAGTTTCAGGAACTGGCGGAGGTATGCGGCGAGATCGAGGATCTTCAGTCGCCGTTTCTGGATGAGGCGAATCCGGTCCCCGAAGCGGAGACACCTTCCCCGGCCGTGTCCGCGGCAGTTTAAGTCGAATCAGGATGGTTGATCATGAAAAAACCGGTTTGCTACCCGGGAGGGGCGCCATGAAATGGATGATCGTCGGCGTGTTGTTCATGACCCTGGCTTTTGTTCCGGGGCTTTCGGGGCAGGAAGAGGAGGGGGAAATCTCTCCCGGTCTGGGATCCCCGGACGCCCGTCCGCCGCTGGAAGGCGCCGGGGGCGGTCCGCCTCCGCCCGGCCGGTTTTTCCGAGGCCGGGGGCCCCAGGGGAGAGAAGGATTTTCGGGGATGCAGTTCAAGCAGTTCCGCCAGGAAGTGCGGGCCCTGGGTGAGGAGATCCGGGAGAACGATCTTTTAATCCAAAGTCTGGAAGAAGAACTCGATGCCGTTGAACCCGGGATCCCCCGGGCCGAGGTCAGGAAGAAGCTGGCCGAGACGCAGCGCCGGCAGGCCGAGCTGCAGATGGAATTAGCCCGGAAGAAGGTGAACTTTACCCGCCGCGCCCGGGATATCGCCCAGCAGCGGTACGACGAGGCCCGGCTGGACCTGGAGAGGGTGAGGCAGAAGATAGAGAAGGACTACCCTGACCTGGCCGGCCGGTCGGAGCCCGCGATGTCTCCGCCCCCGGACGTTGAACGTTCGACGTTGGATGTTGGACGTTGAACGTTCGATGTTCACTCTTTATATTATTGGACTCCCGCTTCCTCCGGCGATATACTCCTCTTCGTGAGAAGCGGCATAGATAAAAAAAGACTGGAAAAGACCTTCCGGGAACTGGCCGCAATCAACGGGCCCAGCCTGTCCGAACGTCCGGTCGCGGTGTATCTCAAAGAACAGTTCTCCCGGATCGGGCTCCCGGTGGAGGAGGATGAGGCCGCCGCAGCCATCGGGGGAGACTGCGGGAACCTGGTGGTCAGGCTCCCGGGGAGAGACCCTGCCGCCCCGGGGCTGATCATCGCGGCTCATCTCGATACCATTCTTCCGACCGATCGGCTCCGAATCGTCGAGAAAAACGGCGTCTTTTATTCGGACGGCTCCACCATTCTCGGCGCGGACAACCGGGCCGGGGTGGCCGTGATATTGGAATGCGCCCGCGCCCTGATTGAAGGAGAGGGAAGCCCCGTTCCCCTGGAGCTGCTCTTCACGGTGGGGGAGGAGAAGGGATTATTCGGCGCCAAGGCGCTGAAAAAAAACTGGCTGAAGGGGAGATTGCTCTACGCGCTGGATTCGGACGGCCCGGTGGGAAGGATCGTGAACGGCGCGCCGTTCGGCGTCAAAATCGCCGTCACGATCAAGGGGACCGCCGCCCACGCCGGGATCGATCCGGAATCCGGGGTGAGCGCGGTGGTGATCGCCAGCCGGGCGATCGCCGCCATGAAGCTGGGAAGGATAGACGAGGTCACCACCGCCAATATCGGCACCATCTCCGGCGGCCAGGCGCAGAACATTGTCCCGGAACTGGTCGATGTGGTGGGGGAGGTACGGAGCCTAAAAGAGGAGAGGATGCTCGCTCAGGCGGCCCACATGGAGGCCTGCTTCAACACGGCGGCCCGGGAAGCAGGCGGTGAGGCGATCTTCTACTCCCATGCCGATTATTCCGGGTATTACTTCCCCGAAGACAGTTATCCCCTGGAACTCTTCCGCCGCGCGCTTCAGTCGCTGGGGATGGAGATGACCACCGAATCCTCCTGCGGGGCCAGCGACGCCAACATCATCAACGGGCTTGGTGTCCCCGCCCTGGTCCTGAGCGTGGGATACTTGAAACCGCACACCCGCGAAGAGAGTTTGCCCCGCGTCGAGCTTTTCAAAGCCGCCCGCCTGGTCCATGAACTGATCCGCCTGGCCGGTGAAGTTTGAACCGCACTATTATTTTTACTTCGCAAAAATAATAGTTAAACTGATCAGGCTGAGATTCGTCTATGGTGCATAATAACGCGTCAAGAATTACCATTATCCCCGATTATTCATGAAAATTTTCAATTTTCATGAATAATCGGGGAGTTTGACTGGCATTCAATATATACGTAGTGATCCGGGTTATCCGGTTACAGCAGGCTGTTTTTCCCTTTTCCACCAAGCCATCGTTATATTTTTTATGCAACAGTGTAGCAAATGTGAGATCCAGGGCTACAAGTATCTATCAGAGGGGGAAATATAATTTATCATTATCACCTTACTTTCGGGATCATCGTTGTTACGATTCAAAACTAATCCGATTTATGAATAAATCGGATTATGGCGTAAACTGTTGGATTTTTACTAATCCCGCGATCGTCATCAAGCCAAATCCATTTTAGCAAGTGGTTATTTATATAAATTTGCGAGCAAAGCGAGCTAATTTATAATGAAGATCGGCATTATCGGGCTTCCCAATGCCGGGAAATCGACCATCTTCAACGCCCTGGCCGGGACCGCGGTCGAGGTGCGCAAGCACCCCTTCACCACGATCGAGCCCAACGTGGGGATGGTGTCGGTCCCCGACCCGCGCCTCGCGGCGTTGTCGGAGATTTTCCATCCCGGGCGGCTGGTGCCGGCGACGATCAGGTTTGTTGACGTCGCCGGCCTGGTGGAGGGTGCCAGCCGGGGCGAGGGGCTGGGGAACCAGTTCCTGGCCGCCATCCGGGAGACGGACGCCCTGGCCCACGTGGTCCGCTGCTTTCCGGCGGTTGACGTGGCACATGTCCTGGGGAAGATGGACCCGGCCAGGGATATCGAGGTGGTGCATCTCGAACTGATGCTCGCCGACCTGGAGACGGTGGAGAAGCGGCTGGAAAAAATCAGCCGGGGACGGACGGCCGATCCCCATCAGGACGAGGAACCGAGGGAAATCCTGGAGCTTCTGAAAAAAAGACTGGAGGATGGAGTCGATTGCCGGGAAACGGAACTGGCGGAAAGAGTCCGGTCGGCGCTCCCCGATCTGCCGCTGCTGACCTTGAAGCCGGTCCTCTATATCGCCAATACCGGGGAGGAGGGAGAAGAGGATGCCGGCCTTTTGTCCCTGGCCGGGAAAGCCCGGGAGGAGGGGGTTGAGCTGATCCCCATCAGCGGCAAGCTGGAGGCGGAGATCAGCTCGCTTCCGGAAGAGGACCGTCCGTCATTCCGGGAAGCGATGGGCATGGGTGAGGCGGGCCTGGGCAGGCTGGTGCTCGCCGCCCAAAAAGCACTGAGATTGGTCACCTTTTTTACGAAAGAAGGGCCCGAGGTCCGGGCGTGGATAATCCCGGAAGGGTCGTCCGCCCGCGCCTCCGCCGGTTTGATCCACTCGGACATGGAAGAGGGATTCATCAAGGCGGAGGTGGTGTCATTCGATGAGCTGGCTGCGGCCGGTTCGACAGCCGAAGTGAAAAAGCGGGGCCGGCTGCGGCTCGAAGGCCGGGACTATCCGGTCCAGGAAGGAGATGTGGTGAGGTTTTTGTTCAAGACCTGAGGAGGATGATAACTTACATAGTATATTCATTAAACACGTTGTGTTGATAGCGATAATGGAGTAATGGAGTGATGGAGTAATGGGAGTCCGGGAATCGGCCCGGTGCGGTGTCCAGTACTCCAACACTCCATTTTTATTTTTCATGAAGGCGTTGTCCTTATTATCCGGCGGGCTGGACAGCATGCTGACGGCCCGGCTGATTCTCGACCAGGGGATCGATGTTGACGGCATCGGTTTCTTCACCCCTTTCTTCAGCAGCGATCGGGGGCGCATCGCCGCCGACCGGCTGGGAATACCATTTTATCCCTTCGATATAACGGGGGAGTTCATCAGGATCCTTCAAAAACCGCGGTACGGCTACGGCAGGAACTGTAACCCCTGCACCGACTGCCATCGGCTGATGGTCGCGACCGCTGCCGGGAAGCTGGAGGAACGGGGGGCGGCTTTCATCATCACCGGGGAGGTGCTTGGCCAGCGCCCCAAATCCCAGACCCGGGACGCCCTGAACGCGGTTGCCAAGGGGGCCGGCCGGGGTCTTCTTCTCCGCCCGCTGTCGGCCCTTCTCCTGGAAGAGACAATCCCGGAGAAGAAAGGGTGGGTCGACCGGTCAAGGCTGCTCGGGCTTTCCGGGCGCTCCCGGAAGGAGCAGCTTGCTCTGGCCGCCCGGTACGGTCTGGAAGGCTACTCAACACCGGCCGGGGGCTGTCTCCTGACGGAAGAGCATTACTGCCGAAGACTGAAAGAGCTGAAAGAAAGGGAGGGATGGAATGCTGCCGACCTGGAGCTCCTCCGGGTCGGCCGTCATTTTCGCCTTCCCTCGGGGGCGAAGGTGATCTCCGGCCGTGACGAAGGCGAGAATCTCCGGCTGGAACAACTGGCCGCTGACGGGGACCTTCTCTTGCAGGCCGCGGATAAGCCGGGGAGCCTGATCCTGTTGCGCGCGCCGGGCGGATCCTCTCCCGGGGATCTTGAGCTCGCCGCCGCCGTCTGCGCCCGATACAGCAAGGAAAAGGGCCGGCCATCTCTGGAGATCGCCTGTCGTAAGAAAGCGGGGATGGAAAAGAAGCTATTTTTTGCCTCTCCTTTGCCGGATGATGTATTGGAAGAGATCAGGATATAGGATATGGATAACACTTTAACCCTTTTACTCGTTCCCACGCTCTGCGTGGGAACAGAATAGCATAGTAGATATTCTTCATATCTTCGCTACCACGCAGAGCGTGGTAGCGAGAATATATTTGTTTTTCTTGGTATCTTTGTGGCAAAAGTTGCGAGCGCAGCGAGCTAATTTATCAAATGAAAATAAAGTTGATATTGATGATGATGTTATCGATCTCCTCCGCCGGGGGAGCGGGGAAGGACATCGATAAGCTGAAAACGGAACTGCAGTCCCCCGACGCCGAGGTGCGGTCCGACGCCTGTCTTTCCCTGATCGAAGAAGGGAATGCGGCGGTCGGGCTGCTCTCCCCCCGGCTCCAGGACCGCTCGATGCTGGTCCGCCACTGCGCGGCCTACGCCCTTTCCCGGATCAGGGGACCGGAAGTCGAAAAGATCTTCCGGCAAGGCCTGACGTCATCGAGCAATGACGTACAGCGGATCTCCGCCCTCGGGCTGGGGATGATGGGGAAGGCCGACCTCGAAGGGTTGGTCCCCCTGCTTCAGGACAGCAGCTGGGAGGTGCGCTGGTCGGCCGCCTTTGCCCTCGGGCGGTCGGGGGACCGGCGGGCTCTCGCCCTGCTCGGGAAGACGGCCCGGATGGACCCCTATTATGACCAGTCGAGCGGCGCTTATCCGGTCCGGGCGGTGGCCGAACAGGCGATCGTCCGGCTGAATGCGGTCATCGGCTGGAAGACCGGTCTGGAAGATGCGCTGGCGGTCTCCCGGTCGAGCGGCCGGCCGCTGCTCCTTTATTTCCGGCGCGGCGGCAGCACAATATGTCGGGAGTTCGAACGGGCGGTCTTCACGGAGGAGAAGATAATCGACGCCGCCCAGCGGCTGGTCCCCGTCTGGCTGGATCACCGGGCCGACCCCGCCGCCTTCAAGCGCTATCGCATAACCAGGGTGCCCTCGATCCTTTTCCTGGGAGCTGACGGGAGCAGTCTGGGGGCCATCGACGGAACCGTCGGGCCGGAGCCGCTGCTGGAGAGAATGCTTGACCTTCTGGAAAGGGAGAAGAGCGTTTCCCGGCTCCGGGCCCGGCTGAAGACTTCACCGCAAGACCTGGAGACCGCCTGGCAGCTGGCCGGCTGCTACCTGGAAGAGGGGCAGTGGGAAAGCGCCCGGCAGCTCCTGGAGATGATTATCAAAAGCGATCCGGACAACACGAGCACGCTCCTGGACAACGCCCTCTTCGCTCGGGCTTACATCGAGGGAAAGCTGGGCAATTATGACCGGGCCTGCCGGGAGTTCCGGGAGCTGGCGGCGGAATTCCCGGCCTTCGGCGATCGCGCGGAAGCCCTTTATTGCTGGGGCCTGAGCGAGCTGAAGGCGCGCCGTCCGGCGGAAGCCGCGGAGATCCTTGAGCGCCTCCGGAAGGAATATCCGGACAGCGCCTTTGCCGGCGTCGCCGCCGGCATCCTGGACGGACTCGCCGGGAAAAGCCCGGCCCGGTAAATCTTTTCTTCCCCTTCCTCCCGGGAAGATATACACTCCCGGGGTCTGGAAAAAGGTTATTTTGAAATCGTACCCCGATCGAATCAATCGGTATATGGAAGTTGGTGCGAGGCGCTAACCTGTTGTAGCGAAGCGGAAATCCCGATTTATCGGAGCTGCTTCGGAATTCCAAAACGGTAAAGGTAAGGGCAACGATGCCCGTATCGGTGAAGGTAACGGTAACGGCCGCCTAGCTGGGAGCACGTAACCGTAACCGGTTGACGAAACGGGCCTCGTCACCGTAACCGTCACCAAGTTGCGCCGGAGGCGCTAATTTATAAGGAGGATACACATAATGGGGCGCAAGAAAAAATCCATCCAGCGCGATCTCACGCCCGACCCGCGCTTC
>JAZDIV010000125.1:0-5338 GCA_043804695.1 PVC group bacterium | reverse complement strand
GACACGCCGGACAGCCTCGACATCGGGATCTTCCGGTCCTCGTCGGGCCTCTGGGCGGTCAATGGCGTGACCCGGATTTACTTCGGATCGGGCAATGACCGGCCGGTGGTGGGGAACTACACCGGCTTCATCCCGGCCGACGTCGGGATCTTCCGGCCCGCGTGGGGCCTCTGGGCGGTCCGGGGGGTGACCCGGGTGTACTTCGGGGGCAGTTCCGACCTCCCGGTCTCCGCCCTCTCCATCAACCCATCCAGCGCCGCTATTCCTTAAACGGCTTAATAAATCGGATTGGATAAAAAGAGAAGCCCCGTCATCGACGGGGCTTCTCTTTATATCGGGGCCATCTGCGGTTTTGTCCAGGTATTTTTAGGTTTGAATATTTGATCAATTGGTGTACCTTCTTATTTTTCTAAAGAAAAATAAGAGTGTGCAAGCATGGAACCAGCATAGCACCTCTTTTTTTAAGTAAATTCGTGTAATTTCTCCGCCCCGAAGTTTTAATCGGGGGCGTAATTCGTAGTTTTTAAATTGCCCGAGCCCCGATAAATCGGGGTAGACTGCGCGAGGGCTAAGTTCCTGCTTCGGAATTTCAATATTCTTATTTTTTCTTCGAAAAAATAAGAACGGTACATCTGAAGCCGACTGATAAATTATATTTCATGGAGTAAATAGTTGCTGAGGTTATAAAGCTTTTTTATCGGGTTGCCTCGGTGAAAATATTTTAATTAACCAGCAGCCCCCCGACTGAATCAGTCGGGGGGCCAGTATAAAGTGGCGCCGAAGGCGCTAATTTATAAAAACATGAAAAAATACCTGCGATTTACCGGCATCGTCATCGCCGCGATCGATCTCGGTTTACCATGCATCCCGGAGTGCCGCGGGGCGGTGGGAGATATTATCAACCAGTTCCCGGTCGTTAATTATAACTGGGGCGGCGGGGGCGTGGCCTACCGGGACGGATATGTCTATACCCACGGCCGGACCAGTAATAATATTTACAAGAGACATCCCGTAACCGGTGAAATTCTGGAAACGATCTGGATTAATTTGAAATACGGCGCGACCATGACCTGGGACTCAGCCCGCCAAACCTGGTGGATGACCGACCCCTTTGATTACGAGCACGGCAGTGGCGACTGTTATCAGTTCCCCGCCACGGGAGGAAACTTCATCAGTTCTTTCGAGCCCGGCCTTTTCGAGACCGGGATATTTTACGACGCCGGGATCGACCGGCTCTGGATCGCGGGGCATATTGACGGGTACTTCGCCCCCTACACCGCCGGCGGGGTGCGCGATGGTGATAAAATTTATCCGGGCTTCAATCCCGCCGGCATAGCGCGGGTCGAAAACTACTTCTGGGTCGGGAACCACACCGACGGTTCCTACGGCTGTTTCATCCGCAAGGTGAACATGGACGGTTCCTCGACCGGCGTCCAGTTTGTACTCCCCTGGGCCGGCTACGATGGCTACATTCAGGCCAATGACATGGCCTTTGACGGGCGGTACCTCTGGGTCCGGGGGCAGAACCCGAGAACTGAATCATCGATGATCTATCAGGTCGATATCGGTTTTGCCAGTCCCACCCCGGCCCCCTCCCCGACCCCCGCCACCCTTGAGCTGCCGATCCTGGACTCCGGTGATTACAACGGCGACTCCACCTCCGACATCGCCGTCTTCCGGGAGAATACCGGCCTCTGGGCGGTTCGCGGGGTAACGCGGGTCACCTTCGGCCGGAGGGGAGACGTCCCCGTCTCCGGCGACTACAACGGCGACGGGACCACCGATATCGGCATCCGCCGGGCAAACAGCCGGCTCTGGGCGATCCGGGGGATCACCCGGGCCTATTTCGGGGGCACCTCCGGATACACCCCGGTCCCCGGAGATTATGACGGCGACGGCTCCTGCGACATCGGTCTCTTCAAAAACAGCTCCGCCCTCTGGGTGATCAGATCCCTGACCCGCTTCTATTTCGGCCAGAACGGCGATTTCCCGGTGCCCGGCTACTTTGCCGACCACCGGGTGAAAGACGCCGGGATTTTCCGGCCGTCAACCGGACTCTGGGGGATCCGCAACTTTACCAGGGTCACTTTCGGGAGAACCGGCGACACGCCGATCCCCGCTGACTTCGACAGCGACGGATTGGACGACATCGCCGTCTTCCGGCCAGCGTCAAAGCTCTGGGCGGTCAAAGGCCTGACCCGGTTCTATTTCGGCTCCCTCCTCTCGAGCCAACCGCAGCCGGGCGACTACCGGGGCGACGGAACGGCCGATGCCGCCGTCGTGCTGAACAGCTTCGGCCTCTGGAAGGTGCGGGGCGCCACCCGGCTCTATTTCGGGCTGCCGGGTGATTTCCCGGTGTCGGGGAGGGCTCTCTGGAATTCGGACCGGGACCAGCCGATCCTCGACTCCGGGGATTACGACGGCGACGGAACGTCGGAGATCGCTTGTTTCCGCGAGAGCAGCGGCCTCTGGGCCATCCGGGGCGCTACCCGGGTCTTTTACGGGAAAACGGGAGATATCCCGGTCTCCGGCGACTACAACGGCGACGGGACCACCGACATCGGCATCTACCGGCAAAGTAATCAGCTCTGGTCGGTGAGAAATGTCACCCGGTTCTACCTCGGTGAATCAACCGGACTTACCCCGGTCCCCGGAGATTACAACGGCGACGGAACCTGCGACTTCGGGATCTTTAACGGCAACACCGGCTACTGGAAACTCCGGATCCAGTTGCTCGTCCCCTTTACCTCCGAGTTTTATTACGGGACTAAAGGCGACAAGGCGGTGCCCGGCTACTATACCGGGGGACCGATCAAGAATGTCGCCTGTTACCGCCCCTCGACCGGACGATGGTCAATCCAGGACGTGACCAGGTTTTACTTCGGGAAAGCGGGGGACGTTCCGATCCCCGGCGATTACGACGGGGACGGGGTCACCGATATCGGTATTTACCGGCAGAGCGAGAGGCTCTGGTCGGTAAAAAATATCACCCGGGTTTACTACGGAGCGACCAGCAACTGCCGCCCGGTGCCCGCTGATTACCGGGGGACCGGCGGCGCCGTGATCGGTGTTTACCAGGATAATCTGGGCCGCTGGGCGATCCGGGGTCTGACCAAGACGTACTTCGGAAGTCCCGGCGATCTCCCGGTGACGGCCGGGAGTGACGCCCACGGGGTAAAATAGCCGGACGGATACCCCTGCCGACACCTCCAGCGCGGCCGTTCCCTGATGTCTTCTGCCACCAAGGCACTAAGACACCAAGAGATTATTTCCTGCTTCCGTCCGACGTTGAACGTTGAGCGTTGAATGTTCGACGTTCAGTTTTTTCTCCGGGCGCTCTGCGCCATGCGCTATGCTCTTTGCGCTGACGTTCGACGTTGAACGTTCGATGTTGGACGTTCGATGTTGGACGTTCAGCTTTTATTCCTTTACACTCCTTGACACCCCCCCCGAATAGTCGTACTATTTCTCCGTGCGTTTAAAAGAAATTCATCTGGTTGCCGCCTTCCTGACGGCTCTCCTGACGTTCTTTTCCCGCCCGGCGCCGGCGGAGGATCTGCGGATGATCTGGGCCGATTACGAAAAAGAGGGCAACCCCGTCTATCTCAGCCGGTCCGGAGAGGATGGATGGGAGACCTCGGTATTTCCCCCGTCCGTCAGCCTCTCCGCCAACTACGCCCCCTGCCTGGGGATCGCCCCCGACGGAACCTCCTGGGTGATCTGGGCCGGACAGGCGGCCGATTCTTTTCCCGGCATCTACTACAGTCGGAACCAGGGCGGGTCCTGGAGTGAACCGCGCCGGGTCGATGAAGGATCCGACCGCTGGGAGAGCACGCCGGCGATCGCCTTCGACCAGGCCGGAAACCCGCTCGTGGTCTGGTCCGGTGTCGAAGGCGGTAGCACCGAGATCTTCTGCGCCGGGTGGGCCGGGGACGGCTTCGGCCCCGCCGTCATGGTAAGCACACCTGACGACTCCCCCGACAGCAGCCCCTCGATCGCCGCGGACGGGGAGGGGAGCCTCCTGGTGGTCTGGGAGGGCTGGTCCGGCGGGTTCTCCCAGGTTTTTAAGAGCCGGCTGACCGGGGGGGAGTGGACGCCGGAGGAGATGGTCGATCCCCGGCCCGGCAGCGACCAGATCCTCCCGGCCGCCCGGGAGACCGGGGAGGGCCGGCTGAACGTTACCTGGCGGGAAGACGGCGAAACGGTCGCTTTGGAAAACGGAAGACGAAAAGACTCCCCTGATCTTAGGGGGGTTATCCCCGTTGCCGGACTTCCTTCTCCCGGCCGCAGCGCATGGCTCTTATCTAAAAACGGGAACGGATCGTGGGGGATATACCGCTACCGGACGCTATTTCCCGCGTCGAAATACACGACGGTGATCAACCGGCCGAGACGGTCGGCCGCCACCGACTACTACATCGGATACGGCGACAGCATTACCTACGGTCATTCCTACGGCTCCGATACCAGCGGCTGGTACGGGTCGCTGTTAGCCGCCATGCTCCCCCAGAACATTTATTTTTACAACCGGGGCTACCCGGCCGCTGAGACCGAGGACCTTCTCAACGGCCCGGGACATCCCGATTACCCGTGTCCCGGCATCAACTCGGTCATCAGCAGCCTTCCCGCGGCCACTAAAATCCTGATCATGGGGGGAACTAACGATGTCAATCACGGAGAACCCTACCCCAATACCAAGTACTACCTGGGGCAGATGGTTGACCGGGCCCGGGCGAAAGGCGTGGAGCCGCTCTTGGGAACCATCATCCCCAGCAATAAAAGCGATGGCGCATTTGTAGGCTCCTGGCAGCTCAGCACATACTACATTCCCCCCCTGGCGGATGAGAAGAGCTGCCTCCTGGCCAACCCTTATGAGCAATACATGTATTACTACAATAGCAACCGGCCATACTACTGGTCCCTCTATGAAGATGACGGCGTCCATCCCGAGTGGTCGGAGGGAGACCGGCAAATCGCCAACGCGTGGTACGCCCTCTTCATTACGCCCACCCCTACCTCCTCCCCGTCCCCTTCCCCGACGCCGACGCCGGCCAACCTGGTCCTCGACTCCGGCGACTATGACGGGGACTCCACCTCCGACATCGCCGTCTTCCGGCAAAGCTCCGGCCTCTGGGCGGTCAAGGGGGTGACCCGCGTTTACTTCGGAACCGGCAGTGACACCCCCGCCCCCGGCGACTTTGACGGCGATGGCCGCACCGATCTGGCCCTCTTCCGCCCCGCTTCCGGCCTCTGGGCGGTCCGGGGGATCACCCGGGCCTACTTCGGGAGAAGCGGCGACATCCCGGCCCCCGGCGACTACGACGGCAACGGGACCTGC
>JAZDIV010000124.1:0-16552 GCA_043804695.1 PVC group bacterium | reverse complement strand
CCAACCTCGATCCAGGGAAGCAGGGAATCGGGCTTAACAAGCTTTCCCACAGTTACTGAGCTATACCTTACTCGAAAAGGTATTTTAAGCGGCTTATTCTCGAAGGTGGCTTGAATTTTACCACGGAGATCACGGAGACCACGGAGAAAAAAATAGATGTTAATGAATAGATTTTGCACATTTTTGGAATTCTCCGTGTTCTCTGTGTTCTCCGTGGTTTTATTTAGTTTTGTTTCAAAGGGATACGTTTTTCGAATAGGGTATAGCTACAGCCAATGAATAAAACCGATTCAGTTACTGTCGGCGGGGGAAAAATGACCGGATGGGTTAAGTGGGGTGGATTGGCCGTCCTGGTTACGGTGGCGCTGCTCCTGCGTTTATTATACTTCCATCAGATAAAAAATACCGCGGTATTCCGGAGTTATATGATGGAACACCTGGACATGGGCTTTTTTTTGTCCTGGGCCGGGCAGATCCGTTCCGGGGATCTTCTCACCGACCGGAGCCTCCATCCTTATCACTACTGGCACGCCCGGGTGGGTACTCCCCGGGAATGGGAGCAATGGTATGGTGGAAAGCGTTTCCATCAGGCTCCTCTTTACCCTTACCTCTTGGCGGGGCTTATCGCGGTCGGTTTTTCGATAGAGGGGATTACAATCCTCCAGGCCCTGCTCGGGGTGGGAACGATGCTCTTGACATTCGCGGTGGCAAGACGGTTGTTTGGTACTGTTGTGGCTTTTACCGCCGCGGCCCTCTATCTTTTCTACGGTCCTTTTTATCTGTACGAGTCACAATTATTACGAGAGGTCTGGCTGTCCGCGGCCGGTTTACTATCGCTTTACCTGTGCTTACGGGCGGCAACGGGGAAAGGGATTTCAGCCTGGCTTTTTACCGGAATCTCGGCGGGACTCCTATTTCTCCTCAAGGCGGGTTTTTTGCCATGGTTCGGGGCTCTATGCCTTACCGCGGTATTCTCCGGAGTAGGAAACAAACCCAGGAAGGGTGCGATCAAACGCCTGCTGGCCCTGGGAGCCGGTTTCGGTATCTGTCTCCTCCCTCTGCTCGTTCGGAATATCCTGGTGGGGGCGCCGCTTTTTTCTTCTTCTTCGGTGGGGGCGGTTACCTTTACATTTGGAAACGCCGGGGACGTCAGCGGCACCTCCTTTGAGGTAAGTACCTTCACCGGTAAAATACTCCGTGAAGGGGGAGGTAAATTTCTTCCAACCGTCCTGGCCACGGTGAAGACGAATCCGGGCGGATGGGGCCAGATTCTGGCCCGGTGCCCCCGGAAATTCTACGCGTTCTGGCGGGGATACGAGACCCCCAACAACGCCAACTTATATTATGCCCGCTACCACTCGCCATTTCTTCGATTTTGTACTTATACCTTTGCTCTGCTTGGTCCGGCAGCCCTGGTAGGCATGGGTCTCGCACTTCGCCGCTGGCGAAAGGTCTTTCCCCTGTATCTATATGTGGGAGCGATTATTTTACCCGTGGTGATATTTTATCATCTCTCCCGCTTCCGCCTTCCGGCTGTACCGGTCTTGATAATTTTTACGGCTCTATTTTTGGTGTCCACCGGGCGATATCTGCTGGGCACCCGCCGGGTCACCGGGTTGTTTTTGATCATGGCGATGTTGATCCTGTTCGTTTTCCTTAATCCTCCCTGGGTTCACCCGGATAAAAAAATCGGGCCGGCGGACTTTCTTATCGTGGCCACTTTTTTTACGCTCCAGGGCGATTTCGAGACCGCCGAGGCCGAGCTGGCGGTGGTGGACCGGGTCTATCCCGGTCAGCAGGAATTGGTAAGCTCTTTTCGCCGGGAAATACGAATTATGAAAAGCGAGAAGGATAGTGAAGCAGTTGAAACCGGGGAAGGAGAGGGGCGGCGGAGAACACCACCTATATCTGCGAAAGAATTGTTTAAAAGAGTTGGTTTGTTGGATTATATAGATAAATAGAGCCATCCCGATGGCCGCAGTTGAAAATTCGCTCTTCTCTATCCCGATTTATTCATAAATCGGGCCGGCAAAATCACATCCAGGGATCGGATTTTGATAAAAAACGGTACACGCGACTTACCTTGGCGGGGCGGTCTCTTAATCATCCTCCTCACCATCCTGGTCTTCTCCCCGTCACTGGGTTCCGGCTTCGTAAACTGGGATGACAATCAGTTGCTGAAGAATACCGGGTGGAGAGGTTGCCGGCCGGATAATATTGCCTGGTGGTTCACCAGTATGGTGAATGGGGATTATAAACCGCTGGTATGGGCGTCGTATAATTTTGATTATTTGTTCTGGTCTTTCAATCCCGCGGGTTACCATTTAAGCAACGTGCTCATCCATGCTCTGAATGCCTGGCTGGTTTTTTTGATTCTCCTGAAATTGGGCGGGGGAAGAAATATAAAAGGATCTGTCCTGGGCGCTGTTTTTTTCTCGATTCACCCCCTGCGCATTGAATCGGTGGCATGGATTGCCGAGAGAAAAGACGTGCTCTTGGTTTTTTTCTACTTAACCTCGATTATTTTTTATCTTAATTACGCTCTATCCTTTGCCGGCAACTTATCTTCGGGGCCGAAAGACCGGAGACATGGAACGGTAAATTATATTATTTCCCTGTTATTTGCCTTAATGTCCTGTCTGGTTAAACCGATGGCGGTATCACTTCCGGCAGTCCTCTTGCTGATCGACTGTCTGCTGGTTAAGAGGAGAGAGCAGAGCTACTCCTTTCTGGTCATCGAAAAATTACCTTATTGTGTCTTCGCCTTGTTTACGGCGGCGGTAGCCCTTGTTGCCCAGAACAAATTTGGATCTCTGGCCTCCTTTGCCGATATCGGTTTTGGAGTCAGGTTATATCTATGGACCCGCACGGCTTTCTTTTATCTCGGAAAAATTATTTTACCCGTAAACCTCTGGCCCCTTTATCAGGGAGTTGTTTTTGACCGGGTTTCTGTATTCTTTCTGTTATTGAATATAATCGGACTTATCACCATCATGGCTTGGATGATGTACCTCAGGCGGAGAGGCAAGGATTGGCCTTTGTTCGCTTATTTATTTTATTTGATCACTTTGTTTCCGGCATCCGGTTTTTTCCCCACCGGGGCGACATATATCGCCGATAGGTTTACCTATTTGCCTTCCCTGGGGATCTCCCTGGCGATCTGTTACGCTTATTCCGGAATAAACTATTTCAAATCCCGCTTTGCCTGGTTGGTCGGCTGGTGCGGCTTGTTGGCTCTTTCCCTTCTCACTATTGAACAGGAACAGGTTTGGGAGAATTCCCTCAACCTCTGGCGCCGGGCGCTGAAATCCCAGCCGGGTAGCTCCATCGCCAACGAACTAATGGGAAACGCGTTTCACCGGATGGGAAAAAACGCGGAAGCGATTAAATTTCATCATCGGGCTGTCCGGGCGAAGCCGGATGATCCGGACAGGTATAATAATCTGGCTATTGTACTGGCGGATGAGGGTGAGCTGGACGCGGCAATTTATTATTATCGACAGGCGCTTAAAATCAAGCCGAATCATCTGGAAGCGTTGAACAACCTGGGGAACGCTCTGGTCGAGCAGGGGAAGCTGGAAGAAGCTCTCGACTGTTACGCCGGGGCGAACCGGATTAATCCTTACTTCGCGGGAGCTTATTATAACTCGGGTGTTGTATTATTCAGGCAGGGAAAATATGTTCAGGCGATCGAATTTTTTTCCCGGGCGCTTGAATTAAATCCGGGATTTGAAAATGCTCGTAGTTATCTGGAACGCGCCCGGCAAAGAGCCGTAGAGCCAGACGGGAGTTAAACGGATTCGACTGAGCTTTGGGGCGTCAATAATATTAATTCAGTTTGCGCCCTGGGGTGATTATCACCGGCCTGCGGGGAGTCTGGGTTCAAGGCTGATCAAACTAAAATTCACATCTCTCTATCGCGCGGATCCCCAATTTAATAGGAAGATAAATTCCCAGGGCGGAAAGAGACAATACAAAACAGACAGCGCTCGCCGCAATCGGCAGTTTTATCAATTCCCTGAAATGATATGCCAGTGCCAGTGCTCCGACTGTGAGAGAGATATAAATCAGGCTGAGTACCAGGTTTAGGGTCCCGCCGAATCCGGAAGCGATTCGGGCCGGGTTGTCCTGGTTGAAATCCGGGAAGATCGCGCCCATCCCGGTGGCCAAACTTACCAGCACCCCCGCCATCAGAAAAATTGCCCCGCAGGTGACCAGTGTCATTGTCCCGGAGACTTCCAGGATGTGGTTGGAGAGGAGCATCAGCGGCTCGGTAATAAGAAGCGCCGCGATAAAACCGCCCCCGAATTTCACCCGGAAGATCGTCCGCCGCGGGATCGGCGCCAGCCCCAGCACCCAGAAGGTTCTCCCCTCCAGGCTGAAAGAGGGATAGATGAACCGCGTGGTCAGAGTGGCCAGGACCAAAGAGGCGGCCCCCAGGTTGAAGAAGGTGATCAGGCTCTTCCAGAACGGCTGATAGACGTTCCGGGGCATGTTCCGGATATTGACGATATAGATTGCCAGGAGACCGAAAAGGATCGCCGTCTGGAGCCACTGGGCCGGGTCCCGGAAAAAGGTTTTAACGTCTTTCACCAGGAGCGCCCGGGCGGGGGAGGGGAGGCAGGAGAGGGGGCCGGGCATCCGGTGGGAGAGGTTTTCAACCTTGATCCGGCCCGGCAAATTGTGGGAGAGGTTTTCAACCTCGATCCGGCCAGGCAAATTGTGGGAGAGGTTTCCAACCTCGATCCGGGCCGTCGGCCCGCGGAGATTCTGGGAGGTAACTATGTTCTTGTCTTCCCGCGCTGCTTTACCTTTCCGTCGCCTCGGCCCCCGGCTGTGGTAGAGCGACCAGGTTTCCGGATAGCTTCGTTCCGCGGTCAGTTCCACGATCTGCGCGGCCAGAAGCGCGTTGACCGCCAGAACGGCCAGGAAGCCGAGCGACCGGCGGAACCGGCCCCCGGCCGCCTGGATGAAGCCCTCCGCGGCCCAGTACCCGGGCAGGATCGGGCTGAGCGTGGCCCGGCTGTGCTCGAGGAGCCGGTTGACCATCAGGGTCGTCCGGTCGGGCGCCGGAGGGGAGCCGGGAGAAAGCGCGCGCCGGAAGGGGATGGCCAGGGCGACAATGACGACGGCCGCGATGACCGCGGCCCGCGTCTTTCCCGGCGCCAGCAGCCGCGGGATCAGGGCGGCGATCAGCGCGCCGATCAAGGCGGCCAGCGAGGAGAGCCCGGCCGCGAAAAGGAGGAGCAGAAGGCAGGCGGCGAGCGAGATCCCGTGCGTCAGGCTATAGGCCAGCACGACCGGGAAGATCAAGAAGATCGTGGCCCAGGTGCTGAGGACCGCCCCTTCCAGAAGCAGGAACCAATAGACGGCGCCCGGGGGGAGGGGGAGGGTATGGAGGTACCCGGTCTCGAGGGCCTTGAAATGAAGCTGGAAGGAGACGGCGGCGTTGCTGAAGATCAGCATGATGAAGAGAGCGAAGGTTAAAAGGTAGATCAGCCTCTCGATCAGGACCTGGCCCACGCCCAGAAACGTCTGGAGAAAGGTGAACGCCCGGTAAAAACCCCCGAAAAGCCCCGCCCAGACGACCAGGAGGACGAAGAGACCGATGAAGAGACGGAGCCGGCCGGTCTTGAGCAGCCCGCGAAAGTTGTTTCTTGCCTGATTAAAACGGAGAATGAATAAGTAGAGCATGGAGATAAATTCCTAAATCCGAATGTAGAAGAATGGAGTGTTGGAGTACTGGAATGTTGGGGTACTGGGCACCCGGCACAGCCCGGCCGAGCGGCTCCATCACTCCATCATTCCATTACTCCTTGGATACTCATTCTTTGGCGCTGATTATGAACCGACCTCCGGTACCTGTTCCTCTTCCGTCAATTTAAGAAACACCTCCTCCAGTTTCCCGTCAACCCCGCTCTTTTGCCGCAGTTCTTCCAGGCTCCCGCAGGCGATCAGTTTCCCTTCGTCGATAATGCCGACCCGGTCGGCGATCTCCTCGGCGACCGAGAGAGTGTGGGTGGACATGAAGACGGCGCCGTCCCGCCGGCAGTGTTCTTTCAAAAGGTCTTTGATCAGCCGGGCGGTCCGGGGATCGAGCCCCACCAACGGCTCGTCGATGATCAGGACCCGCGGGTTATGAAGAAACGCGGAAGCGAAGACCAGCCGCTGGCGGTATCCGTGGGAAAAGTTCCGGATCAATTCCCCGGCCAGGTCTTTCAAGCCCAGCAGGCCGAGATATCTCTCGATCAGGTCGGTTAGTTTGTTCCGGGGAAGGCCGTAAATCCGGCCGACGAATTCCAGAAACTCCCTCCCGGTCAACCGTTCGTAGAGAAAGGGAAAATCGGGGATATAGCCGATCAGTTTCTTTGCTTCGACCGGGCTCTTCTGGATGTCATGCCCCCCGATAAAGGCTCTCCCCTGCGTCGGGATGAGGAGACCGGCCAGCATCCTGATGGTGGTGCTCTTGCCGGCGCCGTTCGGCCCGATGAAAGCGAACAGCTCTCCGGCCGGGATCTCCAGGTCGAGGTTCCGAACGGCGATTTTATCGCCGAAAACTTTGGTGAGATTTCTGGTTGTGATCATTGTAAAATTTTTCCTTCGGAAAAAATTTTAACGGGAGGATTATTGAGCATATGATTTTTAAGAATAATTGGCCAGAGGTACTCCGCCACCTTCTCATGCCCCTTCTGGGATAGGTGGAGAAGCCCCCGGTCGTCATGGAGGAAGAGGGCCGGGTCATAACCTTTCCCCATCGGCAGGAAGACCTCCAGAAGATCGATAAATTCGATTCCCTCTTCAGCGCAGAATCTCTCCATCCGCCGCTGGGGGAAGAGGACCGTCTCCGGGTCGGCTCCCCGGTCGAGCGCCTCCAGCTGGGGCCGGGCCGGCGATCCGATCACGATCAGACGCTTCTCCCCCGCGATCTTCCGGACCGCGGGCCGGATCTCTTCGATGAACCGGGACCACCGGCCGGGCAGATAGGCGTTCAGGCAGGTGTTATTGAGGTCGGCCAGCGGGCGCAGCCCGGGATCGTTCCAGAACCGGTCCCGCAGTTCCCGGAGCGACCGGGCGGTCAGCCGGGAATGGGCCAGCCCCCCCAATCCCCGCAGCTCCGCCGACATCTGGAAGCTGCTCTCGTCCCGCCAGACCCACTCGAAGCGGAGCAGATCGTTCAGGGTGAAGACGATCGCCACCGTGTCGACCGGCAGGTCCGAGAGATAGAGTCGGTAGGCCTCCAGTTCCTGGTGGGTTGACCACCCGGGGCAGCCGGCGTTCAGGAGCTGGCGGGAGGGGCCGGCCGCCTCCTCCATCCGGCTGATGAAAACCTTTTCATAGGGGATGTGTTCTCCATAGGCGACCGAGTCACCCAGGAAGAGAACCTTCCGGATCGAGGGATCGGGGTTCACCTCCGCATCTCCCAAAATGCCCCGGCTGTTGGTAACGTGCGGCAGGGTGGGGGAGTCGTGCCGGAGACCCCGAAAGGAGGGCTTCAGCCGGTAGGAGGTCTGGGGGTCGAAGATGAAAATGGATTTGAGGTTGTGGTCCAGCTGATCGCGCAGTTCTTCCGTCTGCTCCCGGTCCAGGGGCAGCCCGGCTGATTTCTGGGACCGCTCCCAGATCATCCACCCGGCCAGAATGATCCCCCCGCCGGCCAGGAGAACCATGAGCAGTAAACACAACCATTTAGCTCGATCGTTCATATTAAAATTTTTCTTCGAAAAATTTTAGATGGAGATTAATTCGGAATTGATCCCCGTGTCTCGGTGGTTTTATTATTTGATTCGTTCCAGAAACCCCGTCACCTCGGCCGCGGTCTGCCTCTTCATCGTCCAGCCGAAGGGGGTCGTAATCTCCCGGACATTCCCGGCCGGGTCGAGCCTCAGTTCCCCGGTCATCCCGCCGTAATAAGCCAGGAGCCGGAAACCATCAGGGGTCTGGTCCACCACTTCGAAACGGACGGTCCCTTCTTCCGGCCTTCCGGCGGTCAAACTGGCCAGGGGATCGAGCGTGGAGACGGTGAAAGTCTCTCCCTTCCCGAGCGGCCGGAGGGCGAGGAAGGGGGTGAGGACGTAGGCGGGAAGGGAGGGGCGGGGGAGGGGGAACGAAAGTTCTCTCGTCTCTCCCCCGGCCGTTATAAGCACCACAAGGTCACTATCCTTCAGCCGGGCCTGGAGGGAGAGAGCGGGTGCGGCGGAGGAGGCGGAGACCGTCAGCCGGGCGATCTCCCCTCCCGGGGCGATCAGGCAGAAAGTGCTGACCCGGACCCGGTTGCTCCGGCCGAGCAAGGGCAGTTCCAGCCAGACGGTGCTGTCGAGAGCCGACCCGTAAAACCCTTCTTCCCGGTAGGGGTAGAGAACGGTGTGGGCGTACCCGACCTGTTCCCGGCCGTAAAAGATCCCCATCCATTCGTCCCCGACCAGTTCCGGGAGGCCGGCCTGAAGAAGTGGGATGGAGGATGCGGGACCGGTGAGCGAGGGGAGGATCTCCTTGGTGAAAAATATCCCCATCACACCCAGCCAGAGGAGAGAGACCAGGGCAGGGCGAAGAAATTTCCTGGTTTTATGAGAATGGCTTACGTTGGACATGACAGACTACCCTGGAATAAAATATGATCATTGTTCAATGGAAGCATCCGGTATCTTGCATCCTGCAAGTAATTTCAGTCACTGTAACACGCTTGAGGCACTTCAGCCATCCACCACTCCATTCTCCTACTACTCTACACCATATAGGGATAAAAAAAAAGAGGCACCCCTCTCAGAGTGCCTCTGGTCGACTCAAACAGTTATTCCGTGATAATAATCTCCCTCCAGTCTTTCCTTTCGTGCGGGCGGGCCGGAACGCCCCCGGTGAAGATATTCCCGAATTCCTCGTCTCCCAGCGCCTTGTCGTAGTGAACCGCCCCGTTGTTCCAGATGTAGATCTCTTTACCGGTCATGTTCCCGTAAATGGACATGTTGTTCTGAATTTCGATCATGGCGTTGGGAGCGTAGATGAATCCGAAGAAGGTCACGTTGTTGGAGAGGTCCACCTTGTTGGTTCCCTCGAAGTAAAACCGCAGTTTCGTGGTATCCCCGGTGATCTCGATCGGGGAAAGGAGTTCGGAGTTGTTCTCGAAAATGATGCTGGTCTCTACGTAAATCTCGACGAATTCATCTTCTCCGATGTCGGGATCAACCTGGAAAGCAACGTTATTGCTCAGCTCGAAGGTGTCGAAGTGGTATTCGCCGGCGTGGAAGGTGACCACGGCATTATTGTAGGCACGGAAGCCGTTGCCGGTGATCTCGTACCGGCCCGGCTTGCTCCCGTAGCTTCCGTCGATCTGACCGCTCGGGCCGCCCCCCGCCGCCGTGTACCACTCGGGAGAGGTGATGGGGAGGTATTCCCACTCCGGCTGGTTATAGAGAAAGTCTCCGGTAACTACCGAGTTATTCTGCAGGGTAATATCCCCCTCCGCTCCCGGGGTGGTTACCGTGACGTCCCCTTTCACCTCGGCGTTGTTGTCCAGGCTGATCCCCGCTGAGGAGTCGTTCGGATAACAGTTGCTTCCCACGACAACGTCGCTGCCTTTGCTGACGGAATAGGGGCCGATCCGGGAGTCGTAGCTGTCCGCTTCCGCGTTGTTCTGGAGATGGACCCAATGTTTGCCGTGCGGCCCGGGAGGACCGCCCCCGCCGGAACTGCCCTGCTCGCCGCACTGCATCTGCTCGGTCAATATTCTGCTGGAGGTCTCCCCGATCAGAAGAGGCAGGAGACAGAAAAAAACCATCACTATCGACGCAAAAAGGGTGAAGATAAAAACCGGCAATGTGGTCATTTTTTTATTCATAGTATTCAGAGCGCATTCACCTACAACCAGCATTTTAACCATACTATATGATTTCGATTTTGTCAAGCCTCGGCAAACAATTGCGGAAACAGTAGCTAGCAAACAGGAGTCGGCCGGTGTAGGCCCGTTTTCAATACTCCATCATTGTTTCTTACATTGTATTGAGATAAATGGAAGAGAACCAGATAAAAAAGAGCACCCTTCCGGGTGCTCTTTTTTGTACAGGTTAACCGCCTGCTTCAGCATTTCACTGATATATCATTTATCCGGGGAATAAGACGGGTTAATAGAGGGGCTATACCGTGTTTAATAATAAATGTTGGCCGTGGTGAGGAATACCTTTTGCGGTAGCGCCTTCAAGAAATAATTTCCGTTTAAACAACAGCCCTCCCGATTGAAACAATCGGGAGGGGATTATCTAAATTAACGAGCGCAGCGAGTTAATTTATAATGATCTCTTTCCAGTCTTTCCTCTCGTGCGGGAGGGCCGGAACGCCCCCGGTGAAGATGGTCCCGAAGTCCTGGTCCAGCAAGGCCTTGTCATAGTGGACCGCGGCGTTGTTCCAGATATAGACCTGCTTCCCGACCAGGTTTCCGTATATATCGTCGTTGTTTTTGACCTCAATTGTGGCATTGGGCGCATAGAGGAAACCGTAGAAGGTCACGTTGTTGGAGAGATCCACCGTGGTGGTCCCTTCATAATAGAACCGCAGCTTGGTCGTGTCTCCGGAGATCACGATCGCGGGGAGGAGTTCGGAATTGTTCTCGAAAATAATGCTGTTCTCGACATAGATCTCGACCATCTGGTCTTCTCCGATCTCGGGATCGACAGTAAAATTGACGCTGTTGCTCAGTTCGAAGGTGTCGAAGTGGTACTGGCCGGCGTGAAAGGTGACGATTGCGTTGTTATAAGCATGAAATTCGTTGTTGGTCACCTCGTATGCTCCCGGCTTGCTCCCGTATTCCCCGACAATCTGTCCGCTCGGTCCGCCCCCGGCGGCCGTGTACCACTCGGGAGAGGTTATGGGGAGAAGTTCCCAGGCTGGTTGGCTATAGAGGATATCGCCGTTAATTGTTGAATTGTCCGTGACCGTAACGTCGCCTTCCGCTGCCGGGGTAGTCACCGAGACATCCCCGCAGACCGTGGCGTTGTTGTCCAGGCTGACGCCCGCCCCGGAATCATTGGGATCGCAGTTGCTGCCGGCTTTGGCCTCGCAGCCCTTGGATTCGTTATAGGGGCCAACCCGGGAGTCGTAGCTGTCCACCTTTCCGTTTTCCTGGAGGTGAAGCCAGTGATCGCCGAAAGGCCCCGGGGGGGATCCCCCGCCCGTGTAGCCCGTTTCTCCGGCCTGCATCTGTTCGGTCACCTTCCTGACCGAGGTTCCCTCACCGAAAAGGGGCTGGACGCAGAAAAAGACGGCAAACAGCGGCAGGATGAGCGCCGTCACCATGAACTGCAGGCGTGTGGTCTTCATCTTTATCTCTCCTTGCCCCGGGGGCAATGCTTCATATCCTTGTCCTAACGTCCCAACTAAATATAAGGCCAAAAATGCAGTTTGTCAAGGTATAAAAAATATTCTCAAAAAATATTCTCAGGTTTTCCGAGGGCGTTTTCCGGCCCGGATGAACGGGATGGATCTGTCAATCATTACCCTTTACCCTCCGGTAATCATTCAATTTAGTATGAGACGCTCCCGGAAGCGGTAAAGGTGGCATACGTAATCTCGGACATGTTTACCCAGACACTGAACGTGCCGTTACCCAGAGGCTCATCACTGAAAATGCAGAAATCCATTCCCAGGGGAACAGTGGTCTCCGTCGCCCAGTATTCGGCGACATATTTTTTCCCGATCTGGAGGGCCCCTTCGGTAATATAGAAGGCCCCCAGGGATTTGTTGGCAAACACCGCGGAAGACTGCGTGGTGGTGATCATGTTGACAAAAGTATACGCCACCACCCCCAGGATCAGCATGATGATGATCAGGGAAAGGAGGGCCAGGCCTCTTTCCTCTCCGATGATGTGACGCAGCACCTTTTTCATCTATGGCTGCCTCGGCAGCACCGCCGTTCTTACCGGGATGTTGGTTGAACCCCTGGAGACGGTGAAGGACAGAGTGACCACATTATTCTCGTCCTGGTTGGCGACGAAAGACGCGGCCTCGACATCTTCGACCAGGATGAAGTTTCCGGCTCCGGTCTGGCGTTGGATAACGTCCCCGCTTTGCGCGAAGGTGACCGCCAGGCTGGGATCATTGGGGGTCTCATGATCGGTATCTTTGGTGAAAGCGATTGAACCGGTTGTTACGATTATGCTGTCCGGATCCGTCTCCCGGATCTCCCGGGTCATCTTCTCCATTGCCAGCTGGGCTTCCTTGAACAGTTCCAGGTAGTCCCGGGCGGCGGTGATATAGGTCTCCATGGACATGATGACGGCCTGGATCGAGAAAGCCGCCAGGAGAGTAACCAGGATGATCACCACCACCATCTCGATAATGGTGTAGCCGGGACAGCGGTTGTAGTGTATCGGGCCCGAGCTCATTGCAATTCCCAGTCTGATTTTACCGTGACCAGAGACAGCGTCTGGCCGTCGATATGGGTCACCGTGACGGTGATCTCCATCAAGCCTTCATTTATGGTCCCGAAGGAGGCGTTCGGATCAATGTTACAGGTGCTGCTGTAATCTCCGAAGGGAGCGGAGAAGGGGGTGCTGGCCCATCCGTTCACCAACTCGTAGCTTAAGCAGACCACCTTCTTCTCCATCTCCTCCTGGGCCAAAAGCGCCAGCGTCCCGCTGATGACCGGCATGTTCAGTCCCCGCACGCCTTCGATGAAAGGAAATATCAGGGCCGGCAGGATGATCGCCGCCACGATCAGGATCACCACGATCTCGATCAGCGTCCAGCCGGGGGCATTTGTGTTGGATATCTTCATCAGTACGCTCAAGCTACACCACTGCAACAGGATTGGTCTAGTTATTATGGAGTGTTGGGGTAATGGAATAATGGGGTATTGAGAACTTGGGTCCCCATCACTCTAATACTCCATCACCCCGGTTTTAAGTAGTTAATTTATCGTCACCTTCCCGGTCAAGGCCTCGATCGTTATCGTGTGCGAGTCACCGCCGGAGCTGATATCGAAATTCCCACCCTGGTCCGGCTCTCCGAATGAGTTGAAGGTTATCAAGTAGGGATCGGCGACGGCGTTGCCGGGGAGGGCCCGGACTTCCGGATCCAGACCGCCCGCCGTGTAGCCGTTTCCCCCGAAGAAGATGGTCCGGGGACTGCCGGTGAACATGGCGACGTGCTGCACGGCCCGGATATCGGAGGCGGCCATGTCCGCCGCCAGGGAAGATGTGATGCCGGTCATGGAGACCATCTGCGGTATCGCCACGGCCGCGATAATGCCGATCACCAGGATAACGAACACCAGTTCGATGATCGTGAAACCTGCGCCGCGGGTCAACGGGTTCGGGTTCCTTCTCATTTTCTAAACCCTCATATAAAATATAAGCCTGACGATCACTATTGTCAAGTGATTCCCCGCGCTAATTACATTATCCGGCTCTCCCGGGTAAACTTGACAAAACGGTAATCCCGGGCTATATTTTATATGAGCCGAACCGGCCGGAAGAGAATGAAAGATATTCGTAACTATATAATTAGAGCAACGGGGATTATTGTCCTCTTCCTGCTCCCCGTGTCGGCTTTTTCTTTTGAGACCAACCAGGAAGCCGCCGTGGTCATCGGCCAGGCTGATATGACACATAACGGCATCAACCAGGTCGAGGACTGGCAGAACCCTTTTCCGCCCACCGCGTCCACCCTCTACTGGCCCGGTGAGTCCCAGGTCGAGGATGGGAAACTCTATATCGCCGATTATCATAACAACCGGGTGCTTATCTACAACTCCGTCCCCATATTCAATAATCAGAGTGCTGCTGTAGTCATCGGCCAGCCGGACATGACCAGCAACGCCCGGAACCAGCACCCCGCGGGACAGGAGCCGTGGTTTCCCATGGCCAACACGCTCCACTGGCCGGACGGGGTATATGTCCAGGGCTCCCAGCTCCTGATCGGCGACACGTTCAATAACCGGACATTGGTCTTCAACTCCATCCCGACGGCGAACGACGCCAGCGCCGACATCCCCATCGGCCAGCTCTCCCTTGTCGACGACTATTGGGCCAACCGCCTGGAAGGCGTGGGACCAAAAACCAGCTATGAGCCGCGGAATCTCTGTCTCTGCGACGGCAAGTTATTCATAGCCGATCGGTATAATAATCGCGTGTTGATCTTCAACCAGGTCCCGACGACTTTTGACGTCTCCGCCGATGTCGTTGTGGGGCAGGAAGATATGTGGAGCGACCAGACCAACCAGGGCTATGGGAGCCCGGCGGCCGACACCATCTATGAACCGACCGGCGTTTTTGTCATCGGGACCAGGATGTTCATTACCGACACCGGCAATAACCGGGTGCTTATTTACAACAGCATTCCTACAGTCAACGGCGCGCCGGCGGATGTGGTGGTCGGTCAGGACGATGCCCTCTCCGGAGAGCCCAACCAGGGCCTGGAGATACCGGCGGCGAACACGCTCTACGGTCCGTTCGGGAATGTCTCCTCCGACGGCACCCGCCTCTTCATCGCCGATTCGGAGAATCACCGGGTGCTCATTTACGACACCATCCCCGTCAGTGACGGCGCCTCGGCGGACATCGTTCTCGGGCAGGAGAACATGACCTCCCGGCTGGCCAACGGCACCGACCCGGACCTGATTGAACCGCTGCTGCCGCCTCCCCCCACCGCCCGCACCTTCTACTGGCCTGATGGGGTCGCAATGGACGGGTCCAATCTCCTGGTGGCCGACTCCAACAATAACCGGGTTCTCATCTTCGAGGGGCCCACGCCCAGTCCGACCCCGGAGGGCTACAAGACTCCTTCCCCCACGCCCTCGGTAACTCCGTCGCCGTCGGTGACACCGACGCCGACCGTTACCCCGTCCGTCACACCGACGCCGGAAGGCTACAAGACGCCGCCTCCCTCCCCCTCGGTGACGCCGAGTGTGACCCCGACCCCCAGCGTCACACCGACGCCCTCTCTCACGCCGACCCCGACACCGAGTATGACGCCGACTCCTCCCTACTGCAGCCTCACTCTTGATATCGCCGACGTCCAAAATCTGGCTCTGGGCCGGACGAGATCGACAGAAAGCAGCGGCTGGAGATGGAGAATCACCCGGGCGGGACTTCCGGATACCGATGTTTACGGGACCATCTTCGACAACGCGGATACTTTTTCCGACGGGAACAACTACCCCGGACAGCCGGCGGCTCTCCAGGTAACCCGGGTTAACGATGATCTGGATATCCGGGAGGGGGATTTCGTAACGGTTACTTACGACGGCAGCCAGGTAATTAATGTCTATCCGCCTCCGCTCACCGGGAATATCGATACCTACTATTACATCGGCTCGGATGGGTCCACCTACAGCGACCGCTGGCTCTGTAAGCTGGCCAAGGCGGTGCCGACACCGACTCCCAGCCCCACGGCGACCCCCTCGGTCACACCGACAGCCAGTGTCACACCCACCCCGACTGTCACGCCGTCCGTTAAGCCGACACTCCCCCCGCCAGCCACCCCCACGCCGTCTGTTAAGCCGACACTCCCGCCGACCGTCACCCCGTCCCCCACCTCGTCGCCGCCTTTCGGGCACCGGGCGCGGGGGGATTACAACGGCGACGGGACCTCGGACGTGGCGATTTACCGCGCGTCCGCCGGACTCTGGGCGGTCCGGGGAGTGAGCCGACTGTATTTCGGCGGGAGCAGCGATATCCCGGTCTCCCGCGATTACGACGGGAACGGGACCACCGATGTCGGGATCTACCGCCCGGCAGCCGGACTCTGGGCGGTTCGGGGCGTTACCCGGAGCTATTTCGGAGGGGCCAATGACGATCCGGTTCCCGCCGATTTTAACGGCGACGGGAAGAGCGAGATCGCCATCTACCGTCCCGCCGCCGGACTCTGGGCGGTCCGGGGCGTTACCCGGAGCTATTTCGGAGGGGCTGGCGACGATCCGGTTTCCGCCGATTTTAACGGCGACGGGAAGAGCGGGATCGCCATCTACCGCCCCGCCGCCGGGCTCTGGGCGATGAGAGGGGTGAGCCGGTTCTATTTCGGCGGTGCCTCCGACGAGCCGGTCTCCGGGGATTTTTCCGGCGACGGCACCCAGGATCCCGGTATCTACCGCCCCGCCGCCGGGCTCTGGGCGATCCGGGGGATTTCCCGGGCCTACTTCGGCGGCTCCTCCGACTTCCCGGTCCCGGCCGACTTCGCCGGTTCCGGCCGGGACGGGATCGCCATTTTCAGACCTTTCGCCGGCCTCTGGGCGGTCCGCGGGCTCACCCGGGTTTACTTCGGGAGGACCGACGACCTCCCCGTGGTGGAATAATTTGGGGTCGGACCATAGTATCTGCTTGCATTGTAACGCATTATCTATAAAATAGGCATCATATAAGGTCTTAGACTTACATTCCGCACTTCCGGAAGGCGGTTTTTGCGTGATTTGAATATTTGTAAATACTTCCCCGGTAGAAACTTATGAAATTTTACCTTTTTCCTTTTCTCGGGGTTTTTGCAAGCGTTGCGGCCGTTGGGCTGCATTTTTCGTGCTCGGAACCAGAAAAGGCATCCCCTCTCTGATCCCATTAAACATTGCCGTTTC
>JAZDIV010000123.1:0-3874 GCA_043804695.1 PVC group bacterium | reverse complement strand
GCAATCTATTTTCTCATTCATAACCACCTCTTATCCAAAATGATGAGATTGCTTCGTCGCTGCGCTCCTCGCAATGACCTCTAAAATGCCTAAAATCTGAATTATCGGACAGCCTCTTCAGGCTGCCATAATGTGGCGACCTAAAGGTCGCCGCTCCGAGGTTGCGCCGGAGGCGCTAAGTTCCTGCTTCGGAATTTCAAAAACGGTAAGGGTAACGAAGCCCGTATCGGTGAGGGTAACGGTAACGGCCGCCTCACTGGACGTACGTAACCGTAGCCGATAGACGAAACGGGCCTCGTCACCGTAACCGTAACCAAGTTGCGACGGAGGCGCTAAGTTCTAATTAGAAGATATCCGGCGGGGCGGGGGGCGGGCCGAGCAATGACGGCGGCTTCTCTTCTTTCTTTTTCGACTCCGGCGGAGGGGAGGGCCGGAGCCGGAAATCGGCGCAGGTGTCGGTCGCCTCGACCTCTTTCTGGCGGAGGATGCACTTCTGGATAAAGGGGTTGATGACGTAGTGGCGGCAGCGGCGGCAGACCTTCTTCAGCTCTCCGTCGCGCGTCCAGCCCGGGGCCCTCTCCTCGATTGACGCCGGCTCTTCCTCCCCGAACTCGCGGCCGCAGAAGGCGCAGGTCTTGACCTCTCCCACCGGCGTAAAACCGTCGTACTTCTTCACCACCCTGACGGCGGATTCCTGCCGGCAGTGGGGGCAGAATATTTTTTTCGTCGCGGCGCTCATCACCCGTTTCCGGGGCCTAACCCGATTTATTCATAAATTGGGTTAATTTTGAACGATAGTTGAGAGCCCGGATTATTCATGAAAATTTTCAATTTTCATGAATAATCCGGGCTAACGCTTCTCCTGCCTACCGCTTCGCGGCCTTCGCCAGATACTCCCGGGCCAGCAGCGCCCCTTCCCAGATCGCCTCGTAGCCGGTGCAGCGGCAGAGATGGAGGGCGAGGGCGTCTTTGATCTCTCCGTCGGCCGCCCGGGGATTTTTCCGGAAGAGCGCGGAGAGTTCCATCACGATCCCGGGCATGCAGTAGCCGCACTGGACGGCCCCGGCGTCGATCAGGGCCCGCTGGATCGGGTGAAGCTTCGTCCCTTCCGCCAGGCCCTCGATGGTGACCACCTCCGTCCCCGGGAGCCGGGTGGCCGGGAAGACGCAGCTCTTCTTCGCCTCCCCGTCCACCACCACCACGCAGGCGCCGCAGGAGGCGTCGTCACAGCCGCGCTTGGTGCCAGTCAGGTTGAGTTTCTCCCGCAGGACGTAGATCAGTTTTTCCCACCCCTCGATCTCCACGGTTCGCGGGGTTCCGTTCACGGTGAAGGTGATTTTTTCCGCCATGATTTTGTTCCTTCTTAAACCGGGGTAGAGTTGATCTGCCCGGGTCTCTGATCAAGCTTTTTCCAGGGCTGCTTTGATTTTCTCTCTGGTGACCGGGATCTCGTAGAAGTCAACCCCGATCGCGTCGTGGATCGCGTTCAACACCGCCGGGGCGACGCCGACCACGGGATGCTCCCCGATGCCCCGGGCGCCGAAGGGGCCGATCTCGCCCGGCGTCTCGACGAACTCGATCGTCTGCCGGGCCGGGGCGTCCTTGATGGTGGGGAAGCGGTACTTGCGGAACGTGGGGTTGAGGGCGTTGCCGTTCTCGTCGAACCTGAGCTCCTCGTGGAGCGCGGCCCCGATGCCCATCATCACCCCGCCGGCGACCTGCCCCCGGATCTGGACCGGATTGATCACCCGGCCCACGTCGAAAGCCGACGCGAAGTGGTCGATGATGACCTCCCCCGTCTCCTTGTCGATCCTGAGCTCGCAGGCCTGGGCCCCGAAGGTGTAGGAGATCCCCATCCGGCCCTGGCCGTTCTCATCCGGATTCGACTGCCGGGGCAGGCGGGCGTCCGAGGTGGTATGGACGACGTCGCCGACCGTCACCCCGTCCGGGAAGGTATAGCCGCGGCCGAGCTCGGGGACGGGGACCCGGGCGGTCGGGTCCGACTTGAGAAAGACATAGTCCCCGTTATAGTCCAGCCGGTCCGCCTCGACCCGGAGCACTATCGACGCGGTCTTTTTCAGCTGGGCGATGGCCTTCTCGGCCGCCCGGACCACCGCCCGGCCGCCCTGGGTGGTGAACATGGAGCCGATCGTCTGCCACTCCCAGGGGGAGAACTGGGTGTCGATCTCGGTGTAGACCCGGATCCGCTCCGGGGCAATCTGGAGGACCTCGGCGGCGACCATCCGGACGACGTTCCGCAATCCCTGGCCGACCTCGGCTCCCCCCATGTTGATGGAGACGGAGCCGTCCCGGTTGAACTTGAGATAACAGCTCTTGGAGGAGAAGGGGGCCCCCTTGGGCGACTTCATCAGGGCGGCGAACCCCCTCCCGTAATAGTACCGGTCGTCCTCGGCCTTTTCCTTCGGCTTCGCGAAGACCGCCCGGCGGACGATCTCCGCGCACTTCTTCACGTTCCCGTTGCTTTCATGAAGCGTCTCTCCCAGCGAGGTGACCTTGCCCGGGCCGAGGTAGTTTTTCTCCCTCAGCTCGAAAGGATCCATCTCGAGTTTGCGGGCCAGGATGTCCATCATCCGCTCCATCGCCAGCTGGGACTCCTGGTGGCCGTACCCCCGAAAGGCGCCGACGGGCGGGGTGTTGGTATAGACAGAGTAGCCGTCGAGATAGCAGTTGGGGAACTCGTAGGTCCCGGTGGAGTTGTGGGTGGCGGCGATCAGGACATGGACGCCGGTGTCGGCGGAGGCCCCGGTGGAGTGGAGAATTTTGGTCTGGAGGGCGGTCAAAGTCCCGTCCTTCTTCGCCCCGATCTTGATCCGGGTCCGGATCCCATGCCCGATCAGGGTGCTCAGGAAATCCTCCTTCCGGGTCGCGACCCACTTGACCGGCCGGCCGGACACCTGGCTGGCGATGTAGGCGACCGTCTGCTCGACGGTGATGTCCGACTTGTAGCCGAAGCATCCTCCCAGCTCCGGGATGTGGACCCGGACATCGCAGATCGGCAGCCCGTAGACCCGGACCACCTCCTCGCGGATGATGAACGGGCAGATGGAAGAGGACCAGATTTCAATGGTCCGGTCCTCGTGGAACCAGACGATCGACCCGTGGGGCTCGATCGCGGAACAGGAGCCGAAGGGATAGTTGAACTCCCCTTCCGCCACTGCGTCGGCAGCCGCGAACCCCTGCTCGACATCTCCTTTCTTGACGGTATACCGGTTGGCGATATTCGTTCCCCCGACCGGCGCGATCCCGGGAAGATGCCAGAAATCTCCGCTCCGGTCGTGGATCAGGACGGCGTCGTCCTTCAGCGCGTCCCGGGCGTCGACATACACCGGAAGCGGCTCATACTCGACTTTGATCTTCTTGAGCGCTTCTTTTGCCTGTTGCAGCGTCTCCGCGATCACCGCGGCCACCGGCTGGCCGATGTAGTTCACCTTCTCGACCGCGATCGGCGTCAGGTCCCGGATGTTGTCCCCGTAGACCAGATCGCATCCCTTCCCGGTCACAACCTTTACCACCCCTTCGCACGTCTCCGCACCGGACGTGGCCATGGAGAGGATCCGGGCGTGGGCGTAATCGGGCCGGAGGATGGCCGCGTGAAGCATCCCGGGGAGCTTGATGTCGTCGAGGAACTGAACCCGGCCGGTGATCTTGGCGGCGGTATCGGGACGGGGGATGTCTTTTCCGATGTACCTGAAAGCCATTGCTCATTATCTCCTATATAAATTAGCTCGCTGCGCTCGCTACTTTATATCGGACCCCCGACGCAAGCGTCGGGGGTCTGTTGGTTAAACTAAAATCAATTAACCGGGGCTATAACATAAAAAAGACTTTCAAACATTAGCCAACATTTGTCTGC
>JAZDIV010000122.1:0-44346 GCA_043804695.1 PVC group bacterium | reverse complement strand
ATCTTTACACTTTACACCTGACACTTTACACAGCTGTATTGAAATGAACATCAAATCATTGGTTAAGCGTCTTCCGGGCTTTCCACTGATCGCCCGCTTACTCTTCAATCGCTCGATCTCTCCGGACACGTACCGGGACCTGTGCCGTCTGAGCAACGAACAGTTGCTCAGCCTGATGTGCTATGAATCCCACCGGATTGAGAAAGCATTTTACAATAACCTGTTAAAGACCAAGCCGGCCGTTTTTCAGAAACGACACCACCGGCTGGGGCAGATTTACCGGATCCTGTCAGAGCGCGGTTCTGCCGGGGACAGCTCAATCGTGGCCTGGTCCCGAGGCATCTACAACGCTTTCCCCGATCTGGAGGCGGGATTCATCCGGCCCCGAAGCGCGCCTCCGCCGGAATTTCATCCGGAGGCGGCAGAAATGTTTTTAAAATTCCTCCGCAGCCGCCGGAGCGTGCGCGTTTGGGCTGAACAGCAGCCTCCCATATCAGAGCTCCGGCGGATCGCCCTGCTCATGATCGACGCGGCTCGCTGGGCGCCCAACTCCTGCAACCGGCAAACCTGGCGCTTCCGAATTTTGCACCAGGCGGGGGAAAAAGCATTGTTAAAAAAGCTCAAGGAAGAACATTGCACCCGGGCTCCGCTCCTGATCTTCGTGGGCATCGACACCCGTTTATACGGGGGGATGGGGAAGGAGGAACGCTCGATCTACATTGACGCGGGAGCGGCGATCACGCAGATGCTCCTGGTCGCCCACCGCTGCGGGCTGGGCTCCTGCTGGAATCACCTGGGGGACGACCTGATCAATTCCCGCCAGGCCAACCGGCGGATCTACGCCCGGTTCGCGGAGGCGATGTCCATCCCCGCCTACATCGCCCCGGTCGCGCTGGTCGCCCTCGGGCGGCCCGCCTTCACCCCCCCCTGCCCGGCCCGGATGGAACGCGCCGGCGTCATGATCGGCCGGGACGGCTGACAACGGGCGCCGCCCGCGGCGGATTATTCCGCGATCAGGAAGAGGTGCTTGACGAACCAGGCTCCCCGCTCGGGGTAGTCATAATTCAGTTCAATCTCCTCCAGCCGGACCGGGCTGCCGAATTTCAAGACGAATTGGTAGTCCCGGGCGGTGAATTCCCGCCCTTTAGCCACCGCGGTCCAGGATGAGAAAACGGCTGCCGGAGGATGCCGGGCCACGACGGAGGGCCAGCGTTCCAGGTTGGCGTCGGCGGTCTCTATCCCCAGGCGAACGGGGGATGAATAGAGGAGCCCGTCCGCGGTCCGGCAGATCACCCGGGCCAGCTCAGTGCCTTCCGGAAGGGGCACGGTGTCCGCCGTCGAGGTAATCAGGCCGACCGCCGTTATCGCCACGTCCTTGCTCGGCCGGATTGCCACATCACAGCGGCCGGAGAGGATTGTCCTCGTTCCGAGATCGATCACCCCCGGGCCGAATGCTTCTTTCAGCCGCTTTTCACCGGAAAAATCCCGGAAGATCCGGGGCCGGACAACTGTCCCGGCCAGGGGAATAAACTCATCGCGCGAGCCGAAGAGCCGGATCGGCCTCCCCGAGTTGTCCCTGAATCCGAGCAGGACTTCCGTTTCCTCAGGCCAGATATCTTCCGGCACCGCTGCCGTCGTCGGGACGGCCAGATACTCCTCCCCGGGCGAGGACGGCAAGGAAACAGCTCCCAGCGGGACGGCCTTGGCCGACCGGGGCCCTTGCAGCCTGAGCAGCGGAAACACCTCCCTTTCCTCCCCGGGGAGGGCCCGGAGGTAGAGAGTGAGGTCAAACTTTTCCCCGCCCCGGATCGGGGAAGGGATATAACTGCTCCCCAGAAAGACCAGTTCGTTTTCAAAACGCCCCCCGGCTGAAAGAGGGGGGAGAAGCGCCGCCGCGGCCGCCGCCGCCTCCTCCTGTTCCCGATCCCCCTCCCGGCAGATTCCGGCCAGCGCCTTCCAGGCCTCCTGGTGGGAAGGAGAGCGCTCGACCGCTTGCCGATAATAATTCTCCGCCGCCGCCTTATTGCCCCGGCCCCGGGCCGCCCTTCCCATCTGAAAATAGAGGTCGGCAAAACCCGGCCGGGAGGTTTCGACTTGAACGAGGTCGGCGGCCGCCTGGTTAAAACGCCCCTGTTCGATCAGCGCTCTCCCCAGCCAGTAACCGGCTTCCGGAAAATCGGGGGCCAAGGCCCGGCCAGCGATCCGCTCCACCGTCTCCCAGGCCGATAATCCCGCGCAGGTTAAAAGTGCCGCTTGCGCCTCTGGTGGAGAGGTGTCGCCGAGCTCGAAGGAGTGCTCGATGAGCGCGGCGGCCTCTTCGAAGAGACCGAGGCTCTCATAGAGCCGGGCCAGCTGACGAAAATCGGTCGCCGGAATCCCGAAGAACCGTTCGCTCAGGGCAGGATGATGCCAGACGGCCCGCGCCCGGTCGGCGAGCGCCGCTGGTTTTATTTCGATGCCTTCCCGCCAGGCGGCCCGGGTGTAGTGCCAGACAAAGAGAGCGTGGTCAAGAAGCCGTTCTTTCAAGTTCCGCCCTCCCCGGTCAAGGAGGGGCGGGCGGTAGGGAAGGGATGCCAGAACGACCCCGGCTGCAACCAGGCAGACCGGGACCAGGAAGAGAATCAATCTCTTGAGCGATAAGGTCATGCTGCTGAAAATAATAATCCGGGGCGGTTCCCGGCGCCGTCCGGCCGTCTGATTACCGATCACCGATTACGGATCACTGATCACCGCTTTCCCCGGCTCCCCCCAATCGCCGAAAAACCTGAGTTCCGACACCTCGATCCCGTCACCGATATGGAGATCGTCTTTCCGGAGGATAATCTGGGCGCTGGCCGCGTTGGAGGGGGTGATACCGTTCAGCACCACCTGCGTCCAGCCGTCCCCCCGGTTGGTGACCAGCCGGACCCCCGGGTAGGAGTCGGCGACCTTCTCGCCGGGAGGGGCGTAAAAATAGATCCCCGGGTACGGTGAATATCGTTCGTAATGGCGTTCGACCCCCCGGAGCCGGATCGAGAGCCAGAAAATTCGTCCCGGCCGGACGGAGACCTTCCCGGTGATCCCGATCGCGTCGAGATCGTGGATCTTGACCAGGCCGGGGAAGGTCTCCTCCGTGAAACTGGCCGGCCCCCGGCCGCAGCTGACCGGCAGTCCGGGGATGCCGGGATCAAATTCAACCGGTTTGATCCCGGGGGGATAATCCCGCTGGTTCGGATCTCCCCCTACCCACCAGATCCCGGCCTGGGCGAGTTTTTCGGGGTTATCAACGGTCAGTTTCTCCTGGAGCCGCGGGCTGAGGTATTCGCGGAGATAGACCAGGTGGTAGTACCAGATGCCGCCGGAAGGGATGATGACGTCCCCGGGCTGGGCATGTTTCTCCAGAAAGGAGTTCAATTTCCGCCAGTCGAATTTGAGGCGGTCACCGATCGGATAACTCCAATCCCGATAATACATCTTGAGAGGACGGACGCTCGCAGCCAGGAAGACCAGTACCAGGAAGAGGTAGTACGCCCTCGCCCGTAAGCTCTTCCCCGGCCGGCGTCTTTTCCAGAGCGCATCCCTCACTTCCCGGAGGCGATCCGCCCCGGCGGCGGCCAGCAGATAGTAAACCGGGAGCAGAAACAGCAGGTAACGGGCCCCGAAGATCCGGGATGGTTTTAATACAAAGAAAGACAGGAAGGGAAGGGCGGCGGTCAGGACAAGATAGGCAGTCGCCGGCCCGTAACGCTTCAAAGATCCCTCCACGCCGATCACAAAGAAGACGAAATAAAGATAGAAGGCAAAACCCGCCCCTCCCCCGAAAAGAATCAGGATGGTCGTGAAGTCGGTCAGTTCGACGCCGCGGGAAGCAAGCCCGCGGGCGACGGGAGGCGCCCCCACGTTCATCGCCACGAAGGATTCCCGGGAGAATGTGTTCCCGGCCACCGGGATCAGCCGGGGCAGAAAGAGAACGACAATTGCCAGAAGACTGATCCAGAAGAACCGGGCCCCGGCTTTTTCCGGGCGCGATCGACGGAGCAGAAGATACCGCAGACAAACAAAGAGGACCTGAGAGGCGAGAATGAAGACCGCGAAGAGATGGGTATAAAGGGCCAGAGAAGTGGCCAGAACATAACCGATCCAGGAGCGCCTGTCGTCACCCTGGAGCCCGCGCCAGAAAAAGTACTGGGAGAGCAGGCCGGCCAGCACCAGCAACGCGTACATCCGGCCCTCCTGCGAGTAGCGGATGTGGTAGGAAGAGATCGCCAGAAGGAAGGCGCTGAAAAGCCCGACCCTTCGATTGAAGAAACAAGCGCCGGCTAAATAGACTACCCAGACTCCGAGGACCCCCCAGATGGCGGCCGGGAGACGGAGGACGAATTCATTGTGGCCGAGATGGAGGAAACAGTGGCTGATCAACTGGTTGAGGGGGGAATGGACGGGCGCGGCGCCGATGGCTTTGAAGATATAGGGGATGCTCCTTTGGGCTACGTAGAGTTCGAAGATCTCGTCATGGAAATAGCACTGTTCCCCCAGTCCGTAGAAACGGAGGGCCGCTCCCAGGAAAATAATTCCGATTAATATCCAGTTAATGCTTGTCTTCACGATACACTATGCCGGCCTCTGGAACTTAGCCCTCGCTTCGCTCAGGCAACTTATTTAACCGCGGATTTAGCGGATTATGCTGATTAAAAGAAAAACAATCCGCTTAATCCGTTTAATCCGCGGTTTTTTGTGCGCCAGAGGCGCATCAGCCTCAGGCTGAAAATTCCGAAGCAGCAAGTTAGCACCGCAACTGCGGGCGGGCTTTCTTGACCCGAGACGAAGTTTTTCTGGTCCAAGCCCGATAATCGGGGTTAAAAACCCCTTCCACAACTCATTTATAGAAATTCCGAAGCAGGAACTTAGCTCCGTCCGGTCTCATCGCCCGGAAATCTCCTTGATCGTCCGGCAGATATAACGGATGGTTTTATCGTCAAGCGAGTTGAAGGTGGGAAGGCTGAGGCCCTTGCGGGAGAGAGACTCCGCCACCGGGAACCGCTCTTTAGTCCGGTAGGGGGCAAGCCGGTGGATCGGGACAAAGAAGGGACGGCTGTCGATCCCCTTCTCCCCCAACCGGGCCGCCAGCCGATCTCGGGTCAAGCCGAACCTTTTTCCCACCAGAACGGAGTATAGCCAGCAGACGCTCTTCGCCCCTTCCGGGTCCCGCGGCAGCGTGAGACCGGGCACGTCCCGGAGATGGCGGCCGTAGGTTTCCGCGATCCGGCTCCGGTCCGCCAGCAGTTGATCGATTCTCCCGAGCTGGGCGACGCCGAGGGCGCACTGCAGATTGGTAAGACGGTAGTTGAATCCGATCACCGGATGGTGGTAGCGCCGACCCCGGCTGCCGTGATCCTTCAGGACATTGACCGTGTCACGGAGATGGGCGCTGTCGGTCACCACCATCCCTCCCTCCCCGGTGGTCATGATCTTGTTGCCGAAGAAGCTGAAGCACCCGGCCGCGCCGAAGGAGCCGACCCTCCGCCCGCGGTAGGTTGCCCCGTGAGCCTCCGCGCAGTCCTCGATTACCGAAAGTTTATGGCGGCGGGCGATCTCCATGATCCGGTCCATCGGGCAGGGGTTGCCGTAAAGATGGACCGCGATCACGGCCCGGGTCCGGGCCGTGATCGCTTTCTCGATCCCCTCCGGATCGATGCCGAAGTCCCCGGGCCGGACATCGACGAAAACCGGCCGGGCGCCGGTGAAGGTCACGACATTGGCGGTGGCGACAAAGGTAAGGGCCGGGACGATCACCTCGTCGCCCGGGCCGACCCCGAGGGCGAGGAGCGCCAGGTGGAGGGCGGCGGTCCCGGAGGAGACTGAACAGCCGTATTTAACCCCGCAGAATCCGGCGAACCCTTCTTCGAACCGCTGAACATACTCCCCCAGATAGGAGATCCAGCCGGTCCGGACCGCCCGGCTGACCAGTTCCAGTTCTTCCCGACCGAGGGATGGTTGGGAAACGGGCACCGTTTTCATTATAAATTAGCGCCTCCGGCGCTAATTTAGCGGATTATGCTGATTAAAAGAAAAACAATCCGTTTAATCCGCTTAATCAGCGGTTTAATAAAATTTCGATACAATCAATTAGCCGAAGAGGGCATGAAATTTTAAAGCCAGGGCGGCTTTCGTGTAGAGGAAAAAAATCGGCAGAAAACTGGTCTTGCTCTCGCCGGAGGTACGCAGTTCGTAATAGACGGGTATCTCGAGAACGCGGAATCTCTTCCGGGCCGCGAAATAAAGGAGCCGGAGAAAGTAATCGCCGTATCCCCGGAAGATCGCGTCCCCGGGAAGCTCCCGAAGGGCGTCCCGGCGGATGGAGAAGAGCCCGGACAGGTTGTCCTGGACGTGGGTTCTGAGAAGGGGCCGGATGAAGAAAAGGTTGTAGAAAAAGCTGAGGTAATACCGCCGCCAATCCCGCATCCCCCCGTAGGAGATGAAGCGGGAACCGACGACGATCGGGTAATACTTCTGAAAGTCTATTAACTGGGGGAGCGCTTCCGGCTGATGATTGAAATCGGTATCCATGACGACCACGATGTCGCCCGCGGAATCTGTTATCCCCCGCCGGATCGCCGTGGCCAGGCCCCGTTCCCCCTTCCTGATGACGCAGCGGACGAGGCCGTTTTGACCCCACCGCTCCCTGACCAGGCGTCCGGTCCCGTCAGGGCTGTCGTCGTCGACCACCACGATCTCGTACTGGTCGCCCCGTCCGTCCAGCGTTTTTTGAATGACGGCGATTAACGGAATAATATTGTCTTTTTCGTTATAGGTCGGCAGTATTATCGAAATATTTTTTTTCATGCGAATTCCGAAATATACTATTACCGGCACCGGCCCGACAACTGAATAATAGAGCCGGATCGCCCGGGCGATCCCGGCCCCGAGGCCCGGCCGAGTAAAATAGTGCGCTGAAGTTGCTGAATTTCAAGATGAAGCTTCCGCTGATGCAGGTCGTTAAAAGCCGTCCGCTGGTTCTTGACACCCTGACCACCACCTTCTGGGCCAGCCTCGGCAAAGGGGCCGGTTTTCTTGTCCCGCTCTTTATCGCCGCCTGGTTCGGGGCCGACTCCCGGACCGACGCCTTCTTCTTTTCCTTCACGGCGGTCTTCATGTTCTCCAATATCATCGGCCGGGTGATTGAGAGCGCCATCGTCCCCTTCGTGGTTGAAACCGTCGCCCGGGGGGAGAGCGTCGGAGAGTTCCTCGGGCGGATCCTCGGTTTCACCACCGGGGGAGCGATTGCCGCGACCGGACTGCTCCTGGCCGTCTTTCTTCCCCTGCTTCCGCTGATCACCCGCTTCACGGCGGAAGAACTGAAGATGGTCAGAAGGATCCTGATCCTGATCTCCCCCCTGGTCGTCCTGGTCCTGGACGCGAGCATCCTGTCCGGAACTTTGAACGCGGTCCGGCGGTTCGCCCTTCCCGCCGTTGCCCCCGCCCTCCGGGCCGGAGTCATGCTGGCCGCGGCCTTTCTCCTGAAAAACCAGCTGGGCATTTACGCGGCGGCCGTCGGCTATCTCCTGGGCGAGCTGGGGCTGTTCCTTCTCCTCCTCTCCGCCGTGGCCCGGGTGGGTTTGCGGCCCGTCCGGGGCGGCGGGGGCCGGGCCGGGGAGTTTTTCGCCACCGCCGGGCAGCAGGTTCTGGGGATGGGCGCGATCGGGTTGAGCCAGGTCATCGACAAGGTGATGGCCTCCTGGCTGGCCGTCACCGGAACCATCTCCATCCTCTTTTACGCGGAATGGCTCTACAATATCCCGGTCATCTTCTTGAGCGGCGGGCTGATGGTCACCATCCTCTCCCACTGGTCGGAACGGGTTTACCGGGATCAGGGAGCGACAGACGGAGAACCGGCACGGGATCTCGTCCGGCCGATGCGAAAGGCCCTTCGGCTGGTGACCGCGGTCTCTTTGCTGATCATGATTCCGGCGGTCATCTTTCTGCGGCCGATCGTTGCCCTGACCTTCGGCCGGCCGGATTTCGGGGCCGAAAACATACTCAACCTCTCCCGGGTCTACCTGATCCTGAGCGTCACCCTGCTGGCCGACATGCTCAGCCTCGTCATGACCCGGGTCTGCATCATCTACAAGCAGACCGCCATCATCCGCAACCTCGGCCTGCTCCGCCTCTCCCTGAAGATCGGCTTCAATCTCCTCCTGATGCCGTTCTGGGGAATTTACGGGCTGGCCGTAGCGACCGTCCTGACTCACTATGGGTCCCTCGTTTATCTCTGGCGCAAGGTTCCCCGGCAATCGGGCTAATTTTACCGCTTCGGGATTTTCCCGGCATCCGTCCCGACATCCGTCGGGATAACAATACTTTTGAATAAATGAATCGGGGCAATAAATCAAGATCGACTTGCAGTATAATCATTGGTTAGGCCGTGGGATGAAAGCTATAGATGCGGATCAGAGAATCAGGGGACCAGTGGGAAGAATACCAGGATATCAGAGGATCAGGTAAGGGGGCCGGCCTCGCCTGATAACCTGATATCCTGGTATTCTTCCCACTGATACGCTGATAACCTGATATCCACTGTAGGGATAATCACTCCATCCATTCAATTCCCGGACATTGCCAAAACAAATAGTTAGCGCCGAAGGCGCTAAGTCCTTGCAAGGTCATGAACGGCGATCTGAAAAAATCCGCTCTTGTTTCCCGGTGGCCGGCCGGCCTTCTGCTGGCAGGAAGCGTCGCGGGCCTGAGCGCGCTTGCTTACTCTATTTCGAGCGCCGCCGCCCTGGCGGCGGCGCTCGGGCTTTGCGGTCTTCTGATCACGGCCTACTGTTACCTCCACTTCCCGCACCGGCTGATGATGGCTTTCGGCTGCTTTGCCATCTGCCAGAATCTGCTCCAGTTAAATGCCGCCAGGATCAATCCCCTCTACGGGAGGATGATCGGTCACGCGGATGAGGTCTTCGTCCTCTGGATTTTTCTCATCTTCCTGGTTCGGCAGAAGCTGTCCGGGAGCGCATTCGCCCGGACGAAACTCGGCATCCCCCTGCTCGGTTTCTTGCTGGCGGGGGTTTGCTCCGGCCTCCTCCGGCATGTTCCCGCCTGGATCATGGGGGTTCAGGCCTTTCTCTACCTGAAGGGGTTTGTCCTGTTTTACGTCGTCCTCCACCTTCCCGTTACCCCCCGGGTCCTTCGCGGTTACGTCCGCTTCTTCGCCTTCGTCGGCATTCTGGTATTCGCCCTCGGGATCATTGATCTGGTCAACCCCTACTGGTTCCGGGCGCTGACCGGGAACGAGATCAACGTCGGGTTTCGATTTGGGATTCCCAGTACCCTGTCGATCTTCACCCATCCGGGGGATTTCGGCTGGTTCATGGCCTTTCTCGCTCTCTACGGTTTTGCCTATTACCTGACCTTCAACCGCGCTATCTATCTGGTCCTGGGATCGCTCTTCACCGTGGGAAGCTTCCTCTCGATGCGAAGACGCAATCTGGCCGGCATCTTCGCCGGGCTGGTCTGCGGGATCTGGAAACAGCCCAAGATCGAGAAAGTCCGGGCCGGTTTCATCCTGGGGGCGGTCATCGTTCTCTTTATCGTTCTGACCTGGTCGACGATCGAGATGCTATACACCGACCTGGTGGAAGGGTATGTCACCGCCCGGCACCCCCGGGAGGAGGCGAGAAACGTGCTTTACGTGGCAAGCTTTCAAATCGCCCGCGCCCACTTCCCGCTCGGGGTGGGTTTGGGAAGATACGGGAGCTGGATGAGCGCCTTCGTGTACAGCCCCTGCTACCGGGAATACCGGATGGACCAGGTCTACGGGCTGACCCCGGACCGGCCTTACTTCGCGACCGACACTTTCTGGCCGGCGGTCCTGGGGGAGACAGGGGTGCTGGGTCTGCTGTTTTATATCTGGATCATCATGCGAATCTTCTTTTCTCTCAACCGCCGGGTCAAGGAGGACTATGATCCGTATGTCAGGGCCTTCCTGCTGGGAACATTATTGATCTTACTCGAGAGCCTGATCGAAAGTCCGGCCTCCGCCGTCTTTGCCGGAGGCGCGGAGGTTTACTTCATCTTCGGCGCCCTGGGGATCGCCGCCGCCGCCGCCCGGCAGAACGGGAAAAGCAGAATTATTACTCAGCCCTGATCGGGCAGGAAAAGCTTTAATCGGAAAATATCACTGGAAAAAGATCGCCGATTCGATACAATCATTCCGGGTCGAGACCTTTTATCCCCGGTATCATGCAGTATTATAACCTCTTCCGGGAAGGAAAAGTGGTGCATGGCTAAAATCGCCCTGGTAGCGTCGTCGGGGGGACACCTGTACGAACTCTTCTCGCTGAAGAACTTCTACCGCCCCCGTTCTCGATTCTGGGTCTCCTTCGACACCGAGGATGCCCGTTATCTGCTCTGCGACGAGCGTGTTTTCTGGGCGTATCATCCGACAAACCGAAGCATTAAAAATTTTTTCCGGAACCTCTGGCTGGCCCTCAGAATCCTGCGGCGGGAGCGGCCGGACGTACTCATCTCCACCGGGGCGGGGGTGGGGGTTTCTTTCATCTACGCCGCCCGCCTCCTGGGGATACGGACTGTCTATTTGGAATCGTTGACCCGGATCACCAACCTCTCTCTCAGCGGACGCCTGGTGTATCCGCTGGTCGATCTATTTCTGGTACAGTGGGAGCATTTGACCCTGACCTATCCCAGGGTCGTTTTCAGGGGGACGGTGGTATGATCTTCGTGACGATCGGAGCCAGCGAGTTCCAGTTCAACCGGATGCTGCGCTGGGTGGACCGGGCCCTGGAAGATCTCTCCATCCCCAGGGAGGAAATCTTTTTCCAGGTCGGATGCTCCAGTTACCGGCCCCGGACCGGCGAATCCGTCGACTACATCGATTTCCACGGCATGGAGGAACGGATTAAAAAGGCGAATATCGTCATCTGCCATGCCGGGGTGGGAACGATCCTAATTTCCCTGGTCAACGGGAAGAAACCGATCGTCATTCCCCGCCGGGAAGAGTACGCGGAGACGGTTGACAACCACCAGGTGATCTTTGCCAGCCACCTGGCCGCCAACAACTTGGTCGTTTATCCCCTCAACAACCGGGATTTAAAGGAGGCGATCACTGCCACCCCGGCACCGGTGGAACGGGTGGGCAGGCTGACCTCATCCGACCAGAGCCGGGATCGCCTGATCAGCTATCTGGACGCATGGGTAAAAGAGAAGGCCGGCGGCTGAGGGAGAACCCCGGAGAATTGATTTTACTCATTCCCGGCGCCGCCACCGGGATGTTTGTCAGACATTGAACGATGCCCGGATGACCGGGACCGATCCGGCGTCGTCATCCGGATGCGGTCATTTCCTGTCCCCCTCCCCCGAGAAAGCGATCACCACGGTCAGGACCAGCCCGATAAAACTGCCGATCGCTATGTTGAACCCGATCCGGGGCTTGATGGACTTCCGGGGGAGGACCGCCTTGCTCCGCACCTCTGTCTTATTGCAGAGGCTGATCAGGTTTTTCAAAACGGCGATCTGGTCCCGGAACTCCCCGATCTTCTCCAGGTTGGCGGCGATGTTGTAGTCGATCGTCACGATCGACTCGGAGAACATCGAGACCGTCCGGTCCTGGTTGGAGGAGTAGGAACCGATGAAGAGCACTTCCACCGGCAGGATCCGGGAGGTGTCGAGGGCAGCCAGTTTTTGATCGTATTCGCGGGTTTTTTCCGCGGCCGCGATGATCTGAGCCTGGAGCTCGGTTCTCATTTTCTGCTGGTTTTCGATTACCGCATCCATCTCCGTGATCGATTGGTTCAGGTTGGTTATTCTCTCCTGGTAGGCTTGAAGATTGTCGAAATACTTCCGATTCTGCTCCTCGATGATGATCTCCGCCAGAAGGTTGAGGATATCCACCGCTGTTTGGGGCGAGCGGTCCTGGCAGGTGATCGTGACCAGGGGGTTGCCAAGCTTGGTGGGGGAGACGTTTTCCATGAAGGTGCTGACGCTCAGTTCGTCTTTGAGGTCCACCAGCGTGACGTCGAGGCCCAGCCGATCGCGGACCCGGTCGAGAACCGCCTCACTCGCGATCACCTCGCCGGCCGCTTCCGGCTCTTCCAGGAACTCCACCTCCTGCCGTCCCCCTTCGCGCTGGGGAGGGAGGTAGATTTTCCCCACCTGGATAATCAGGGACGCCTGGTAGATCCGGGGGAGGAGGAGGCTGATCAGAGCCGCCAGGGCCAGGCAGGCCAGGGTCCCCCCGATAATAAACCGCTTCCTCCGGTTAAGGATCGCCAGGTAATCTCTCAGTTCGATGTCTTCTTTCATATCATTCAGCTCGCTTCGCTCGCAAAATTGCAGCGGCCCCGGCTTCGGCGGGGCGGTTAATTAAACGACAATTCTTCCCAGAGGGCAACGCCGCAGAAAAAATCACTCAACCCAGCCGACATTTCCCACCATTGGCATACGATATAGATCCATCCATCTATTTTTTTTCAGAGAAAAAGTAGTACCATTGAAATTCTGAAACAGGGATTCATATATACACCGGAAAAAGAAGAAATGCCACTATAATAAAATCTGCCGCCGGATGGCCGAATCTCGTTCCCCGGAGAAGGCGGTCCTGATCGAGCACCGCCTCGGCTGCCGGGTCATCAAGACCTGCCTTAATCACCTGCTGGGGGAGGAGATAACGGCGAAAGAAGTCCATCTCCTCAGCGCCGCCGTCCCGGCAGGGGAATTGTGGGAGGGGTTTCTAACCCCGATAGCAAATTGATCGAGACGTATCTGGATAACCGACGTTTCTTATTCACTCATCGGCATTCCCAGGTGACAGCACTGGCCTGTTCAGATGAAATGCCCGTCAAAACATGAGTAAAGAGTAAACTTGCCCCCTTGTCTTCTGTCAAAACCAGGGCCAACACCCGAAAAAATTTGTCTTGACCTGTGGGAATCTTTTTGATTAAATCAAAAAAGGCGTATAGATGCGGTTCGCGGTTTCACACCGCAGCTCAGCGTAGCGTTCGACTTACGGAAAGGAGAACCGGCGATGAAACCCAAACCAGTCAGACGATACGGAATACCAGCTTATCCCACCAGACTCCAGGTCCTTGCCGACCCCAACCTTCTGGAAAAGCATATCCCCGCCAACTGGCTCTCTACGCCGGAGTTGGCGGGGGCGGTGGCCATTTTTCTTGCGGCCAACACCTGCGTCAACGCAGGCGAGAAAGAATTGTCGACCTCCTCCCGGGCCGCCGTTGTCGCCCCGATTTTCGAATATGGTGAGGGCCGCGGCGCAACTGGCTGTGTTGTCGTGTCACCTCCCGTCTTCCTCTCCGAAGAAGAAGCCCTTCAGGTCATCGTAGAGGAACTGACCAACGCCGGAGTAGAGGTAACGGGAACTGACGTCGTCTTGGAAGGAGTCACCATTCCTCAACGAATAAAGACATATCAGCAAGTGGAAGGCAAGTTAGAGGAGAAGGTTGAAGAGATTCCAGGGACAGAACCCCTGAGCGTTGACATTAAGGACGACAGACACCGCATCGGCGTGGAGTTTGTATCAAAGTCGGACTATTTCAAACTCGGCGGGGCCATGTCGGCTTCAACTGTCCAGGACTACGATTTCAAGCAGGTCGCCGGGGGCGTAGCCAAGGCGGTCGGCCAGAAGGGCAACGGCATCTACTTCGGAACCTTCTATGATCCCGCCGTGCCGATGAACTGGGAATCCCTTCGGGCGGAGCAGGCCGGGAAGAAGCGCTGGGAAGCGGCAAAGATCCAGGGAGGGGCCGAAGCGAAGCGCCTGCTTCGGCAGCAGGTGCAGGGCTTCATTGACTGGCTGAAGGGGCAGGGGGCCATCTGAGCATGCATCTTACGCTGCACCTCACCACGGGCTGCAATATGTAGTGCTCCTACTGCTACTCGCCTCCCCATGACAGCTCCGCCATGTCCATGGATGTCGCCTGCCAGGCCTTGCTGTTGGGATCCCGGCTGACCAGAGGATCGTGCGGAGTCGTCTTCTTCGGCGGAGAACCTCTGCTCTGCAAGGATTTGATTGTCGAGACCGTGGACTACGGGCGTCAGCTGGAGCGCGACTGCGCGGGACGTTTTCATTTCAAGGTTACTACCAACGGAGTGCTGCTGGACCCCGAGTTCCTCGATTTTGCCATCCGCAACAACGTGCTCATCGCCATGAGCCTGGACGGAATCCGGGAAGCTCACGATCGGCACCGCCGGTTCTCCAATGGAGAGCCGACTTTTGATTACTTGCGCCCGCGCCTGGAGATGCTTCTGGCGGCAAGACCTTATTCGAGCGTGCTCATGGTGGTGAATCCCGACACGGCCAGGCACCTCTGTGATTCGGTATCTTTTCTCGTTGGGTTGAGGTGCCGATACATTATCGCGTCTCTGAACTATGCCGCCCCCTGGTTGGAATCGGACTTCGCGGTGCTTCGACGTCAGTTGGAGGACCTTGGCGATCTCTATGCCCGCTGGACACAGGATGGGCGGAAATTCTATTTGAGCCCGTTTGAAGTGAAGATATCCTCCCACGTGAACAGCCACTCCTTCCAGAAGGAGAGGTGTGAACTGGGGGCAAGGCAGTTGTCCGTGGACGCGGCAGGATTCCTGTTCCCTTGCGTCCAATTCGTCAGAGCCGGGGCGGGCAGTCCGTGGTGCATCGGGTCTGTGCACACGGGCTTGAACGAAGAGCGTAGGCAGTCGTTGCGGCGCGAGTCCCAAAGCGACAAACGGGTCTGCAAGACGTGTGCCATCCGAAGTCGATGCAACAACTCGTGCGGGTGTCTGAACTGGCAAACAACCGGTTGCGTCAACGAGGTTTCACCTGTCCTCTGCCAATACGAAAGGATACTTATGCCGATCGCAGACCGGGTTGCCGAACGGCTGTACAAGAAACGCGTTCCCTTGTTCCTTCACAAGCATTACAACGCCGCATATCCTGCCTTGTCGCTGTTGGAGGATTCCCTCGCCAAGCGGTCATGACAAGAGAAAACGGTTTCAAGGGTTTCAAGTGCGAGTGACGGAAGCAAAGACCGGATACCCGCCGAACATCCGCCTGGAACGCTCCGGCGCGAAGCTGCGCCGAGGTTCAGGCGGCACGTTCGCCAGAAAAAGGATTTGACGGCAGGGGAAAAATGACGTACGTTATTACGTGCGATACAAATGGGGGGCTATCATGACATGACAAGTATGACGGCAACCGAGGCGCGAAGACAACTCTATACACTATTGGATGACGTGTCGGCCTCGCATGAGCCAATCCAGATTGCAGGCAAGCGTCATTCGGCTGTATTGGTGGCGGAAGACGACTGGCGAGCCATTCAGGAAACGCTTTATCTCACATCCATTCCCGAAATGCGTAACTCTATTGTAAGGGGGCTGAAGACCCCCGTGGAGAAATGCAAGCAGGAGCTTGATTGGTGATCTGGACTCTTGTCTACACCAACCAGGCCAAACGTGATGCGAAGAAGCTCGCCCGGTCCGGCCTGAAACCACAAGCCGAGAGTCTTCTCGAGATCTTGGCGAAGAACCCCTATCAGACGCCGCCACCATACGAAAAACTTATCGGTGACCTCGCGGGTGCTTGCTCCCGACGGATCAACATCCAGCATCGTCTCGTATACCAAGTGCTGGATGATATCAAAACAGTTAAAGTCATCCGCATGTGGACGCACTGCGAGTAGCTCTGGCGAGCCACCGCGTGCATCGTACGCGAAAACCGCGCCGGTGACGCGAAGCGTTGAGCCGACGCTTTGCGTCGGCTCAACGTGGTGCTGCTTCGCCCGCCCGCCCCCTTCGGAGTCGCTCCGCTCCCATCAAGGCTCAGAACCACGTTATGCGGCAATAACTCCGGCGGCTCCCGGCGGTCGGACTTGTTGCCTTGTGTCTGCCGGAAGTTCCTTTCGAAAAAAGGGAGAATGATGAACTTGATCGAGAATGGCAATTTCGGTATGGGCCCTGAGAAATTCGGAGCCGATATCCCAATTGCACCGCAAGAGAACTTCGTCAACGGCGTATATTCTTCAGTGGATGAAGCAACTGCCTGCCGACTGGATCGGCTGCGTAGCGAAGATGGCATCATTCCAACTTGTAAATTGGGCTGTTGTCACTGTTGCCGGTATCATATCATTACGAACATTGCAGAGGCCCACACCTTGGCGCAATATGTCAAGCGGGAATTGTCGGTAGACCAGATAAACGACCTTAGGGTGCGAACGCAACAATGGCATGAATGGGACAATTCCAGGCCGGGCAGATATCCGTCGGCCAACATCGACGTGCAGACAGATCTTCCCAACTACGACCCTTGCTGCCCTCTGCTGGTAAATGGCGCATGCAGCGCCTATCCCGTGAGGCCAGTCGTGTGTCGAACGCATTTTGTCTGTTCGCATCCCCTATCCTGCTACGCAGCCAACGATCCGGAATCTACAGAAGACGCTCCGGTGGTGCTCACGTCCGTTGTGACGGCGACCAGTCCGTTTTCAAGGGCAATCAGGGATCATATCGAAAACACCGGCGGGGACTTCTCTCGGTCAAGAATGCTTCTTCCGCATTGGTTGGCGATTGAAATGGGTTGGGATTTCGCCATATTGCTGTGATTGCTCGCAGATGTTCGGCAGGGATATAATCCGCCGCATGACTGAAAAAAATAGATTACTCAATCAGGTGTTGGAGCCAATCGGCCAGAAAGCGGCCTCTGGCTCAACTTTTCGTGCTACTGCAGATATCCCAGGTCCCGCAGTTTTTTGACCTGTTCGGCATCCAGTTTAACCGGCGCCCCGGTCTCCCCTCCCCGGTACTTCCGGGCCAGTTCCTGGTCCTGCAGTATCCGTTCATAAAACGCCCGATTGATCCGGTTCCATTCCGGAGGATCGGTTACCAGTGTCTGCTGGGACTCCCCGGGATCCTTCTCTAGATCGAGGATGATGGTATGGAGGGCCAGGGCATTGAAGAGGAGCTTGCGGGTGTCCGTCCGGAGGGCCTTGAGGATGTTTCCCAGTTCCAGCAAGGCGTGCCGGTTGCCGGGCAGCGCCTCTCCCCGGCAGGCCGGGGCCAGTGAAATACCCTGCATCCATCCGGGAACGGTCACACCGGTCAGTTCCAGGATGGTGGGCGCGATGTCGATGATGCTGACCTGGCCGGGGATTTTCCGCCCACCCCCGTTCCCCCCGGGGGAATGAATGATCAACGGGATTCTGACGACCTCATCAAAGAGGGTGCTCCGATGCCCCTTTCCGCCGTGCTCGAAGAATTCGTCGCCGTGGTCGGCGGTCACCATGATCAGGGTCCGGTCGAAAAGACCCAGTTTTTTCAGTTCACTGAAGATCAGTCCCAGGTGATGGTCGACCCAGGCGATCTCGCCGTCATAGAGGGCGATGATGTGTTCCAGGTCCCGGGCGGCCATCTTTGGGTTTACGTCCTCATTGCGCCAGTAATCCCTGCCGTCGATGTCGCCCCGGTAATCGGGGTCGAAGCGGCGGTCATAAGGCGCGGGGGGGATGTAGTCGTAATGGACGTCCCAGAAGTGCAGGAAGAGAAAGAACGGCTCTTCCCGGCGGCTCCGGATCCATTCGATCGCCAGGTCGGTGATCCGGGGGCTGGTGATATCACCGTGGACCCCGTCCCGCTGCTCGGGAGTGGGAAGCACCGTATCTACAATCTTTTTATCCTCCAGGTCGAGATTGCGGTAAAGATCGAAACCCCGGGCGAAGCCGAAGGCCGGGCTCATGTAGGGGGAGGAACAGAAACAGGCGGTCGCGTACCCGTTCTTTTTCAGTTCCTGGGCGATGGTCCCGACGCCGGAATGGAGGCTCAGCCCGTCGTTGGCCACTCCGTGAACCGAGATGTCCATCGAGGTGAGGAGCGAGATATGGGCGGGGAGGGTCCAGGACGTGGTGCTGATCGTGTTCTCGAAGAGCGCCCCGGAAGCAGCCAGATCATCGATGATGGGGCTGGTGTCGCGCCGGTATCCGTAGCAGCCGAGATGATCGGCCCGGAGCGAATCAACCGAAATCAGGAGTATGTTGGACGGAATATCTTCCGGCGCTGCCGTAAGATATTCCGGCTGGACGATAATAATCGACCCGGCCAGTAACAATATAATAATGAAATATTTATTCATTTATTTTTCCTTCGGAAAAATAAGAATGTGCAAGCATTGAACCGACATTGCAGTGATATTTTAAAGATAATTCGTGTAATTCGCGTAATTCGTAGTTTTATTTAGTCGCCCGAGCGAAGCGAGGGTAAGGTCTTACTTAATGTAACCCAGGGCCTTGAGTCTTTCAATCTGTTCTTCGCTCAGCTTGACCGCCTGCCCGGTCTGCCCCCGGCGGTACTTCTCCTCCAGGATCCGGTCGGCCTCCAGGCGCCGGTAAAACTCCCGGTTGGCCTCGGTCCAGCCGTCGAGCGAGGTGACCAGGTGATCGTGGGTCTCCCGGGGATCCTTCTCGAGGTCGAGGATGGTGGTCTCCCGGTGGTCGACATTGAAGAGCAGTTTGTACCGGTTGGTCCGGAGCGCCCGCAGCGTGTCTTCCAGCTCCACCAGCTGGGGGTTTTCATCGTCCGGCTTCTTCCCCTCCAGGAGCGGAAGAAGCGAACGGCCGTGCATGGGGAGGCCGGCCGGGAGCCCCAGGTAATCCAGGATGGTGACGGCGATGTCGATGATACCGGCCTGCTGGACGATCCTCATCCCTCCCCGGTCGCGTCCCGGAATGACGATGATGAGCGGGACCTTGACGCTCTCGTCGTAAAGGGTGATCCGGTGGCCCTTGTTGCCGTGTTCGAAAAACTCCTCCCCGTGGTCTCCGGTGATAACGATCAGGGTCCGGTCGAGCAGTCCGAGTTCCCCCATCCGGTCGATGATCCGTCCCAGGTGGAAATCGGTGAACGCGATCTCGCCGTCATAAAGGGCCACGATGTGGGCGAGGTCCCGCGGGTCCATCCCTTCGTAGATGTCTTCGTTGAACATGAAATGGCGGGAAGTAACCGTGCCCTGGTAATCGGGGTCGAAGAGGGTGTCGTAGGGGGGAGGCGGGATAAAGTCAAAGTGAGGGTCCCAGAAGTGGAGGAAGAGGAAGAACCGCTCATCGTGATGCTTCTCCAGCCAGTCAACCGCCAGCCGCTCGATCCGTGGGCTGGTGACGTCCTCGTGAACCTCCTGCCACTGGTCCCGGTCCTCGAGGAAGATCGTGTCCGAGAAGCCGTCCTTTTCCAGGTCGGTGTTGTGGTAGACATCGAAGCCCCGGTCAAACCCGAAGGCGGGGTTGAGATAGGGTGAACTGCAGAAGGCGGCGGTTGAGTAGCCTTTTTCCTGAAAAATCTCGGCCAGCATCGGTATCGAGCGGTGGAGGCTGAGCCCGTCGTTTTTTACCCCGTGGACGGAAACGTCCGTCCCGCTCAAAAGCGAGATGTGAGCGGGGAGTGTCCAGGAGGTGGTGCTGACCGTGTTCTCAAAGACGGCCCCCCGCCCGGCCAGAGCGTCGATGTTGGGGCTGGTGTTCCTCCCGTAGCCGTAGCATCCCAGGTGGTCGGGGCGCAGCGTGTCGATGGAGATGAGAAGGACGTTCACGTTTTCTTTTTTCTCTTCTTCCCGCCCGCAGGAAAATATCGTCCCGATCAGCAGAAGGAGGGATATTATTTTTACGGGGCAAAAAGCAGATTTTCGAAGACCGAACAGCATCAGATATCTTCTTTCCTTCTTTTTCGGATCATCATATCCGCTTTGAGGCAGCGAAGCGAGTTAATTTAGTATTTCGGAATTTTATGTCTAAATCCGTATCTGCGACGATAAATGGTAGCCGTCCCGAAAGCTTTCGGGACGCACCTAAAAAAGCCTGTCCTGAGTGAAACGAAGGAGTGCGGCTGCCAAAGATTCGCGCCTGCGCGCTGACGCCGTTGTCCATAGCCTATAGCGTCGGCCGAAGCGCTCCGGCGCGCCAGCGCGAAGATTAGTGAAGATTCGTGGTTAAATAGTTGCGAAGCTGAGTTCCATCTTATAGACACAAAAACAATTCCTGTCGTTCGGAAAGACATGCTCTTATATTCCGCTTGCTCTCGCCATCCCTCATCTGTTTTAATGGTTGTCTTCGGTGAGACCGGACGGCCTCACCAGAAAAGCGAAAGTACCGGACACTATTTACCGTATTCCATTCCCGGGCCGTGAAAGATTTTTTACGACAGTTCAAAGGAAAAGAGCACGGCCACCTGGTCCAGTTCATCAAGTACGGAATCGCGGGCGGTATCGCCACCGTGGTCCATACCGTCCTCTTCTTCTTGCTGACCTGGAAAGTTTTCCCCGCCCTGACCGCCGATGACCCGATCGCGCGGCTCTTTAATATCCCGGCTTCCCTGATCTCCGACGGTATCCGGGCCTGGCACGCCGGGATTGCCAATGCGATCGCCTTCCTCTTCTCCAACTTCGTCGTCTATCTGATTAATGTTGCCTGGGTCTTTGAATCGGGCCGCCACTCCCGGATCAAGGAGATCGGTATGTTCTACGCGGTGGCCGCGATCAGCGTCCTGATCGGGATCGGGCTCCAGTCGTTCCTGATCAGCGGCTATGGCATTCCCACCACCTACGCCTTCGGGGCGATGATCGTGGTCTGCCTGATGATCAACTACCTCATGAGAAAGTTTTTTATCTTCAAAGGTTAAAATCCATCTCCGCTTTAAGCGACGATGGATTTTTTAGACAAGCTGATTTGCTCCGTGAAAGTATGGAATAAATCAGTTAAAATAGTATAATATTATTGTAATCAAGAAGATAGCGGGAATTTTTTCTTGACTGGAATCTAATTTTTTATAAGAATGTCGCCTCAATTAGATTATTTTGATCTAACCAGTAGACCTCCGACTGAATCAGTCGGAGGTCCATTATAAATTTGCGAGCATAGCGAGCTAATTTATAGGAGGGCGTTCAATGGAGAAAGTCCAGCTCAGAACGTATATCTTTTTAGACAGCATGCAACCGCAATTCGCATCCTTCGTCGCCTCGGCGGCCAAGGGATTTCAGCCTCTGCCCGGAATGGCGGCCTGTTATGTGGAAGTGGCGCCGGGTATGGCCATCAACGAGGTCATGGACGTGGCGCTCAAGGCCACCGAGGTCAAGCCGGCCATGATGATTGTCGAGAGAGCCTATGGACTGCTGGAGGTCCATTCTTACTCCCAGGCCAATGTCCGGGAGGCCGGGCAGGCGATCCTGAACGCCCTCGGTCTGAAAGAAGATCAGCGGATGAAGCCGAAAGCGGTGGCCACCCAGATCATCCGCAAGGTGGACGCCCACCAGGCGCAGCTGATCAACCGCAGCCGGAGCGGCTCGATGCTCCTGGCCGACCAGACCCTCTACATTCTGGAGACCGATCCGGCAGGGTATGCCGTCCTGGCGGCCAATGAGGCGGAGAAAGCGGCCGATATCACCCTGATTGAGGTCAAGCCCTTCGGCCGGTTCGGCCGCCTTTACCTGGGCGGCGAGGAGCGGGACATCATGGTGGGAAGCGAGGCGGCGATGGCCGCCATCAACGCCGTCACCGGCGTCCAGCCGGCGAAAGGTGAGTAGCAGGCATCAGAAGGAAATAGATCACCTGCTAAGACTTGGTTACAGGGTTAGAAACCACAACAATTTTTAATTTTTCGCAGAAAAATTAAAAGGAGGGCAAAAAGATGTCTGAAGCATTGGGGATGATCGAAACGAAAGGGTTTGCGGCGATGGTCGAGGCCGCCGATGCCATGGTCAAGGCGGCCAAGGTCGAACTGGTCAGCTACGAGAGGATCGGTGGCGGCTACGTGACCGCCATTGTCCGGGGTGATGTTGCCGCCTGTAAGGCTTCCGTCGAGGCCGGCGCCCGCGGAGCGGAAAAAGTCGGGGAGCTGATCTCCGTTCATGTCATTCCGCGTCCTCATGCCAATGTCGACCGGGTTCTGCCGCTCGGCCGCGCTCCGCAGAAAGGCAAGTAATCACTTTCGGGGGATGCCATGCTTTTAGCGAAGATCCGCGGCACGCTCGTCTCCACCCAGAAGGCGGAGAGCCTGGAGGGACTGAAGTTCTACGTCTGCGAGCAGCTGGGCATTGACGGGAAGCCCCTGGGCAAGTACATCATCGCCGCCGACTCGGTCGGGGCCGGGGTGGGGGAGGTTGTTCTTTATGTAACCGGCAGCTGCGGCCGGTATACCAGCGCCACCACCAACCGGCCCTGCGACGCCACGATCATGGCGATCGTGGATACACTGGACGTGGACGGCACGGTGGTCTACAACAAGGCGACCGACCCCGGGACCTGATCCCCGGCGGGATCAGATCCCGGTTTTTTTGCCCGGTCCCGGGGAAGGGAAGCCCAACGCGGTTTATCCTTCCCCTGCCGTCCCGCCGGAGTCGCAGATTTTGACCGAAAAGTCATTGACCTGGAATAGAACTTGGCGCAGGCGTTGCCTGAGCCAGAATCGTTTTCTGAGGATTGATATATGTCTCCAGAATCCAGCCCGACGAAGTCGGGCACCCTAAAAATTTCCGAAGGAAATTTTTATAACGAAGAACAGATCAGGTCGATTGTCCGGACGGTGGTCGCCCGGCTCACTAAAGAGGGCGGTTCTTCACCCCCCGGCGCCTCCCCGGCCCTTTCTCCGGTTGCTCCCGGCGACGGAATCTTTGAACGGCTCGATGACGCCCTCGCGGCGGCAGCGTCGGCCCAGGAGAAACTGATGGGGTTGAGCCTCTCCACCCGGGAGAAGATGATCGAGGCGATGCGGCAGGCCGGCCGGGATAACGCCGAGAAGATATCCCGCCTGGCCGTCGCCGAGACCGGGATGGGCCGGGTGGAGTCCAAGATCCAGAAAAACCTCCTGGTCTCCAATAAAACCCCCGGGCTGGAGGATCTCCAGCCAGTCGCCTGGACGGGTGATCACGGTCTCACGCTGGTTGAAAAAGCCCCCTTCGGCCTGATCGGGGCCATCATCCCCTCGACCAACCCCACCTCGACCGTCATCTGCAATTCCATCGGCATGATCGCCGCCGGCAACGCGGTCGTCTTCGGTCCCCACCCGGCGGCCAAAATCTCTTCTCAAACCACGATCCAGATCCTGAACCGGGCGATCGTCTCCGCGGGCGGCCCCCCGAATTCGCTGGTCGCCCTTCAGGAGCCGACGATCGAGGCGGCGGGGGCGATGATGAAACACCCGAAGATCAGGCTTCTGGTGGTCACCGGCGGCCCGGGGGTGGTGAAGGCGGCCATGCAGTCGGGCAAGAAAGTCGTGGCCGCCGGCCCGGGGAACCCCCCCGTGGTGGTTGACGAAACGGCTGATATTGAGAAGGCCGGACGTTTAATCGTCGAGGGTGCCTCCTTTGACAACAACATCGTCTGCGTCTGCGAGAAGGAGATCTTCGCGGTCGAGAAGATCGCCGATCAGCTCAAGCGCGAACTGATCAAAAACGGCGCCTATGAGCTGGACAAGAAGCAGATCGAGGCGCTGACCAAAATCGTGATCGCCAAGTTGCCCGGCCCGGGCGACGAGGAGGGGGCGGCGAACAAGAAGTTTGTCGGCCGGTCGCCGAAGGTGATCCTGAAAGAGATCGGGGTCACGGTCGGGGACGAGGTCAAAATCGTCCTGGCCGAGGTGGACGCCCATCATCCCCTGGTTCTGGTGGAACAGCTGATGCCGGTCATTCCCTTCGTCCGGGTCCCGGATGTCGATGAGGCCATTCGGCTGGCGATCGAGGTCGAACACGGCTACCGGCACTCGATGTACATGTACTCCCGCAACGTGGAGAAGCTGAGCAAGATGGCCCGGGAGTGCAACGCCTCCATTTTCGTCAAGAACGGTCCCTGCTACACCGGGCTGGGCTTCGGCGGCCAGGGGTACACCTCCTTCAGCATCGCCAGCCCCACCGGGGAAGGGTTGACCAAGGCCTCCGACTTCACCCGGGAGAGGCGGTGCGTGCTGATAGATTATTTCAGAATTGTCTGAAACCGTCCGTGATGGTCTCAGATAATTGTCAAACATCAGTCCGATCCGTCGAATCCGACCGATCAGTCTGATCACTATTCATTCTTCATTCAGAGGGGCCGAGTGGGGGAATAATTCGCGTAATTAGTAGTTCCTTTTGTGTAATTCTTAGTTTTGAAAAGTAAAACCGACAGCTTGGTCGATAAGGTCTGGCAGGCCGGGGTGGTGGGCGCGGGGGGGGCGGGTTTCCCGACCTGGAAGAAGATCGACGCCCGGGTCGAAACGGTGATCGTGAACGGGGCCGAGTGCGAACCGCTTTTGCGCAACGACCAGCAGGTGATGGCCGCCCGGGCGGATGAGGTGGTCCGGGGGCTGACCCTGGTCATGGGGGCGACCGGAGCGGCCCGGGGCGTCATCGCCCTGAAAAAAAAATACACCGCCGCCATCGCCGCTCTCGAGAAAGAGATGACCGGAAGAAACGATCTCGGCCTCCACCTGATGGAGAGCGTCTACCCGGCCGGGGACGAGTTTGTCATCGTTTACGAGGTCACCGGCGAGGTGATACCGCCGGGAGAGATACCGCTTCAGGCCGGGATCCTGGTCAGCAATGTGGAGACCTTCTGCAATATTTCTCGGGCACAGAGGGGCAAGCCGGTCATCTCCCGGTACCTGACGGTGACCGGGGCGGTCAGGGAGCCGAAGACCCTCCGGCTGCCGATCGGGACACCGCTGGAAACGGCGGTGGAGCTGGCGGGAGGGGCGGCGATCGGTGACTGGGTGATCGTCACCGGCGGGCCGATGATGGGCGAGGTCGCCCCCGATCCCGGGGGGCCCGTTACCAAGACCACCTCGGCAGTGATCGTGCTCCCCGCCGGTCACCCGGTCGTGACCCGGAAAACCTCTTCCCTGGAGTTTGACCTGAGAAAGATCCAGGCCATCTGCTGCCAGTGCGATTATTGCACCCTGGTCTGCCCCCGGAGCCTCCTCGGACACAATTTCAAGCCCCATATTGTCATGCGTTCGATCGCGATGGGGCTTCCGTTTCCTGAATCTCCCGGCGTCACCTCCGCCCCCCTCTGCTGCAACTGCGATCTGTGCGGGGTTTATTCATGCCCGATGAACCTGCCGATCGGCCGCCTCAACAAGCAGATCGCCGGGCGGATGAAAGACTGGAACTGGGATCGGGTTCCGCCGCTGGAGGAATACGTCCCCTCACCGCAGAGGGAGTACAGCCTGATTCCGGTTTCGCGGCTTACTTCCCGGCTGCGGCTCGGGGAGTACGATCGCCCGGCACCGCTGGTGGAGAGCGACTTTCAACCCGAAACGGTGACCATCCCGCTCAAGCAGCACATCGGCCAGCCGGCCGAACCGGTCGTGAAAGAGAAACAGCGGGTCACGGCCGGCGACGTCATCGGAGACCTTCCCCGGGGAACCATGGGCGCCCGCGTCCATGCATCAATCTCCGGTGTGGTTAAAAAAGTAACGAATGAATCAGTAACGATTCTGGCATCATAATAACCCGATTTATGAATAAATCGGGTTAATTTTGAACAATGCCGGCGCAGATATTGATAGCAGAGTAATCAAGTATTGACCATGTTGTACTTTTGTGCAGTTACTTGTCGGCAGATATCCGTTATTGATTGCGATGTTGCGGGCGGATAAAAATGTTTACCTGTCGGATAAGAAAAAACAGTCTGCTGCAGACGTATAGCCGGGATTACTTTGTGTAACATGATGAACGATGATTGATTAATTTTTTCCGGAGGAAAAAATTATTATGGAACCGGCCGTAGGATTCATCGAGCTTAACAGCGTGGCCGCCGGCATCTTCACCACCGACGCGATGGCGAAAAAATCCGAGGTGGAGGTGATCGACTCCCGGAGCGTCTGCCCGGGGAAGTACATTATCCTGATCACCGGGATGACCGGACCGGTGGACGAATCGCTTCAAGCCGGGATCGAAGCCGGGGCCGACGCCGTGACCGACCATCTCTTCCTGCCCAACGTCCATCCCCAGGTCATCCCCGCCATTTTGGCGGCCGGACCGGTGGGAGAGCTGGATGCCGTTGGCGTTATCGAAACCTTCTCCATCCCCTCTTGTATCCTGGCGGCCGACGCCGCCGCCAAGGTCGCCGAGATCCGGCTCCTGGAGATCCGCCTGGCCAACGGGCTGGGGGGCAAGAGCTTCGTCACCCTGACCGGGGCGATCCCGAATGTCGAGGCGGCGATGGAGACCGGGGAAGGAAAGGTGAAGGAGATCGGCGCCCTGGTCCGGACCGCCGTCATCCCCCGCCCCCATCCCGACCTGGTAAAGTTTATCCTTTAAAATTTTTCTTTGAAAAATTTTATAAACGTTCAAGGTCGAACGTCGAATGTGATTAACAGGCCGGGACTGAGAAAAAATTTGTGAAGATTAGAAAGATTCGCCGTTTGCAACTGGGGCCGAGGTAGAGGGATGTGGGAATGACGAAATCCGAAGGACGAAATCCGAAGGAATGTCAAAACCCAAATAACCAGTTTTCGCTGTAGCTTCAGCGAGCGCGCAAACGATCAAGGGGCCGGGGCGGGGCAACTCCTATTCAATCCTATTCAATCGTCTGTTAAAAATGGGGCCGAGGCGGGGAAAAATAAATAACCACATCACCTGTAAAAATGATGAGCAGCGAATTCGCAGTCCGCAAGGAAATGGTGGAGATCGGGCGCCGGATGTACGAAAAGGAGCTGGTCGCGGCCACCGACGGCAACCTGAGCTTCCGTTGCAGCGAAAACGAGATTCTGATCACCCCCAGCGGCAGCTGCCTCGGCTTTCTGAAAGCTTCCGACCTGGTCTTGATCGATGGCGAGGGACGCCCCCGTTCGTCGGGGATGAAACCGACCTCGGAGTACCGGCTGCACCTCGAGGTCTACCGGCAGAGAGAAGACGTCCGGGCGATCGTTCACGGCCACCCTCCGCTTTGCACCGCGTTCTCCGTGGCCGGCGAAGGTCTCGACCGCTGCGTTCTGCCCGAGGTCGTCTTCACGCTCGGCGCCATCCCGACCACCGCCTACGGGACCCCGACCACCGATGAACCGCCCCGGGTGATCCGGGATTACATCGGCCGTTGCGATGCCATGATCCTCGACCGCCACGGAACTCTGACGGTTGGGCGCGGTCTTACCGACGCCTACTACAAGCTGGAGAAACTGGAACACACCGCGAGGATTATCCTGGCCGCGAAAACGCTGGGGCGGGTCAGGGTTCTCAGCCGGGAGCAGGTCGAGAGGTTGATGGAGGTCCGGGAAAAGGCCGGCCTCACCGGCAGTATCCTGCACTGTGTCTGCGCCGTCCCCGAAAAAGACGGCCCGAGCGGGTGTGAGATGGACGAGGATCTGCTGGCGAAGACCATAACCGGCGAGGTTCTGAAGATCATACAGGGATAAAGAGCAGGTTCTCAAATTGGAATTTATTTAGTCATTAACAAACCAAGCTAACCATCAAGATATGTAAGAGCATCAGATTATTTGAATTCCCCACACAAAATGGAAGAGAACCATTTAATGTTATTTGCTTAACGATTTTGAATCGGGTCTAATTATGAATGAGAAACAACATACATCAACAACACCTCCGGAAGTGATGACCATCGACCAGGTCGCCGAGTATCTGCAGCTTCACAAGCAGGTCGTTTACCGGCACGTGAAGAAGAGGTCCATCCCCGCCAGCCGGATCGGCTCGACCCTGCGATTTAAAAAATCAGTTATCGACGCCTGGCTGACGGACTCCGCTCTGGAGAACCTGCGCCGGGAGCGGGAAACCGGTCCGGCTCTCCCTCATTCCCCCTTTAACATCGAGGTGGATTAAAGTTATTCCGGAGGAAGAATTTTACAATGAGCTGGCTGAAGATAGAGCAGAACGATATCGACGCGGAAGCTCTTGAGAGAGAGATCGAGAGCGAGATGAAGCGCCGCCTCGCCGCGCCCGGCATGGCCGCACCTCTAAAAGTCGATGCCATTCCGCGGACGCCCGATGATTTAACAGCCCTCCTCGAGATAGCGGAGGCTTACGCCGCCGGCTGGGACACCGAAACCCTGGTCCGCCGCCGGCCGATCCTGAAGCCGTTGCTTCCTCTGGCCGGAAAACTGATCCGGGGATTATTGAAGCCCCAGTACATCTTCAACTCACTGATTCTGGAAATTCTAAAAAAGCAGGAAGAGCGGATTCAGACCCTGGAGAAGGAAAAGAACAGGGAATAGTCCTAAATTAAGCGAACTTTTATTTCGATAGAAAGACAGTAATATTTATAACAGTTCGCTTAATTTGGGCCTAGCAGGACAGAAGCCGGGTCAGGTTATTCGTGTCAATCCGTGGACAAGAAGAAAAAAGGGCCATCCACCAGCTGCTGAGCGTCTTTGACGCGACCGACGCCCAGGGGCATCTGGCCCTCCTCCTCCGTAAAATCTTCAGACGGTGGGGATACCGTTCGGAAATTTTTGCCGGGACCGCGGTTCCGGGGCGGCAGAGCGGCATCCTTCCCGCCCAATCTCTTTTGAAAGGGGATTCACCCTCCGATCTCCTTCTTTATCACGCTTCGATCAATTCCCCGGTCGGCGAACTCTTTCGCCGGTCGGCCCGGAAGCAGATTCTGATCTACCACAACATCACCCCCGCCCGCTTCTTTTTCGGCTTTGATCTTTTTACCTACCTGGAATGCCGGAAGGGAAGAAGAGGGCTCCCCGGCTTTATCCCCACCTGCGACCTGGCCCTGGCCGATTCATCATTTAATGCCCACGAACTTCTTGTTCTCGGTTTTTCCCGGGTCGAACTTTTTCCCTTTCCTCTCGACCCGACTCGGTTGGAGGGATCTGCCGACCCGGGCGTGCTCCGGAGATACGGGGAAGATGAAGTTTCGACCATTCTCTTCGTGGGGCGGCTGGCTCCCAACAAGAGGCAGGAGGATATCCTCCTGGCCTTTTCTTATTTTCAGAGGCTCTATCGGCCCGACTCGCGCCTCATCCTGGTCGGACCCGACAACTTTCCGGAATACCGCCGTTTCCTCGATGGACGGGTCCGGGATCTCGCCCTGGAGAATGTCATCATCACCGGCACAGTCTCCCTGGAAGAACTCCGCGCTTACTACCGGTCGGCCGACCTTTTTCTCTGCCTGAGCGAGCATGAGGGCTTCTGTCTGCCCCTGCTGGAGAGTTTTTATTATCGGATCCCGGTCGTGGCATACGCTGCCGGCGCGGTCCCGGAGACTCTCGGCGGGGCCGGCGTTATCTTGAATGAGAAGAGGCCGCTCGAGATCGCCGCCCTCCTGAACCGGGTCCTGATCGACACCGAACTGAAGGCGAAACTCCTGGCCGGACAGGACAGGAGGCTGGCGGAGATCGGGCGATACGACTACGAAGGCCGTCTGCGGCATTGCCTCCGCGATCTTCTGTAACGATTATATTTCAATGAGATACGGTTTCCGGTCAAGCCGGAGCCGGGACGGAATCTGTCATGAGACTGCATGTGCTGAAGCCGGGGGTTCACCAGCTGGTGCCGGTGGTTGAGACGGAGGACGCGATCGGCAACTACGCCCTCAACCTGCAGGATTTCCTCAGGGAAAAGGGGCTCGACTCCCGGATCTTCGTTTATGAAACCAGGGCCGGCGACGCCGCGGGAACCCTCCCCTGCCGGGAACACCGCCGCTTCAGCAGTCCGGACCAGATCCTGATCTTCCACACCGCGATCGGCTCCCCGCTGGCCGACTATTTTGTCCGCTGCCCGGACAAAAAAATCATTATTCACCACAACATCACTCCGGCCCGGTTCTTCGCCCCCTGGGACCGGGAAGTGGCTTACCTGGCCCACCAGGCCCGGCGCCAGCTGGAGGCGATGGCGGGGACGGTCTCGGCGGCGATGGCCGATTCCCCCTTCAACGCCCGGGAGCTGGTCGAGCTGGGATACCCGGAACCGGAGGTCATTCCCCTGATCTTCGACTGGAAGCGGTTGAACGGTCCGATCGACGAATCGATTCCGGCCGGGTATCGGGACGGCCGGACCAATCTGCTCTTCGTGGGGCGAATCGCCCCCAACAAGAAGCAGGAGGACCTGATCCGGATATTTTATTATTACCGGAAATATTTTAATCCCGCCTCCCGCCTCTTCCTGGTCGGGGAGGACCGGCAGTTCCCCCTCTATACCCGGGCCCTCCGGAAGCTGGCCGCCGATCTCGATCTCCGGGACGTGGTCTTCACCGGCAAGGTCAGCGCGGCGGCGCTGCGGAGCTACTACCGCCTCTCGGCGCTTTTTCTCTGCATGAGCGAGCACGAGGGCCTGGGGGTGCCACTGGTGGAGTCTCTCTTTTACCGGATCCCGGTCGTGGCCTTTGAAGCCGGAGCCGTCCCCTCGACGCTCTCCGGCGCCGGGGTCCTGGTGACGGAGAAGCGCCCGGTCGAGATCGCCGCCCTGGTGCACCGGATTCTGACCGGCGATCTCCTCCGGGAGAAGATTCTCGCGGCCCAGACCCGCCGCCTCGAGTATTTTCAAAAGTTCCCTTACCGGGAGCGGTGGGACCGGGTGATCGGGCGTCTGGCGGGATAGGAAAACTCATTTGATTTCCGCCAGCGCTCCGGTATGATGCTGTTTGCCGGTCACCCCGGTGAGTTTCAGTTTCTGTCTCGGGATTTTAATGTCACATTGCGCGCCGGAGGCGCTCCCTTTGATCATGTTTGAAGAACTGGCCAGGATAGGGGACTGGAAGGACCTGATCCGGAATCTGGTTCTCCGCAATTTGCGGATCCGTTACAAGGGGTCCGCCCTCGGTTTCCTCTGGACGATGATCAACCCCCTCTTCATGATGGCGATCTACTTCGTCTTTATCTCCCTCCTCAAGGTGCCGATCGACCTCCCGCAGCTCCTGATCGGGATCCTGGCCTGGCAGTTCTTCGTCATGTGCCTGTCCGATTCGGTCAACGCCGTCACCGGCTACCCGTCCCTGATCAAGCGGACCTACTCCCCGAAGTACGTTTTTCCCCTCTCGATGGTCCTGGCCAACCTGGTTAACTTCCTCCTCTCGCTGGCCGTCCTGGCCGCTTTTCTGATCGTCTATGTCATCGCTTTCGGCTATCAGCTCCGGACCGGCCCCGGTCTCCTCCTCCTGCCGCTGATCATTCTTTTCCAGACCGCCCTGATCCTGGGCCTCTCCAACTTTTTCTCCTGCCTGAATGTCTACTTCAAGGACATCGAGCATGTCATGTCGATCATTCTCCTGGCCTGGTTTTTTCTCAGCCCGGTCATGTACCCCCTCGATGTCGTGCGGGAGAAGACGTCGGCCGTCGGCCCCTGGATCTTCAACCTCTACATTTTGAACCCGATGGCCTCGATTCTGACCTTTTACCGCCACGCGTTTCTCGGGGTTTCCCTTCCGGCCACCCCCTGTTTTTATCTCTCGCTCCTCTTTTCGCCGGTCATCCTGATCGCCGGCACGGCGGTCTTTTTGAAAAAGGAACCGTATTTTGCCGACGAGCTATAAAATTTTTCCAAAGGAAAAATTTTAATATGAATGTGATTCAAGTCGCCAACCTGGGCAAGAAATTCCGGCTTCGCCACGCCCGGGGCCAGTCCCTGAAGTCGACCGTCATCGACCGGATTTTACACCGGGAGACCCGGGACGACTTCTGGGCCCTCCGGGGGGTCACCTTCTCGATCGGGAAAGGCGCGGCGGTCGGCGTGATCGGGCCCAACGGTTCGGGAAAGACGACGCTCCTCTCAATCCTGGCCCGGACCATGGTTCCCACCGCTGGATCTCTCGACGTGCGGGGGCGGGTCAGCTGCCTGCTGGAACTGGGGGCGGGCTTCCATCCCGACCTGACCGGGAGGGAGAATATCCACCTCAACGCCGCCATCATGGGGATCCCCCGGGCGCTGATCGAGGAGAAGTTCGACCGGATCGTGGCCTTCTCCGGCCTGGGCCATTTCATCGAGACTCCTCTTCGCTTTTACTCCTCGGGGATGGCCGTCCGGCTCGGCTTCTCGGTGGCGGTCGCCGCCGACCCGGACGTCCTGCTGGTCGACGAGGTCCTGGCGGTGGGGGACGAGGCCTTCCAGAAGAAGAGCGGCGAGCGGATGCGGGAGTTCAAGTCGGAGGGGAAAACGATCGTCGTCGTCTCCCACGACATGAACGTGATCCGGAACTTCTGCGATCAGGTCGTCTACCTCCGGGAGGGTCGGGTGATCGAGCAGGGCTCGACCGACCGGGTCATCAACCGGTACATCGAGGACGTCCAGACCCAGCTCGTGAAGGGGGGGGCCGGCTTGGGCGTCACCCATGAGTGGGGAAGCCGGGAAGTGGAGATCCGCGGGGTCACCCTCTCCGACGGCCGGGGCGGGGAGACCCGGAACCTCAAGGCCGGCGACGACCTGGTGGTCACGGTCGACTTTTTCGCCCGGGAGAAAGTCGAGGATCCCGTCTTCGGCTTCGCCATCCACGGCGCCGACCGGGTGCTCTGCTTCGGGAGCAACACCCAGATGGGCGGCTGCCGGGTCCCGGCCGTGGAAGGAGCCGGAAAAATGAGTTTTCGTCTTACTTCACTGCCGCTGCTGACCGGGGATTACTACCTTTCCCTCTCCATCCATTCCCCGGATCACCTGACCAACTACCATCGGCAGGAGTATTTCTACCCTTTCACCGTTCTCTCGACTTTTCGCGGGGAAGGGGTATTCAGCATCCCGGTGGAGTGGGGAATAAAAGAAAAAGAATGAACGTCCAACATCAGTCTGATCCGTCGGATCCGACCGATCCGTCTGATCGGTATCTAAAAAAGGGGGCGATGCGGGGGAGAACGAAGGAGATATATGATGCCTGAAACGTTTGAAATCAAGACGCCCGGGATTGACGTCGAGGAGATCATGGCCCGGATCCGGGAGCGGGTCGAGGAGAAACGGCGGAGGGGAGAATACAGCCGGTATAACCTCTCCGCGGCGACCGCGCTCGAGATGGACAACCTGAGGAGCGACGACGCCTACCTCGATTATTACCTGAAGACAATCCGCCGGGCGGCGGACGTCGATTTGGGCGATTTCGAGATTTTCAGCAAGACCTTCCTGGTCGGGCGCCCGGTGGTCTGGCTGAAGAAGATCATCTGGAAGCTCATGAAGTTTTACACCTTCCGCCTCTTCTCCCAGCAGAAGGACTTCAACGCCCGCATGGCCGGCATCGTCCAGGGTCTGGACGCCAAGTACGAGAGAAGACTGGCCGCCCTGGAAGAGAAGATAAAGGACTAAAGACCGGAGTGATGGGGTAGTGGAGTAATGGAGTAGTGGGCCGGCCTCCCACCACTCCACCACTCCACCACTCCACCACTCCAGTACTCCATCACTTCATTATGTTTTACTTCAATTATCGAGCTTGATAATCATTACTTATGAGTTCTGCCATTACAAACCGTCCCCTGCGCATCGTCTACGTCTGCCCGCGCTACGCCGCCGCGGCGGCGGGGGGCGCCGAGGCCCTGATTCAGAGCTGGGCGGAAAGGATGAAAGAGCGCGGGCACCACTCCGAGGTCCTGACCACCTGCGCCCGGGATCACTCGACCTGGAAGAATGAGCTCCCTCCCGGGGAGGAAATGATCAATGGGATCCCGGTCCACCGCTTCGAGATCACTTCCCGCAACCGGGAGAAGCAGGACTTTTACGGCGGGAGAATCATCCACGGGGAACCGCTGACCAGGGGACAGGAAGAGGAGTGGATCGACGCGGTCGCCTGGAGCGAGCCGCTCCGCGGTTTCATCGAGCAAAACCGGACCCGGTTCGACTGTTTCATCTTCGCCCCCTATCTTTTCGGGGTCACCTACCGGGGGATGCCGGCGGCCCCCGGGAGATCGATCCTGGTCCCCTGCCTGCACGATGAGCCGTACGCCTACCTGAAAATCTTCCGGGATCTCTTTTCTTCCGCGGCGGGGATATTCTTCAACAGCGAGCCGGAACGGCGGCTGGCGGACCGGATCTTCTCTCTTCCCCGGGAGCGATGCCGGGTGGTCGGGATGGGGATCGAGCCGCCGGCAAAAAAGCCGCAGCCGGACCGTTTCCGGGAGAAGTACGGGATCGACTCCCCCTATCTTCTCTACGCCGGGCGCCGGGAGGGCGGGAAGAACACGCCGCTCCTGATCGAGTACTTCCGCCTCTTCAAACGGCACCGGGGGACTGACCTCAGACTCTGTCTCCTGGGGACCGGGGAGGTGGCCCTGAGAGGCGATGACCGCCGGTGGATTCTCGATGCCGGGTACGTTTCCGGGGAGGATAAACGGGACGCGTATGCCGGGGCATTTGCCTTTTGCCAGCCGTCCACCAACGAGAGCTTCTCGATCGTGCTCCTGGAGTCCTGGCTGGAGGGGAAACCGGCCCTGGTCAACGACTTTTGTCCGGTCACCCGCGATCACTGTCTCCGATCGGGGGGAGGACTCTACTTCCGGGATTACTTCGAGTTTGAGGAATGCCTGCTGTACCTGCTCGATTATCCCGCCCAGGCCCGGCGGATGGGAGAGAACGGCCGGCGGTACGTGGAATACAATTATGCCTGGGGCCAGATCCTGGACAAACTGGAAGAGGGGTTGAAAGCCTGCTTCAATAGAAGAAGTGAGGAACACTGAATGCAGAATGTCCGATGTTGAATGATCCGACTGATCCGTCCGATCCGACTGATCTGTCCGATCTACCTCTCGAAGAAAGGCCGGGGATAATTCGCGTAATGCCTGGTTTCGCACAATGAGAATTGACCAGATACTGGCCGGGTTCATGCCCGGGGACGCGATCAGCAACTACGCCCTGGAGCTGAAAAAGCTTTTCCAGAGCTGGGGGTGCCAGTCCGATATCTTCGTCCGCCCGGAAAACACCGATGACCGGGCGCGCCATCTCTGCCGGCCGGTCAGCGAGCATGCGGGACTCAGCTCACCCGATAATATCCTGATCTACCACTTCTCGATCGGCTCCGACGCAACTAATTACTTCCGGGCCGTCCCCGATAGAAGGGTGATCATCTACCACAACATAACACCCGCGAAATACTACGATGTCATCCTCCCGGAGACCGCCGCCTTCCTGCGGGAAGGGCGGGAGCAGCTGAAAGAGCTGGCGAAAGTCACCGAGCTGGCCCTCGGGGTCTCCGAGTATAACCGCCGGGAGCTGGAGGGGGCCGGTTTTGCCCGGACCGGCGTCGTGCCCCTCACCAACAACTGGTCGACACTGGACGAGACGCCCTCCCGGAAAGTCCTCCTCACCCACCATGGCTCCCGCGGCAATCTTCTTTTTGTCGGGCGGCTCGTCCCCAATAAGAAATTCGAGGATCTGCTCCGGGTCTTTTATTATTACAAGAACCTGCTCCAGCCGGCATCGAAACTATTCCTGGTCGGGTTCACCAGGGGGAGCGAAACCTATCTCCGTTACCTGAGAGCGATTATCCAGGAACTTGACCTCAAGGATGTCGTCTTCACCGGGCATGTCACCAATTCCGAACTCCTCGCCTACTACCGCCTGGCGTCCGTTTATCTCTGCCTCAGCGAGCACGAGGGGTTCTGCATGCCGCTGATGGAGGCGATGCATTTCGGCATTCCGGTCCTGGCCTACGCGGGGGGAGCGGTTCCCGACACGCTGAACGGCGCCGGGGTCCTGGTCAGGGAGAAGAGCTCCCCCGCGATCGCCGAGATGGCGGCGCTTCTCTGCGACGACGACGCTTTCCGGCGGATGATCGTCGAGGGACAGTTCCGGCGGCTGAAGGAGTTCCGCTCCATCTCCCTGAAAGACAAGTTAAAACAGTATATTGAACCGTGGCTGAAATAGTTTTTACTTTGTCTCCAAAGGCAAAGTGTTATGAATTCCTCTCCTAAGATCGCCTGGAGCATTGTACTGATTATCCTTTTTGCCCACGTGTGCTTTCAATATTACCTGCTCCTGGATGTAGCCAACGGCCGATATACCTACCATGTAGATAACGCCTGGCGGGCACTGTCTGCCTATAAATGGTCTAAATCCCCTTTCATTACCTATAACCCCGTCCGCTTCCCCCTGGAATTCGCTCTCTACGGCACCGTGCTCAAGTTCTGGCATGACATTCCTCTCGCCCTTGCCACGGTAACCATCGCCTTTTCAACCGGCATCGTTTTTTTAATTTTTTTACTAACCCGCTTCTTATTCAAGGATGATCGGGGAGCGATCGTGGCTTCATTATTTGCTGCTTTCATCCCCTCCGCGCTCTTGGGCAGTATCGGATGCATGTCGGAAATAATCATGTGCTTCTGGATCCTGGGGGGGATATATTTCTACCTGCGCTTTGAAGGCGCACTCTTCTCTCCGGAGTCTAAACCGTCCTGGGGAAGACTATACGCCAGCTCTATATTTTTTCTCCTCGCCTCCGCCCAGCGTGCGGAAGGATGGGGATTTGTCATCTGTTATCTGGCACTTCTGATCATTCTTTACTGGAAAATGAGGAAACAGACCGGGATTCCGCTTAGTCCCCTTACATTCCACCTCCTCATCTGCGCGGTAATATCCGTCATTTTCATTCCCTTTTACATGATTTACGCTCACCAGAGAGCAGGTCAGGCGTTGCGATTCGTCGATCATTATCTTTCCGATTTCGCCCGGCAGGGCGAAGTGGCTCCCCGTCTTCTGGTTTATCCGTTACACCTCTTCCGCCTGGAGCCATTGCTGGTGTTGCTGGGAATCCTGGGAATTCTATGTATATTTAAAGTTAAAAAAACGCTTTTGATTAAATACCTTCTTTTCTTGGGGCTCGCTTTTACGGGTTATGAATTAAGCGACTTGATCGTCGGCGCGGACGTTGCCCCGACCCGGGCGATGTTCATCGTCGCTTTTCTTCTCTGCCCGCTTACCGGATTGAGCTGGCACCGGCTCTGGTCCAAACAGAAACCGCTCGGGTATCTTCTGCTGGTTATCATCCTGATCAATACCGGATTCAACATTTCCAAAGCCATCCCACCGGTTCGGGACTACACTCACTGGGAAGGAGACATTGATATTTTAGGTAAATACCTGAAAAGAATGGACTCTTCCCTCTCCCCGGGAGAAAATATCCTGGTGGAATTAGGTGATCGGTGGGCGGTGCCATCTGAATATTATCTTTTCTATTACGTCCCCGAACGGCTGACATTTGATAAAGGAGGAGCCTGGTGTCCGGCTTGGAAAAAAGTTTTATTCACCAGAAATTTCCGGGAGACCTACCTCGGTTTCCCGGAGAAAATGCGGGAAGGGGATACCGACTCGCTTTTCGACAAACCGGAAGCGGAACTGGAACAAGTGCTGCGAAACGGCAGAGTATCCTTCGTGGTTACCACCTCGGAGGCCGGCACCCGCAAGATGTCGAAGCTCTGCCGCCGGCAGGAAAAGATAGGCAGATATACTGTATTTATCCCGGATCAGTCATGAACCTGCCGAGCTAACGTGAAAATGGAACTCTCCGATAAACAGGTGATGATTATATTAGTAACGGTCCTTATCCTGATCTATGTTCCATTTATCCTTTCCAACCATTTTCAAGGATGTTCTTTTTTAAAGGGCGATATGGTCTGCCATGAATATTTCATCGAATCTATTTTACAAGACCATGATTGGTATATTGCCAACAACACTCGGGGGCATGACCCACTCGGCGGAAATTGGCCTTTGGCGGCTCTGGACAGAAACAACCGATTGGTACCTATTCATTCTTTTCTCTTCCCTCTATTATCGATACCTTTTTATCTACTTTTCCAATCTCCCGGATTGCTTATTTTCAATGTGACCTGTGTGATAGGGTTGATGTTGGCGCTTTATAACCTCAATCGCCTATTTTACAGCAGGCCACTTTCTTTCATAACCACATTGCTTTTTGCTACCTCTACTCTATTTTATGATTACACCTACAATTATTCACCCGACGTCTTCTCAACCCTTTTAGTGCTTGGTTCTTTGATAACCCTTTTTAAAAAAAGAGAGGTTGCCAGTTCATTTTTGCTCGGCTTCTCTATCTGGTCAAAATTATCTAATCTAATATTTGTACCCTTCTTCCTGGGCTATTTGATCTTCACCTGTTGGAAGGAAAGGAAAAAAAGTATTCTCATTTTTGCAATCTGTTTTTTCCTGCCGATTTTGTGTTATAGCTGGATGAACATAATAATGTTCGGTTCCCCATTCACTACCGGATACGACAGGATGATCATCCAAGATTATAAAATGGTTAACTATCACGGTCGTTTTTCACAACCTTTAATTAAAGGTATTTTTTCCCAGCTATTTAATTTAAAAAACGGTTTAATACCGACTTGCCCCATTATGTTATTCGCGCTCCCGGGCTTTTTATATTTTAAACGAATTAACAAGAAAAAAGAATTTATCCTCATCTTTCTTCTAGCTGCCGCTCAGTTCCTTCTCTTTTCCAAAGACACGCACTGGAATTGGAGCCACTTCAGCAATAGATACTTGATGACCACCGTGGCTCTTTCTTCCGTATTCGTAAGTAACTTCATCGGATGGATAGCGGATAAACAATGCTCATCCACAACAGACCCGCCGGAGATAAAAATGCTCACGTAAAACGGGGCCAATGGTAACCGCCCAACTCCTGTACTTTTCTCGGCCAAAATGCCCTAATCAAACGGCCACGCGCATGCAGACCCCGATAACCCCCAAGATCATTGCCCGGATCGCCCTTGGGTTGATTATTGTCTCCTTCTGCTTCCGCCTCCACCTTCTCTTTGTCCGCTACATTGATCCGGACGAAATGGAGTATCTCCACGCCGCCTACTGCGTCCGCTCGGGGATGGTCCCCTACCGCGACTTCTTCCAGCACCATGCTCCCCTTTATTATTATCTTCTGGGGGCGGTTTACGCGGGGGGGATTTCCCCGGCGGCGATTTTCCTCGGCCGGACCACTTCCCTTCTCTTCACCCTCCTCATCCTCGCCCTCACCTACCGTCTCGCCGAGCGCCTGGGCGACCGGACCGCGGCCTGGGTGGCGACCGTTTGGCTGAGCTTCAACTTCGTCTTCCTCTGGCGGACAGTGGAGATCCGCCCCGATCTGCCGGCCCTCTTCTTCTACCTGATTGGACTTAACCTGCTTTTGGACGGGATGGCGCGGGCGGGAAAAAACCGCGCCTTCTGGGCCGGCGCGGCCCTGGGACTCGCTGCCCTTTGTACCCAGAAGATCCTCTTCCCTCTCCTGGGGATGATGGCGGGTTTGCTCTTCTTTTTGACAGCGGAGACCGGAAACACCCCTTCTTCCCGGCCGGCGCACGCGCCCCTTGTTTTGTCCTTTCTGGGAGGGCTTCTCCTCCCGCCGCTTCTTTGCGCCCTTTATTTCCTCGCCCGGGGAGCGCTCCCCGATCTGATCCGCTGCTCTTTGTTCTCTCCGCTTGATTGGAAGAGAAAGGATCCTCCTTTCCACCTCAAAACTCTGGTTTTCTACAATCCTTATTTCTCCTTCTGGGGGGCGGTCGGTCTGATCGAATCCCTGAGCCGTTCATTTCGGAAAGATTCCCACCAAGAGGCCGTGGCGGCCTTCTCCGCCCTAACCGCCCTCCTCGGCTCCTGGCTGATCCCTGTCTCCCTGCCCCAGTATTACCTCTTCTTTATCCCCCTTCTCGCCGTCTTCGGATCGTCCGCCTTGGTCCGTTTCATGAAATATCTCTTCATCGCTCCCCTTCTCCGGCGGGCGGCGGGAGGGATCCTGATCCTCCTTCCCGGCTTCCTCATCCCCGCGCTTTTACACCACCTCGGATACCGGTTCGAATTACCGATCGGCGGTTTTTACTCCGGCCTCGCGCTGACGGCGTGCCTGGGGGCGGTGGGATTCGGACTGCTGCTGAAGAAGAGGAAGGCATGGAGACGATGGGCTCCCTTCTTTCTCGCCTTTGCCATCCTCGCCCGCCCCGCTCTGGCCCTGGGGCTTTATCACCGCTCCGACAACCGCCAGTACCTGGACGCTCTCCGCTATTTGATGGGACTTACCGGTTCGGAGGAAAAAGTAATGGACGGCTGGACCGGCCTGGGGGTCTTCCGCCCCCACGCTTACTACTATTACTACCTGCATGAGGGAGTCCTGAGTTGGCTGGGGGAGGAAGAAAAGGGGGAGGATCTGCTGGCGGCACTGCGGGAGAATCCTCCCGCCCTGGTCATCGCCGGCCCCTATCTCGATCGGCTTTCGCCCGCTGTCCGGGATTACATCGGGGCCAACTACCGCCCGGTGTCCCCCGGGCACCCGTTCCTGGTCAGAGCCGGGAAGTGATATCTTTTAATGGCCCTGTCGTTGTCCCGGTACATCCACTCGCAATTGGAGAGGACCGGTAATCGGCTTCAGCGGGTGGATCTTCTCCGGCGGGCAAGATAAGCCGCCCCGATTTTCGAGCACAGGTACAGAAAGATCAGTCCGCAGACCAGAATCTGGAGGACCGCCCGGATCAGATAACTTATTCTGGCGAGACCGAGCCGATAGAATCTGTATATTCTCTGGATACTTAAGGCGAATATTCTTCTGGCGGGGGGCTGCCCTTTTTCCAGGGCTTCTTCAATATTGATGTAGGCGGTGCAGTTGAGCCAGCAATGGCAGGCCCCGGAATCTATGTGTTTTCTGATTTTCCGCGCCTTTTCGCTCAGCCAGAGCCGGTCGAAAGGGATTTCCCGGACGTTCCCGACGATCATTTCCTTCAGCTTGGGGCAGAAATATAGATCGCCCTGGGGACTGATCATGGCGTAGCGGTAGGGTGCGGGGCAGTGGGGGAAGATTCTTCGCGGGATTTTCTCATAATCAAGCATCCCTTTTAAATAGTGAAGCCTGACCAGCAGGTGGGGCGGTACCGGCCCGGTCCGGCCTGCTTCCGTGCGATGAATCTCCTGCATGATTCTGTGGATGTCCCGATCGACTTCCTCCAGTTTATCAGGTTCCCAGGAAAAATCGGCGGTCCCCTCCCAGGGAATGGGAAACTGTGAAGTGAAACCGATCCCCATTTTACGGGTGAACGAAAAGGCGCCAAAGAGCTGATCGGCGTTCTGCGGGGTGATCGTGAAATTGGTTTCAACGGAGACCCCGGGGAACCGCTCTCTGATGTCGCCCAGTGTTTCGCAGAGACGGTCGAAAGCTCCAGTGACTCCGCGCACCGAGTCATGTTTGTCGCCCAGTCCGTCCAGCGAGGTGCCGAGCATGATTCGGGCGCCCGGCGCGGTATTAAAAATGACGGTGAGGGCATCGATGATTAATCGCCGGTTGAAGCAGTTGCTCAGGATGACCAGTTGCGCCATCGGGTATTTTTCGGCGAAAAATGAAACGAGCCGGGCCAGGTCTGGTCGGAGAAAAGGTTCCCCTCCCGAGAAGAGGATCAGTTCCAGGTCTTTAAGCAGTTCTGAATTTTCGACCAGCGATCTGATCTCCTCAAAGGTCAGTTCCCGCTGTTTCAGCTCGGGCTCATTCCGGTAGCGGGGCCAGATATCGCACATCAGGCATTTCTGGTTGCAGCTGTAGGTCAGCTCGAGATGGAGTTCCCGGGGGCCGGATGCCGGATCCGGCATGGTCTCCGTGCCTGCCTTGCCCGCTTCCAGCCAGGCGGAACTCCTTTTCATCAATCTGGCTAATCTGTCGGGCATGGTTTTTTCTTAGTGTTCGGAATATCAATAAATGTCGTAGCGGCAGCCTTTAGAGGCTGTCCGGTAATTCGGATTTTAGGCATTTTTAAAGGTCATTGCGAGGAGCGCAGCGACGAAGCAATCCCATTATTTTAGATAAGAGGCGGTTATGAATGAAAAAATAGATTGCTTCGCCCCTTCGGGGCTCGCAATGACATTTCAGGGTTTACCGGACAGCCTCTTTAGGCTGCCAGATAGTGGCGACCTGAAGGTCGCCGCTACGAAGTTAGCGCAAAGCGCTAACTTCTGTCGAGGATCTCCCGGTAAATCAGATCCATCTCGTCCGCTTTCGCCTTCCAGCCGAAGTTCTCCCTGACCAGCCGCTGGCCGTTCCGGGCCACTGTTTCCCTCAAAGCAGGATCACGGAAGAGCCTGATGACGCCTTTGGAAAATGACCGCGCATCGTCGGCGATGAGGAGGTGTTCCCCGGAAACGACCGGGATGCCGGAGGCGGCGACCGGGGTGGCGACCATCGGTTTGGCCATGGCCAAAGCTTCCAGGACCTTGCCCTTCATCCCCGAACCGAGGCGCACGGGAGCGACGAAGACGGCGACCTCCCGGAGGTAGGGCCGCACGTCCTCGACCGGGCCGATGTACTCGACCCCCGGTCTCCCCCTGATATCGGCGATCCGGTCCGATGTGCCGCTGCCGACGATCATCAGCGCCGCCTCCGGTTCTGTTTCTCGGATCAGGGGCAGCATGGAGGAAACAAACCAGCTGACGGCATCCACGTTCGGGTAGTGATCCATGGAGCCGACATAGATCATCTTCTTATTTCCGACCCTCCGGTATGGTTCGAGGAACTGTTCCAGGTCGGTGCCCATAGTCACGGTTGAAATATCCAGCAAAGGAAGAAACGATTTTAGAAGATCCTCGTCTTCCCGATTCAAGACGATAACTTTTGTGAAAGCAGGCAGCAGATCGAGTTCAAAATGGAGCATTCTCATCCATTCGTAGAATTCCAAGAGTTTCTTCCATCCCCGGCCGGCGGGGTTATAGCTTTTGCCGAACTCTAAAATACCGGCATCGTGCTCCACGAAGATGGAGGGTATATCCCCGATCACCCGGCCGTAGTACGCCATCAACGTGAAATCGATCTGGGCGAGACCGATCGGACGGGATTGCAGAATCCCAGTTATCTTTTTCACCATCGCCGGATTGATCCAGTACTGGCAGTATTGCGGAAAGAGTGCCCGGGAGAAGAGCCCCATCGGCTGGTGGCCGTAAAGAACGGCATCCGCGGAGCGGCAGAAGGGCCGGATCCCTTCCAGCCGTTCCCGCTCCGCCGGATCCCGGTAAAAGGAGAGGAAGTGAATATCATAACGATCGGCCAGATTCTTGAGCATCTGATAGATGCGGATCTTCCCCCCGTCGTTGGGGGGGTAGGGGACGACACTGGTGATCATCAGGATCTGATTTTTCCCTGTCTTTCCTGTCGATGACGCATGCATCTTTTTGAGCAATTCCAACCGGGCCGGCCGTTCTTCAGGTTGTATCTGTTCGGATCTTTTCACTTTTCCCGGCGGTTCCCGGAGAGATGATACCATAGTGCCGATGGTTAAGGTCGTCTCCGCAGGCGCCGCTGAACAAGCTTCCAGCTTATCTTTAACGTAAGATAAACGAGGGCCAAACTGTAGGCAAGCGCTCGTATGGCCAACAGGAGGAGTCGAAAAACATATGATAGAATTACTTTTGAAATAGGCACGGTCTTCACGTTCGTCTCGCCCTCTTCCTGCCCGGCGGAACTCCTTTTCATCAATCCGGCTAATTTGTCGGTCATGGTTTTTTCTTAGTGTTCGGAATATCAATAAATGTCGTAGCGGCAGCCTTTAGAGGCTGTCCGGTAAACCCTAAAATGTCATTGCGAGCCCCGAAGGGGCGAAGCAAACTATTTTTTCATTCATAACCGCCTCTTATCTAAAATAATGGGATTGCTTCGTCGCTGCGCTCCTCGCAATGACCTTTAAAATGCCTAAAATCCGAATTACCGGACAGCCTCTTTAGGCTGCCAGATAGTGGCGACCTGAAGGTCGCCGCTACGAAGTTAGCGCAAAGCGCTAACTTGTGTCGAGGATCTCCCGGTAGATTTGATCCATCTCGTCCGCTTTCGTCTTCCAGCCGAAGCTCTCCCTGACCAGCCGCTGGCCGTTTCGGGCTGTCTTTTCCCTCAAGACCGGATCCCGGAAGAGTCTGATCACGCCTCCGGCGAAGGCCGCCGGGTCGTCGGCGATGATGAGGTGCTCGCCGGAGACGACTGGGATGCCCCTGGCGGCGACCGAAGTGACGACCATTGGCTTTGCCATGGCCAGGGCTTCCAGGACTTTCCCCTTCATCCCGGAGCCGAGGCGCACCGGGGCGACGAAAACGGCGGCCTCCCGTAAGTAGGGCCGCACGTCTTTGACCGGGCCGACGTATTCAACACCGGGCCAGTCTCGGATATCTGCGATCGGCGCGGGATCTCCGCTCCCCACGATGGTCACCGTCGCTTCGGGGATCGTCTTGCGGATTTCCTGAAGGACGGCGGAGACAAACCAGTGGACGGCGTCCACGTTGGGGTAATGGTTGAACGAGCCGACGTAGAGAATCCGACGGTTATCAACCGGGCGATACGGCTCGAGGAAATGATCCAGGTCCGTTCCCATGGTAACGGTTGTTATATCCAGATCGGGAAGAAATGACTGTAGAAGCCTCTCATCATCCGTGCTCAGGGTGATGACTTTGGTAAAAGCGGGCAGGAAATCCAGCTCGAACTCCAGCATCCTCAGCCATTCATAGAACTCCAGCAGTTT